>NZ_WNJP01000099.1 GCF_009733735.1 Sandarakinorhabdus oryzae | reverse complement strand
ACACGCTGGCCGCCGCGCTGGTCGCATGTTGGCAGGCGCGCGGCGTCCGCTTCACGCGCGAACAGGTGATGGCCCGCATCGGCCCGCGTTCGGGCCGCGCCGCACTGCTGGCCGTCGCCGGCGCTGCCATCAGCGCCGATGAGGACGAGGTGGAAACTGCGGTCGAGATCGTCTGGGAGGCCGGCCAGGCGCCGCTGGCCGCCGAACCGCTGATGCACCGCGACCTGGCGCGTGGCTTGCCGCTGCTGCTGATCACCGGCGATGGCCGCGCCCTGCTGTTGCACGGCCTGGGTGCCGGCGGCGCCGACGCCAGCGATCCGCTTTCTGGTCAACGGCTGGCCGTTCCGATGAGCGAGATTGCCCTGATCGGCCGGCCCGTTATCGCCGGCGCCTGACCGCGGTCAGAGCCGCAGGCCAAGCCGCGGCGCGGCCCAGGTCATGGCCAGGTACAGCGCAATGGTCAGCACGCAGCCGGCAAGCAGGGCGACGGGAAAAGCCCAGCCGCGGCCCAGCAGCGCCGGGATGACCAGGAACATCGGCAGCGACGGCAGCACGAACCAGAAGGTGGCGCGGGCATGATCAGCAAGCAGCGCGGGATCGCCGCTGTCGTTCCACAGCCAGATCATGCCCAGCACCGAAACCAGTGGCAGCGAGGCAATCAGCGCGCCAAAGCCCGGATAACGTTTGGCCACGGTGGCCACGGTGGCGACAATCAACCCGGACAGCATGGCCTTGATGATGAACTGCAGCATCATGCCTCTCCTGCTGGCCGGATCTGTTTCGGCCAACCTCAGGGCCGCGGCTGCGGTGACGGGAACGGCGGGTTGCTGATGAAGCTGCCGGCATCGCCCGGATAGGCGACTGGGCTTTCGCTGCCATCGGCGGCAACGGCCGAAACGCCGAACAGCCAATCATCGATCGACGCCTGGTCCAGCACCAGCGACGTGGCGGCAGCATCGGCGCTGCGGCTGTACTGCCATTGCGGCGCGGTGGTGTCGCGCCACCAGACCTTGTAGCCGGCAGCGCCCTTCACCGGGGTCCAGCTCACCTTGGTGTTGGCGCCTTCGTTGCGCTCGATGCTGACCGCAGGCGGCATCGGTGCGCGGGCCAGGGCCGCCAGGCCAGCGACGTTGAGGCGGGTGACCTTGGCCAGATACTGGAAATCCACGCCGGGGATGAGATCGCCATAGGCGCGGCCATTCTCCACCCGGATATTCTGGTGCTGGCGGTCATAATGTTCCACCGCCTCGGTGATGCGCACCGCCGGATAGCCGGCCTCCAGCAGGCGGGTCTGGTCACCGCCGCGGCCGAAGCGATCGGTGCGATAGACCATCTTTACATCCAGGCCATTGATATTGTGATCGGCGAGGCTGTCGAGGAAGCGCGCCAGGTTGCGGCTGGGCGAGTCATTCTCGCCGCCATTGTAGCGGCGGCGGTTGGCCTGGGCGGCCGATTCCACCGCCTTGGTGCCTTCGGAAAACACGCGGACATGGCCTGAATCCTTCATGCCGCCGATGCCGGTGGAATTGCCGACGATATCGTTGTTGAGATCGGCTTCCACCACCCAGCCCTGGGCGCGGGCATAGTCGGCAAGCACCTTGCCGCCGTTCAGCCCCTGCTCTTCACCCGACAGCACGGCATAGACGATGGTGGCGGCAAACTTGTGCTGAGACAGCACGCGCGCCGCCTCGATCACGGCGGCGGTGCCGCTGCCATCATCATTGGCGCCCGGCGCGTCGCCCTTCGCATCGAGCGGGTCCGAATTGCGGCTGTCGATATGGGCGGACATGATGATCACCCGGTTCGGATCGCTGGTGCCGGGCTGGATGGCCAGCACGTCCACGATCTCGGTTGGGTTGGGCAGGCGGTCGCCGGTAAAGACCTGCGACGGTTTCTGGATGGTCAGGCAATTGCCGCAGGCGGCACTGAAGGCCTGGAAGCGGCTCTCGGTCCAGCGGCGGGCGGCGCCGATGCCGCGGGTCGGGCTGGTGGTATCGCTGGCCGAATGGCGGGTGCCGAACCCGACCAGGGCCGTGATGCTGGCCTTCAGCTCGACCTCGCTGACACCGGCGGCGAGCGTGGTGAGCGGCGCATCCGCCGCCAGCACCGGCACCGAACCGGCGAGCAGGGCCGCCACGGCCACCATGTTGCGCATCATCACCATCATCTTGACCCCCATCGTGAAACAGGCTGCCCCGATGGCGCGGGCGCCCGGCTTTGGCAAGGGGCGCCGATCACGGTGAGCCGCGCCAAAAGGCAGCAGCCGGCCCAAACGACAATGGCCGGCCCCCGCGCGGGGACCGGCCATCTGTTCGGGTAAGCGCTGTCAGGCCGAAACGCTGGCCAGACCGCGACGGCGACGGGCGGCAAAACCGACCATGCCGAAGCCCGAGAGCAGCATCGCCCAGGTCGCCGGTTCCGGCACACCGCCGCCTTCACCATCGAAGCCACCGCCGCCGGTGCCCAGGCCGATGCCCGAGGTCACCCGGCCCTGCCCGGTGATGGACTGGTAGCGGACGATGAAGTGGTTGAAGATGACCGAATTGGTCGGGTTGTTGGTGAAGAGCAGATTGAAGGTCTGGTTGCCCGTCGTGCCAGCAGCCAAACCACCGCCGCCGCCGCCCTGGCAATTGTTGTTCGCCGTCAGGCAGAAGTCGATCGTGGTCTGGCCGCCGATCTGCGGGAAGCCGGCATTGATCACCGCGGTGCCGAACGGACCGACCAGCGGCGTTGCACCGACGATTTCCGGGTTGCCGTCAAAGCCCCAGCTCACGATACGGCCGCCGGTCCCCGGATCAGACAGGGTGTTGTCGATGGCCGCGCTGAACGACCAGACATTGCCCGCCACGCCCGTGAGCGTGAAGGTGATCGCGGACTTCAGGCCCGGCAGCACGGCCGACGGATCGCCACCGATGCCATTATAGTTGTAGGTGAAGGACTTGCCGACATCGGCCGACGTCACTGTGATCGGCGAGTCCACCAGCGGCACGACGGCCAGCGCCGGGGCGGCCACGAAGGCCGCAGCGACTGCTGCTGCAAAAAAATTCGGTTTCATGTTGTCCACCCTCGCAAAAACACGGGCAGGAAATTCTGCCCCCTACGACCCATTCACAATGCTTTCATATCAATGAACGAAAAGCAATGCGAATTAAGTCCACGTTAACCTTTTATGCATCTTTTTCATGTTGCGACCCACGCTGCCCAAGCGACCATCAGGCAAAGGGGAAGAGAGTGCGGGTGCCAGGCCCAGGCCCCCTGTGCCGGCAAATTGCCAACCCCGGGCCTGGCCCCCGCGGACGCCAATCAGGCCGCAGCGCGGACCTGACGGCGACGGGCGAAGCCAACCAGGCCAAAGCCCAGCAGCAGCATCGCCCAGGTTTCCGGTTCCGGCACGGTGGCGGTGAAGTCACCCGAGCCGCGCGCCGTGAAGTTGGAGAAACGGCCATTGGCCTGACCACCCAGGCCGCCCGGGCTGAAGGTGAAGCCGGGGATGACGTTGGCCAAGCTGATCGAGAAGTCGGTCAGCTTGATCGGCGGGAAGTCGAGGAAGGCGCTCGACACGTTGAAGAAGCTGTCACCCGGGATCGACACCAGGGCGTTGCCCGAGGTGCCCGGCACGATCGCCGAAAGTTCACCGCCGGTGAAGCTGAGCGTCAGGATGTTGGCGCCAGCCGCCACATTGGTGGAGCCGATGGTGAAGGCATTGACCGCCTGGAACGACACGGTGCCGCCGGTGAAGGCCTGCGACCACAGGCTGCCGGAGTTGTTCACCGCATAGCTGGTGCCGCTGCCGTTGAAGGTCATCTTGGCAGCGACGCCCGAGATGAAGCCGCCCCCGAAATCCTCGAGCGTGACCAGCACGTTCTTCGGCGTCACGGTCGACAGGGTCCAGCCCGCCGCGCCGTTGTCCTTGTAGGTCAGGTTGGCACCGGCCTGATTGGCGGTAAAGCTGAGGATCGAGACCGAGGTGGTGGCCTGGGCCGCCATCGGCATCAGGGCGAGCGCAGCAGCAGCGATCGCCGACTTCATAAGCATCTTCATGACAACTCCCTCACAGACACACGTCCGGCACCCCCGTGGCCACCGGTTGCGTGTGGAGATGCAATATTCATACCAAATTAAGGAATTTGAAAGTTTATGCAGGATTCAAGCAACTTAACTCTTTATGACCAAATTCTTAATTTCATAATTTGTAAAGTTTTCCGACAGTTTTCGGGGTTAATGACCGCGTAACCATAGTCCGGCCCGCCGCAGCGGCGGACCGGAGACTCAGCCATTTTGGAAGGTTGGACCGGCCGGATTCAGCCGATCAGTTCAGCCGATCAGGAATGCCACCAGCGCCCTGACCTTGGCCTGCCGCCATTGCGGCGTTGGCGCGGTCAACCACCAGGCGCCAGCCATTGCTTCGCCCTCGTCCAGGGCCACCAGCCGCCCTGCGGCGAGATCGGCCGCGGCCAGCAGCGCCGGCACGCGGGTCTTGCCCAGGCCCGATGCCGCGGCGTCCAGCGCCAGGCCGGGATCGGCGACGGTGAGCGCGCTTTCAACACAGGGCGTTTCGGGATCGAGCGGGTGGGCGATGCAGGGCGCGTCCGTCCCTGCCCCCGGTGCCGCCACCGTCACCAGCCGTTCCGGCCCCAGGGTGCGGCCATGAATGCCCTCGGCCTGCGGCTCACTGCCGAAATAGAGGGCGAGATCGAGATTGGCCTGGGTGAAATCCACCTCGCCATCCTCGTGCGCACTGATCGAAAAGCGCAGATCCGGGTTCTGCCGGCCATAGTCGGCCAGCCGCGCGGTGAGCCATTTCGCCATCAGTGCGCGCGGCGCCGCAATCGACAGCACCCGGCTCGATTGCCCGGCCTGCATCTGGCGCACCGCCTCTTCAAAGGCCAGGAACCCCTGCTGCAGCGCCGGCAGCGCCTGTTCGGCCTCGTGGGTCAACTCCAGGTTGCGGGTCAAGCGGCGGAACAGCACCACGCCCAGCGTTTCTTCCAGCGCCCGGATCTGCTGGCCCACGGCCGCCGGCGTCACCGCCAGTTCGTCGGCGGCGCGCGTAAACGACAGGTGCCGCGCAGCCGCTTCGAACACGCGCAAGGCATTGAGGGGCAAATGGGTGCGCTTCATGCGATCACTTTGGCGCGAGCCGAACCGGCAATCAATGCACCGGCTTGCGGCCGGGCAGTTCCAGGGCAAAGGCCGGGATGGTCACTGGGAAACGGCCGCCATCCTCTCCCATCATCACATAGCGGCCTTCCATGCGGCCCGACGCGGTGGCGAGCGGGCAGCCCGAGACATAATCATAGGCGCCGCCCGGCCCGATCAGCGGTTGCACGCCCACCACGCCATCGCCTTCCACCTGTTCGGTGCGGCCATCGCCATCGGTGATCAGCCAGCGCCGCGCCATCAGCCGCACCGATGCGGTGCCGCCGTTTTCCACGCGGACATGATAGGCCCAGACGAAATAGCCCCGCTCCGGATCGGATTGGTCGGGCAGATAATGGGGGGCAACGCGCACAGTAATGCTGCCGGTGGTCTCGGCATAGGGGAAGATCTGGCCGATCATCCCCGTCATAGGCCGGCCACCCTTAAGGCCTGGTCGAGATCCTCCACCAGGTCGTCGGCGTCTTCCAGCCCGATGCTCAGCCGCAACATGCCTTCGGTGATGCCCATTTCGGCGCGCACCGCTTCCGACAAGCTGGCGTGGGTGGTGCTGGCGGGATGGGTCATCAGCGAGCGCGAGTCGCCGAGATTGTTGGAGATATCGATGATGTCCAGCGCATCGAGCAGCGCCTGGGCCTGGGGGCGGCCGCCATCGAGGTGGAGCGCGATAATGGTGCCGCCCGCCTTCATCTGGCGCTGGGCCAGATCATGTTGCGGGTGGCTGGCCAGGCCCGGATAAACGGTGCGCGGCACCCGCGTCGCCAGGAATTGCGCGACCTTCGCGGCATTGGCGCACTGCTGACGCACGCGCAGCTCCAGCGTCTCCAGGCTCTTCAGCACCACCCAGGCGTTGAACGGCGAAAGATTGGGGCCGGTGTGGCGGGCAAAGGCGAGATAGGTGTCGTTGATCCATTTTTCGCTGCCGACCACGGCGCCGGCGAGCACGCGGCCCTGCCCGTCCATGAGCTTGGTGGCGCTGTAGGCGACGATATCGGCGCCATGTTCCAGCGGCTTCTGAATCACGGGCGAGGCAAAGGCGTTGTCCACCATGACCAGCGCGCCGGCATCATGGGCGATATCGGCGATCGCGCGGATATCGCACAGGTCGAGCCCCGGATTGGTCGGCGTTTCGAGGAAGAAGGCCTTGGTGTTCGGCCGCCGCGCCTTTGCCCAGGCATCGACGTCGCGGGCATCAACGGTGGTGGTTTCGATGCCGAAGCGCGGCAGGATCGAATCGACCAGCACCCGGCACGATCCGAACAGGGCGCGCCCGGCGACCAGGTGATCACCGGCCGACAGGGTGGAAAGCAGCATGCCGGTCATCGCCGCCATGCCGGTGGCCGTGGCGCGCGCGGCCTCGGCGCCTTCAATGAGGGCGATGCGGCGTTCCAGCATTTCCACCGTAGGATTCTGCAGCCGGCTGTACGTCATGCCCGGCCGTTCGCCGCGGAAGCGCGCTGCGGCCTCCTCGGCATTGTCGTAACAATAGCCGGAGGTCATGAAGATGGCTTCGGAGGTTTCGCCGACTTCGGTGCGCATGGTGCCACCGCGCACCATCTGCGTGGCTGGCCGCCACAATTTCACCCGTTCAAGATCAAGGCCCGTCGTCCGCTTCATGGGCTCGGCGATAAACCTGTGCTGCCGCTTAAGCAATGAAGCGCAGCTTCACCTTGCCAAAGCGTCACATAAACTTGACAGAATTTGTCAATCCGCGCTGACGCTGCCGGCCGGCGCGCCCTGAACGATCAGCAGATACATGACCGGCGTGACGACGCGCGACAGGATGGTGGACGACACCAACCCGCCGATGATCACCCAGGCCAGCGGGCCATACAAGCCGGAACCGGACAGGGCGAGCGGCAGCAGACCGCCGATCGCGGTCACGCTGGTCAGCAGCACCGGCAGGAAGCGCACCTCGCCGGCCTCCTCGATGGCTTCGCGCAACGGCCGGCCGGCTTCGCGCAGCTGGGTGGTGAAATCGACGAGCAGCAGGCTGTTCTTGATCTCGATGCCGATGAGCGCCACGAAGCCGATGACGGCGGTGTAGCTGAGGCTGTTGCCGGTGAGGAACAGCGCCACCAGCCCGCCGAACAGGCCGAGCGGGATGACGCCGGCCACCACCAATGTCTCGCGGAAGCGGCCGAATTCGATCACCAGCACCGCCAATATGCCGAACACGGCGAGCGCGATGATCGGCCCCAGCCCGCCAAAGCTGCGCGCTGCCGTCTCGGCTTCGCCGCCAACGTCGAAGCGATAGCCGTCGGGCAGTTTCACCTTTGACTGCACCGCATCGACAACCGCCTTGTTGACCTTGGCGGTGAGATAGCCGTCGGACACCTGGGAATCGACATAGACGACGCGGCTCTGGCGCTCCCGGCTGATGCGCGGCGGCGCGGAATCGAGATAAGGCGTCGCGATTTCGCGCAGCGGCACCGGGCCACTGCTGCCGGGCATGTAGATATCGTCCAGCACCCGCACATTGTGGCGTTCCTCGAGCGGCAGGCGCACGACGACATTGTAACTGTCGCCCTCGACATCACGGAAGCGGCCGGCATTTTCCCCGGCCAGCGCCAGCCGCAAGGTGCGGCGCGGCGCGCCCGGCGCGACGCCGAGCAGCGCAGCCTTGTCATGATCGAGCCCGAGATTGAGGCGCGGCGTGTCCACCGCCACCGGGTTGCGCACGTCGCGGGTGCCGGGCACCGTGCGCATCACGGCCTCGGTTTCGGCCGCCAGGCGCTTGAGCACATCAAGATCAGGCCCGATGATGCGCATCAGGATCGGCGCGTCGATGGGCGGGCCGTTCTGGAAAATCTTCACCATGAACTGCGCATCCGGCACGGCCGCGAGCTTGCGGCGCAGGCGTTCGACCATCTCGGGGCTGCCCGGCTTGTCCCAGGCCTTCAGCGTCACCAACACCTCGCCGATGTTGCTGCGCTGATCATTGTTGGACTGGTTGTAGAAGATGCGCGGATTGGCGCGGCCGATGTTGCTGGCGGTGCCGGTGACGTTGGGCTCGCCCTTCAGCGCGTCCTCCACGGCCTGCACCGCCCGGTCGGTGGCCGGGATGGCCGTGCCTTCGCTGGCTGTCACCTGCACCAGGAAATAGGGGGTTTCGGCCGGCGGAAACAGGCTGGAGCCGATCAGCGGCACCAGGCCAAAGCCCGACAGGATCAGGAGCGTGGAGACACCCATTGCCCGCCACGGATGGGTGAGGCCCCAGTGCAGCACCGGCTGGTAGAAACGGTGGATGCCGCCGTTGACCGCCTGCAGGAAGCGATTGCCATGTTCGCTTTCCTCGCGCGGCAGGATGCGGCTGGCGAGGAATGGCACGATGGTGAGCGAGACCAGCAGCGAAGCCGCCACCGTGCCCAGCACCGCCACCGGCAGGCTGCGGGTGAACTTGCCGGCGCCTTCAGGCAGCATGGTCAGGGGCAGGAAGGCAAACAACAGCACGAAGGTGCAGCCGATCACCGCCACCGCGATCTGGCTGGTGCCATCGATGGCCGCCTGCTCGCGTTTCTTGCCCATCCTGAGGTGTCGGGCGATATTCTCGGTCACCACGATGCTGTCGTCCACCAGCAGGCCGAGCGCGATGATGAAGCCCGAAATCGCCAGCTGGTTCAGCGTGAAGCCGCTCCAGCCCAGCACGGCCACACCCATCGCAAGGCTGAGCGGCACCGAGACCATCACCACGATGGACGCGCGCCAGCCCAGCGGCAGCAAAGTGATCAGCACCAGCCCCAGCGCGATGGCGAAATCGCGGCCCAACTGGCCCAATTTGCGGGCGATGTCGTCGCTCTGGTCGAACGCCACCTGCAACTGCACATCGGGCGGCAGCAGCCGGCGATAGGCATCGGCCGCCGCCACCGCGCCGTTGCGGATGTCGAGCACGTTGAGCCCGTCCTTCTGGGTCAGCGTCACCCACACCGCGCGCTTGCCGTTGTACCGGGCATAGTGCGGCTGTTCCTCATAGGCCCAGCCGACCTGGGCGATATCCTTCACCCGCACGATGCGGCCGCCCTGGGCGCGGATCGGCTCGTCGGCCACTTCGGCGACGCTGCGATAGGCGCCGCCGGCCTGCACGTTGAGCCGGGCATTGCCCGACTGCACGGCGCCCGGCGGCAGATCCTGGCCGCCGCCCCGCAGCGCATCGGTGACGGCAGTGACCGGAATGCCCAGTTGCGCCATGCGCCCGGTATCGAGCGCCACCCGCATTTCCGGCGTTGGCAGCGCCCACACCCGTGCCGCGCGCACTCCCGGCACGCGGATCAGGCGCTCGCGCAGATCTTTGGCGATCTTTTCCAGCCGGCGATAGGAAGCGGTGTCGGAGACCAGCGCGAACTGCAGCACGGCGGCTTCGGTGGTGCGCGACTTCTGGAATTCCAGCCGGGTCAGCGCGCTTGGCAGATTCTGCCGGATGGCGTTCACCTCGCGCACGATCTCGTCATAATTTTTCTCAGGGTCACCATCCCAACCGAACTCGCCGGTGATGACAGCGGTGGAGTCGGTGGAACGCGATTGCACCTTCACGATGCCATCGAGGCCCTGGATCACGTCCTCGATCGGCTTGGCGATGGTGGTTTCCATGTCGGACGGCTCGGCGCCGGGCACGTTGGCGATGACGCTGATGAACGGCGACGGGAAGTGCGGATCGACCGAGCGCGGGATGGTGAAGAAGGCCGAGGTGCCCAGCGCCGCCAGCGCCAGGAACACGACCAGCGTGATCTGCCAGCGCTGTATGGCAAAGCGGATGATGGCGTTCACTTGGCGGCCAGAGTCTTGGCAGGATAATGCGCCAGTTCGACCACTTGGCCATCGCGCAACCGGTCAACACCGGTGGTCACCACCTGCTCGCCGGGTCGCAAGCCGCCGGTCACCACCACGCCATCGGGCCCCACCGGCCCCAGCGCCACCAGCCGCTGCCGCACGCGCCGGGTCACCGGTTCCAGCACGAACACGAAGCCTTCATCGGCCCGCGCCGAAAACACCGCGGTGGCCGGCACGCTGATCGGCGCGCCCGGCTCGGCCGCACCCAGTACCAGCCGCGCCCGGCCGATCTGGCCCGAGGCGAGGCGCCGGTCTGCCGGCAATTTCACCTCCACCCGGAAGGTGCCGGTACCATCATCGCCGCGCGCGCCCACTTCGCTCACCACGCCGGCCAGCGTGCCGGCACCGAGCGCTGGCACCGACACCTGCGCCGGCATGCCCTGGCGCACCCGCGCCGCAT
>NZ_WNJP01000098.1 GCF_009733735.1 Sandarakinorhabdus oryzae | reverse complement strand
CTGCGGCGGTTCCGGCTGCGGCGCCAGGCTCGCCGGCGGCGGCTCCGGCGCGCGCGGCTTGCGGCTCATGCCCATCATGCGTTCGAACAGGGTCAGCGGCCGGTCTTCAGCCACCGGTTCGGGGATCGGCGCCGGGGCCGGTTCCGGGTTCACCGTCGGGCCGGCGATCGGCGCGACCGGCGTGAAGGTGAAGCTGGTTTCCGGGCGTTCGTCCACGCGCTCGCCGACTTCGGCGAGATCGATGGCGTCGTCTTCTTCCACGGCTTCGGCCACGGTTTCGGCATCCTCCGCGACGGTTTCGGCCACCGGCAGGTCGAGCGACAGCGGTTCGGCGGCCACCGGTTCCGGGGCAATTTCGGCCACCGGCTCCGGCTCCGGCATCGGCTCGGGTTCCGGCTGCGCGGCGGGCGGCGGCATGGTGAAGATGCTGGGCTGGGCCAGGAAGGCCGGCGCGGCGGCTTTCTTGGGCGGTGCCGGGATCGGCATCGGGCGGGCGGCGGCATCGATGCCGGTGGCCACCACGCTCACCCGCATCAGGCCATCCAGATCCTTGTTGAAGGCGCTGCCGACGATGATGTTGGCTTCGGTATCGACCATGTCGCGGATATAGGAAGCGGCTTCGTCCACTTCCATCAGCTTCAGATCGTCGCCACCGGTGATGTTGATGATGACGCCCTTGGCGCCGCGCATCGAGACTTCGTCGAGCAGCGGGTTGGCGATGGCCTTCTGCGCCGCCTCGATGGCGCGGCCTTCGCCGCTGGCTTCGCCGGTGCCCATCATCGCCTTGCCCATCTCGCTCATCACGGTGCGGATGTCGGCAAAGTCGAGGTTGATCAGGCCCGGCATGATCATCAGGTCGGTGATGCCGCGCACGCCCTGGTGCAGCACCTGGTCCGCCATGGCAAAGGCGTCCTTGAAAGTGGTGTTGGCATTGGCGATCAGGAACAGATTCTGGTTCGGGATGATGATCAGCGTGTCGACATGCTTCTGCAGCTCGGTGATGCCTTCCTCGGCCGCGCGCATGCGCTTGGCGCCTTCAAAGCTGAACGGCTTGGTGACAACACCAACGGTGAGGATGCCCTTTTCGCGCGCGGCGCGTGCCACCACGGGGGCCGCGCCGGTGCCGGTGCCGCCGCCCATGCCGGCTGCGATGAAGCACATGTGCGCGCCGTCGAGCGCGGTTTCGAGCTGTTCCAGCGTCTCTTCGGCGGCCGCACGGCCGATCTCGGGACGGGCGCCGGCGCCCAGGCCCTGCGTGATCTTCATGCCGAGCTGGATGCGCGTGCCGGCCGGACTCATCGCCAGTTGCTGGGCATCGGTATTGGCCACAATGAACTCAACGCCCATCAGATCGGCAGCGATCATGTTGGCTACGGCGTTGCAGCCGGCCCCGCCGACGCCGACAACGGCGATCCGCGGCTTCAGTTCAGTCAGTTCCGGCTTGGCGAATTCCAGCATATCGTGTCTCCCGTGGCCCGTAACATACTAGATGATGCGCGAATCGCTGGGAAGGGACTTCACAGACTTCCCCACAGTTTTTCGATGACTCCGCCCAATCCGCGGCGCGGCGCCCCATTTTCACTGGTCACCGGCTGGTGCCAGACATCGCCGGGATCACGACCGGCAAACAATATGAGACCGGCCAGCGTTGCGAAAGCCGGGCCTTCCTGTGCGACGGGCAGTCCGTTCAGTCCGCGCGGCCGGCCGATACGCACGTTGCAGCCCAAGTAGCTGCCGGCAAAATCCGCGATCGAGCGCAGGTCTGATCCGCCGCCGGTCAGCACGATGCGCCGCGCCTGCGGGCCAACAAACCCCAGGCCCGACAAGGCCTTGCCGATTTCGCCGAACAATATTTCCAGCCGGGTGCGGATCACGCCGACCAGCTGCGCGCGCGGCACCTTGCGGGGTTCGGCGCTGCCATCTTCCACGGCGGGCGGGATGATCACCGGATCGACCTGGTCGCGCGCGGTGGCAACGGCGGCGCCATCAAAGGTCTTCAGGCGCTCGGCATTGCTGCGCTTGGTGTCGAAGGCGGCGGCAATATCGTCGGTGATGTCGGCACTGCCCATCGGCACGGTGGCGATCCCCACGGCGATGCCGAACTTGTGCACGGCGATGCTGGTCATGCCGGCGCCGATGTCGATCAGGGCCACGCCGATGTCGCGCTCTTCCTCATCCAGCACGGCCAGGCTGGCGGCGAGCGGGCTGGCGACCAGGCCGGAAATGCCGAGGTGCGACTGCGCCACGGCGCGGGTGAAGTTGAGGATCGCCGGGGTGTCGGCGGTGACGACATGGATATCCATGCCCAACCGGTCGGCATGCAGGCCGAGCGGGCTTTCGACGCCGGGCAGGCCATCCAATGTGTAGAGCGCCGGCAGCGCGTGGACCACGGTGCGGCCCCTGGGATCGATGCTGGCGCGGCCGGCCTGGCGCAGCGTCACCATGTCGGTCGGCGTGATGCTGGCGCCAGCAATGTCGATCTCGGCGCTGGCCATGCTGCTGGCCATGTTGCCGGCGGCAAAGCTGGTCATCACGCTGTCCACCTGCAGGCCGGCGGCGCGTTCGGCCTGGTCCATGGCGCCGCGGATGGCCATTTCGGCCTTGTCGAAATCGGTCACCGTGCCGCGTTTCAGGCCCATGCAGGGCTTCTGGCCGCTGCCGATGACGCGTGGTGGCCCGTCGCCGCCGATCAGCGCAATCAGCGCCGACACTTTCGACGTGCCGACATCCAGCACGGCCACTGGCCGTTCCGGCTGGCCGCGACCGAGCGGGGGAAGTGGAATGCGGGGGGCCAACGATCCTCCTCCTCAGATCTTCTGCGCTTGCGCGGCGGCGCGGCGCGCCTTTTCGGCGGCGGCCAATGTTTCGGCCACCGCCGGGCCGGCGACGATCATGCGGCCGGGCAGGCGCATGTCGAAACGCGTGAAACGCCCCCCCAGCAGCCGTTCCGGGCCCTGGCCATCCAGCTTGGCAAAGCTGGCCAGCGCGGCGCGGGCCTGGCCCGGCTGATCGGGCAGTGCCAGCGTCTCGCCGCTCTTGAATTTCAGGTCCCAGCGCCGGCCGCCCACGAACACGGCGGCATTCACGTCGCGACCCAGCGGCGTGGTGGCGATCAGTTCCAGCGCATCATGCACGCGGGTATTGGCGCCGGCGCCGACCAGGATCGGCAGCTCGTTCCAGCGCTCCAGCCGCTCGCGGGTGAGGACGCGGCCGGTGATGTCGATGGCGGCCAGCTGCTGGTGATATTGCCACAGCGCCACTGGCTTGCGCTCCGAAATCTCGATCACCAGCGTGTCGGGCAGGCGTCGCTGCACGCTGGCATCGGCGATCCAGGGCAGGGTGCGCAGCCGCTCGCGCACCTCGTCCAGATCGGTGGCCAGCATGGCATTCGTGGGCCCGTTGAGCACCGCAGCATAGATGGCCAGCCGTTCCTGCTCGCGCGCGCCGGTCAATTCGACATGGCGCACTTCCCAGCCTTGGGCGGCGGTCCACACCACAAAGCCGTTCCACAGCCGCTGCGGCACGCCCATTGCGATCATTGCGAGCAGAACGAGGCCTAGCATCACGCCGGCGCCCAGCCCAAGCTGGCGGCGGGTCAGCTTGGCATCGGGCATGCCGCGCCCCGACCGCTTCTGCGCGGCCCGCGGCGGCTTGGCGCCGCGCTTCAGAACGGCAGCCGTCACCCCTGGCCTCCCTTCCGATCGGCCAGCGCCATCTCGATCAGGCGCTGCACCAGTTGTTCATAGCTGATGCCCCTCACTCTCGCCTGTTCCGGCACCAGGCTCAAGGGCGTCATGCCCGGCTGGGTGTTGGTTTCCAGCAGATAGAGCCCGGCCAGGCCCTGCGCCGGATCCCAGCGAAAATCCGAACGGCTGGTGCCGCGGCAGCCGAGCGCCCGGTGCGCGGTCAACGCATGGGCGAGGCAGGCCGCCTCGATCTCCGGCGGCAGCTGCGCCGGGCATTCATGCACGGTCAGGCCATCGGTATATTTGGCCTCATAATCATAAAAGCCCTGGGTCGGCTTGAGTTCCGTGACGGCCAGCGCCTCGTCGCCCAGCACGGCGACGGTCAGTTCCTTGCCGGCAATGAACGGTTCGGCCAGCAGCGTGGCAAATTCGTTCCACGGGCCGGGCACATCGCGGCGGATCGGGTTGCCATAATTGCTGGCGTCGGTGACGATGGCGACACCCACCGACGAGCCTTCGTTGACGGGCTTGAGCACATAGGGACGCGGCAACGGATCGCCGTCGTACAGGCTTTCGCTGGTGACGAGCCTGCCCTGCGGCATCGGCACGCCGGCCGGCACCAGGATGCGCTTGGTCAGTTCCTTGTCGATGGCGATGGCCGAGGTGGTGAGGCCGGAGTGGGTGTAGGGGATGCCGAGCAGATCCATCACGCCCTGCACCGTGCCATCCTCGCCCGGCGTGCCGTGCAGGGCGTTGAACACCACGTCGGGCGCGGCATCGAGCAACTGCTGGCCGAGGTTGCGGCCCATGTCGATCTCGGTCACCTCATGGCCCAGCGTGCGGCAGGCCTGCGCGATGCCGCGGCCGGAGGTAAGGGACACCTCGCGCTCGGCCGACCAGCCGCCCATGAGGACTGCGACCCTCATTGCACCCGTCCCACGCGCTGGATTTCCCACTCCAGCGCCACGCCCTGCGTGCGCAGCACATGGGCGCGCACCAGCTCACCCAGCGCCTCGATATCGGCGGCGCGGGCGTGGTGGCTGTTGATCAGGAAATTGCTGTGCTTCTCGCTCACCTCGGCACCGCCAACGCGCAAGCCGCGGCAACCGGCGCTGTGGACCAGTTCCCAGGCCTTGTGCGGCGCCGGGTTCTTGAAGGTGGAACCGCCGGTGCGGGTGCGCAGCGGCTGGCTGGCTTCCCGTGCCGCAGCGATGCGGTCCATTTCGGCCTGGATGGCCGCCTTGTCGCCGGGCTGGCCCTTCAGGCGGGCGGCCACCACGATCTCGCCGTCGGCCAGATTGGAGTGGCGATAGCTGTAATCGAGCGCCGACAGGGCGCGGGTTTCGATACCGCCGTCGCGGGTGACGATGGTCGCCTCCACCAGCACGTCGGCGACTTCGCGGCCATAGGCGCCGCCGTTCATGCGCACGAATCCGCCCACGGTGCCGGGAATGCCGCGCAGGAATTCGAGGCCCGCCACGCCGGCATCGCGCGCGGCGCTGCTCACGGCAATGCCTGACGCGCCGCCGCCGCAGGTGAGCGTGTCACTTGCCGCGCTGACCTTGCCGAACGCCTTGCCCAGCCGCACCACGACGCCCGGCACCCCACCATCGCGCACGATGAGATTGCTGCCCAGGCCGAGCGCCATCACCGGCACGTCGCCCGGCAGCGCCTTCAGGAAGCTGCGCAGGTCATCGATATCGGCCGGCTCGAACAGCCAGTCCGCCGCGCCACCCGCCTTGAACCAGACGAGCGGGGCCAGCGGCGCAGACGCCGTCAGCTTGCCGCGCGCGGCCGGAGGGGCGGCGAGCGCCGTCACCCCGCCTTCACCTTGCCGATCGCGTCGGCGAGGCCAGCGGCCCATTTGGTGATGTCGCCGGCGCCGAGGCAGATGACCTGGTCGCCGTGCTGGATCACGCCGGCCAGCTTCACCGCCAGATTGTCAGGCCCGGTCACCGTGTCGGCACTCGGGTGGCCGGCGGCGACGAGGCCGGCGGCGAGTGCGGCGGCATCGACGCCGTCGATCGGCGTTTCGCCAGCGGCATAGACCGGCGCGACATAGACCATGTCGGCATCGTTGAAAGCGGCGCAGAAGTCCGCCATCAGGTCGCGCAGGCGGGTGTAGCGGTGCGGCTGCACCACGGCGATGACACGGCCGGTCGCGCCTTCACGGGCGGCGGCGAGCACGGCGCGAATTTCCACCGGGTGATGGCCATAATCATCGATGACGGTGGTGCCGGCAACTTCACCCACCTTGGTGAAGCGGCGCTTGACCCCGCCAAAGCGGGCGAGGCCAGCACGCAGGCCGTCATCATCCACGCCCAGTTCCAGCGCCACGGCGATGGCGGCGAGTGCGTTCTGGACATTGTGGCGGCCGGGCATCGGCAGCACCAGATCGTCGATCCGGCGTTGGCCATCCCGGGTGCGCACCAGCACGGCAAAGCGGTTGCCGCCCGGTACGGGCGTCACGTCCAGCCCGCGCACATCGGCGGTGGCGGCAAAGCCATAGGTGATGATCCGCCGGTCCGACACGCGCGGGATCAGCGCCTGCACTTCCGGATGATCGATGCACAGGATCGCGGCGCCATAGAAGGGCACGGCGTGGACGAAGCTGCGGAAGCCTTCGCGCACCTTCTCGAAATCGCCCCAGTGATCGAGATGCTCAGGATCGATGTTGGTGACGATACCGAACGTGCCGGTCAGCCGCAGGAAGCTGCCGTCGCTTTCGTCGGCTTCCACCACCATCCAGTCCGACGTGCCGAGCCGGGCGTTGGAGCCGATGGTGTTGATGATGCCGCCGTTGATGACGGTGGGATCGAGCCCGCCGGCATCGAGCAGGGTGGCGACCATCGAGGTGGTGGTGGTCTTGCCGTGCGTGCCGGCGACAGCGACGCAGCTTTTCAGCCGCATCAGCTCGGCCAGCATCTCGGCGCGGCGCACAACGGGGATGCGCTTGGCGCGGGCGGCCATGACTTCGGGATTGTCGGCCTTGATCGCGGTCGAGATCACCAGCACGGCGGCGTTGGCGACATTGTCCGGCTTCTGACCGATGAAGACGGTGATGCCCTTCTTGCGCAGGCCCTCGACCACATAGGATTCGGCCGAATCGCTGCCCTGCACCTCGAAGCCGAGATTGGCCATCACTTCGGCAATGCCCGACATGCCGATGCCGCCGATGCCGACGAAATGGATGACGCCGATATCGGTGCGGAAGCCGGGGCGAAAGGCGATCTGTGCGGGACTCATGCGATCAATCCGGTGGCAATGACGAGGTTGGCCAGCCGCTGCGCCGCCTCCGGATGACCGGCGGCACGCGCCGCAGCAGCGGCCGTGGCCAACCCCTGCCGGTCTGTTAACCATTGCGTCAAGACCTCGGCCAGGCGCTCCGGCGTAAAATCCTGTTGACGGATCATCTGCGCCCCGCCCGCTGCGACCAGTGCGGCGGCATTGTCGGCCTGGTGGTCATCTGTGGCGATTGGCAGCGGCACCAGGATCGAGGGCCGGCCCATCACGGCCAGCTCGGCAACGGTGGACGCGCCGGAGCGGGCGATGACGATGTGGCTGGAGGCCATTTCGGCGGGGAGGTCGGGGAAATAGGCCGCGATGGTGGGCTCGATTCCGGCGGCGCGATAATCGGCCAGCATCGCTTGCGCATCCTCGTCGCGGCCCTGGTGGGTGATGTCCAGCTGGGCGCGGACAGCGTCGGGCAGCAGGCGGACAGCGGCGGGCACCACGCGGTTCAAAATGGCCGCCCCCTGGCTGCCGCCGGTCACCAACAGCTTCAGCCGGCCAGCGTTTTCATCAAATGTCACGTCACGCGCGGCCAGCACTTCGGGCCGCACCGGGTTGCCGACGAAATGTGCCCGGCGCTGCCAGCTGCCCTCCATGCGGCGCACCTTTGGGAAGCTGGTGGCAATCGCCCGCACCCGCGGGGCGAGATAACGGTTCGTGCGGCCGAGCACGGCATTCTGCTCGTGGATCAGGCAAGGCAGGTAGAGCGACAGGCCCGCCAAGAGCCCGGGCAGGGCCGGGTAGCCGCCAAAGCCGACCACGGCACGCGGGTGGATCTCCTTGAACAGCTTGCGCGCCGTGCCGCGGCCCTTCCAGATCGAGAGCGCCACCTGCGGTAATGAGCGCCAGCCGCTGCGGCCGGTAGAGGCAGCATCCACCTTCGTCACCGGCACGCCGGGGAACAGGCCGGGAAAGCGCAGGCCACGCTCGTCTGTCACCAGATGCACCTTGTGCCCGCGCGCCATCAATTCCAGCGCCAGGCAATGCGCCGGCACCATATGGCCACCGGTGCCACCGGCACACAGCACATAGGTGCCGCCAGGGCCAGGCGTGGTGGGGCGCGGATTGTCGGTCATGCCGGCCGCAAGTTGCCCGGCGATTTCGCCCAAGGCTGGCCTTTAAGGAAAGGATTACAACGGGTCAGTGCCAAGAGCAGCCCGGCGCCAACGCAGATGGCGAGGTAGGAGGAGCCACCGTGGCTGATGAAGGGCAGGGTCATGCCCTTCGACGGCAGCAGCGCCAGGTTCACCATCATGTTGATCGCCGCCTGGAAGCCAAACTGCGCGGCCAGGCCCGACGTGGCGAGGAACACGAACGGATCGTCTTCGTCCATCGCCACCAGCAGGGCGCGCACCACCAGGCCCATGAACAGGCCGGCCAGCATGAAGCAGGCGATCAGGCCAAATTCCTCACCGATCACGGAAAAAATATAGTCGGTCTGGGCTTCGGGCAGGCGGAACTTCATGCGGCCTTCGCCCGGGCCAGTGCCCAGCCAACCGCCGGCGCGGAAGCAATCCAGCGCCTTGTCGATCTGGAAGGTGTCGCCCGTGCCCATCACCCACTTGTCGATGCGGGCCGCAAAGTGATCGAGGGTGAAATAGGCCGCAACCAGCCCGACGACACCCAGCACCGCGAGTGCGCCGACAATGGCCAGCGACAAACCAGCCAGCATTGCCTGGGTGAGCCAAACGGCAGAAATCAGGGCGGATTGGCCCACGTCAGGCTGGGCGATCAGGCAGATCAGCGCCATGCCCAGGATGCCGAGGCTGATCTGCATGGTCGGCAGCGAGCGGTCCTCCACCTTCAGGCTCAACAGCCAGGCGGTGGTGACGATGAAGCAGGGCTTGAAGAATTCCGACGGCTGGAACTGGAAGCCGGGCAGCTGGATCCAGCGCGCCGCCCCGTTGGCGCCGCCGCCGATGAACGGCACCAGCAGCAGGGCGGCGAGGCAACCCAGCGTGCCGATGACCGACAGGCGCTTCAGCAGCTTCAGATCCAGCATCGAGGTGGCCAGCATCAGCGGCAGGCCAAGCGCCACCCAGCCCAGCTGGCGATAGAGGAAAAAGAGATCATCAAAGCGCAGATTGGTGCCCGACAGGCGGCGCGCGGCGGCCGGCGAGGCGGCGGCGACGGCGACGATACCGGCCGCCACAAGGGCAAAGATGATGATCAGCAGGGTCTTGTCGATCGTCCAGAACCAGCGGCCGATGGCGCTGCGGTCGCCGCGGGTCAGGGCGGCGGCCAGCGGCCGGCCAGCGGAACTGCGCATGCGGTCAGATGCCATCGCCCGTCTCCCCCTCAAAGCGCCGCAACCGCTGCCCGAAAGGCAGCGCCGCGATCCTCAAAATCCTTGAACTGGTCAAAACTCGCCGCCGCCGGGCTGAACAGCACGACATCGCCCGGCCTGGCGGCAGCCAGCACATCCTGCACCGCCTGCGCCAGTGTCCCCGACTGGGTGACGGGCAGACGGCTCTGCAGCTGCTCGCCAAATTGCACGGCAGCTTCGCCGATCAGATAGGCGGCCACCACGTCACCAAGATGCGGCAACACGGCCGACAAGTCAGCCTTGCCTGTTGCGTCCAGCTTGGGGCGGCCGCCGGCGATCCAGTGGATGCGGGGATAGGCGCTGAGCGCCGGGGCCGTGCTGTCCGGGTTGGTGGCCTTGCTGTCGTTGACCCAAAGGAGCCCGCGCTTCTCGCCGACCGGTTCCATGCGGTGTGCCAGCGCCTGGTAGGAGGCAAGGCCGGCAGCGATGACATCATCGGCGATGCCCATTGCGCGGGCCGCGGCGATGGCGGCGCGGGCGTTTTCCAGATTGTGCGGGCCCTTGAGCGCCGGCCACTCGGTTTGTGGCGACGGCAGCGGCACGTCCTCGATCAGCATCACCGGGCCATTGGTCACGGCGTAGGCCGCCTGCGCCGCCTTGCTGACAATGGCCGTGCTGCCGGGCTTCTGCATGGCGAACAGCCGTGCCTTGGCGCCGGCGTACGCCGCCATGGTGCCGTGCCGTTCCAGATGGTCGGGCGTGATGTTGGTCAGGATCGCCACATCGCAGGCGAGGCTGTGGGTGATTTCCAGCTGATAACTCGACAATTCCAGCACCCACACACCGGTTTCCGGCAACGGGTCTTGCGCCAGGATGGGCAGGCCGATGTTGCCGCCCATCGCGGCGGGCAGGCCGGCGGTGATGCACAGATGATGGACCAGCGCCGTCGTGGTGGACTTGCCGTTGGTGCCGGTGATGCCGACGATGCGGCCCTTGGGCTGGGCGCGGGCAAACACTTCGATATCGCCGATCACCGGCACGCCATGGCGGGCGGCGGCCGCAAAGATCGGCGCGGAATGGGGCACACCGGGGGAAACGACGACGCCAGCAAGGCCCGACAGGTCCGCTGTGTTGAGATCGACCAGTGTGCCATCAAAGGCGGCGCGGGCCGCTTCGCCATCATCCCACGCCCACACCTCGCCGCCCGACGCGGCCAGCGCGGCCGCCGCCGCGCGGCCGGT
>NZ_WNJP01000097.1 GCF_009733735.1 Sandarakinorhabdus oryzae | reverse complement strand
CGCCATGGCGGCACGCGGCGTGCGCCTGGTGATGCGCGCGCCGGCCGCCGCGCCGCCGAAGTCGCAGGAGCCCAGCCTGTTCGATTTCAACGCCGCACCATCGCCAGTGGCGCTGCGCGGCCGGCCCTGATGCTGATGCGCCTGGCCCTCGCAGCGCTGCTGGCTGTCGGGCTGGCAGCGACTGTGGCTGCGCAAACGCCGTCCACGCCCGAAGCCCGCATCGTGGTGCAGTCGTCCCGCAGGGACTGGATCGATGTGGCTGCCTGGACGCCAGACAGCCGCTTCCTGTTCACGGCAAATGGCAAAAGCCGCGAATTGCTCCTGTGGGACATCGAGCAACAGGTCATTGTCGATCGCGTTGCCTTGCCCGGCCATCCAGGTGAACTGGATGGCGAAACGCAATATCACAGCATGCAAATGGATGCGGCCGGCACCACCTTGCGCATCGAAGGCCAGACCTGGACGAACGCGATGCAGCCGGTCGGGCTGACCTTCATCGTCGATGTCGCCAGCCGTGCAGTCCGCCTGCAGTCACAACTGCAGCCCAAGCCGACGGGCAGCGCGGCCAAAGTCGATAATCGCAAGCGAGCGATTTGGTTTAGCGCCAATATGAAGGCCTATGACCCGAAGGAAACACCAGCCATCCGCGCTGAAAACGCGGCGCTGTTGCCTGCCCTGCCGAGCGCGCCAAACGGCCGCTGGCGGATCCTGCGGGAATACCCTCATTTCGTGCTTGAGGCCGCAGATGGCCAACAGCGCCATTTCTTTCAGCCGATCTCCAAGCGAAGCATCGCCGATGGCCAGGTTTCGCCCAATGGCCAGACCCTTGCCATCAGTCTCTACGACGGAACCACGCTCGTCGTCGAACTCCTCGATCTGCTCAGCGGTTCGCTCAAAAGCCGCTTCACGCTGCCACGAACGGCCAAGTTCATCGATTGGCTCGATGATGATCATTTCCTGGTGAAACCCTGGTCTGACGCGGATGATAGCCTGCAGCGCGGCGCGGCATCCGGGCTGCAGATCGTGGAAAGTCGTGAAGGCACCGTCACCGGCAAGCTGCCGTGGGCCTGCTTTCCGACCGTCATTGATGATGCCAAGCTGATCAGCATCGGACAGGAAGATTGCCGCAAGACCGGCTGGGATCCCAACAAACTCCGAACCCGGTTTCTGCGACTGCAGGATGGCGATTGGGCGCCGCTGGAGACGACGATCCCGCAGCGGGTGTTGGACAAGAGCACCCTGCTCGGCCTTGGGGTCAGCCGCAGGAGCAGCAAGGTCGCCGTTCTGCTGTTTACCATTTCGGAACAACGACAGGCCTATGTGCTCGATCCGGTGCGAGGTGATGCTGTCCGCCTGCGCCTGCCGCCCATGACGCAAGCCAAGCCGACCAGCCATTACCACGCGGCGGGTTTTGCGCCAGACGGCGGAACCTTGTGGGTCGCAAGCGAAGGCGAGATCCTGGAATGGCCGCTCGCCGGCACGCCGAAGACAATTGCGTCCGCGCAGCCACGGCGCATCGCGACCTCGGTGCAATCGCCGGTTTCTGTCGAAAGCAATGGCGAGCAACTGCTCGTGGCCGGCGAAGATGGCCGCGTGACCCTGGTTGACAGGGGCGCAGCCACACCGCGGCTCGCGCTGGAATTCAGCCCCCGCATAAAGGCGGCCGGGTTGCTGCCGGGCCGGCCAATCATCTGGGCAGCGGCGTTAGAAGGCTTGCGCCTTTGGGACAGTCGGTCGGGCGCTGTGATACTGACCACCTATTTCCTTGGCGATGGCTTCGTCAGCGTGACGCCCGATGGTCGCTATGACACCAACCTGGGGCCTGACTCGAGGGCGTTCCGCTGGTTGATCAGCGACCGGCCCTTCGACAGCCTGGCCCCGCAGACGTTGATGCGCGATTTCTACACGCCGCAGCTGTCGCAGCGACTGATCAATTGCATGGCGGCCGGCAATTGCACCAGCGTGTTGAAGCCGCTGCCGGCGCTGGCCAGCCTCAATCGGCTATTGCCCGTTATCCTCGTCACCAAGATAGACTCGGTCACGCCTGGTTGGATGCTGCTGTCGCTGGAGATCGATCAAACCCATGACGCCGCAAAGGGCCAGAGCTCTGGCGTGTTCGGCTTGAAGGTCCTGCTGAACAACCGCCAGGTTCTCAGCCTGCCCGAAGCGGCCGAGACGCAGGCACATGATCTGGAGAAGTGGCGAAGGGCAAGCCGGCTGTCGGCCGACGGTGCGGCTGGCACGCTTTTCCTAAAGGTGCCCGTGGCGCTGCCCAGCGACGGCCTGCCGGTCAAGATCAGCGCCTACAGCTTCAACAGCGACCGGGTGAAGAGCGATACCGTTCAGATCATCTTCGATCCACCGCCGGCACCGCGCCGCCCGCGCCGCGCCTTCGTGCTGACCATAGGGGTCAATGATTATGGCGAACGCCGGTTGCGGCTGAACTTTGCCGTTCCGGATGCCCTGTTGATCGCCGAGCGGCTGGCCTCCATGCCCGGTTATGAGGTGCGCCGCGCCAGCCTGACCACGACGGCCACCCGCACCGTGACCCGCGACCATGTCTTGCTGGCGCTGTCGCTGCTGGGCGGGCGGGACGTGGAAGGCGCCCGTGCCCGGCTGCGCATGGCCGGTCACGATGTCAGCCAGCTTGATGAGGTGTCGCCCGATGATGTAGTGATCATCAGCTTTTCCGGCCACGGCGCGGTCGATGGCTTCGGCAATTTCGCACTGCTGCCCTCTGATGCGCGCTGGCCGCTCAGCGCGCCGCAGCCCGAGGGGGCGAGTGTGATCAGCATGGACGATCTCACCTACTGGCTGCGCAGCATCAATCCGCGCGATATCGCCTTGATCATCGATGCCTGCCATTCCGGTGCGGCCGTGGCGACGCCCGATTTCAAGCCCGGCCCGATGGGCGATCCGGGGCTGGGACAATTGGCGTTCGACAAGGGCATCCGCATCCTGGCCGCCACCCAGGCCGACGACGTGGCGCTGGAAAACGCCAGCCTGGCCCAGGGCTATCTCACCGCCGCGCTGGGGGAAGGCCTCAGCGCCGAGGGTGGTCCGGCTGATCTCGATCGTGATGGTCGGGTCGGTCTCGACGAATGGTTGCGCTATGCCGTCAAGCGGTTACCATCGCTGGAAGAAGAAGTGCGGCGGGGCGGCGGCATCGACGTGGCGCGAGGGGTAAGATTGATCATGCGCCGCACTGAAACGGCGCCGGCCAGGGCCCAGTTGCCCAGCCTGTTCGATTTCAACGCGGCACCATCGACCGTGATCCTGCGAGGCCGCCAATGACGAGAACCAGCACGCGCATGACGCCCAGCACCGCCGTTCTGGCCCTGCTGACGGCGCTGCTGTTGCCCGCCAGTGCCAGCGCCGATGTGCGCGCGGTGTTCGTTGGTATCGACAAATATGAAAACAGCCGCGCCACTGTGCCGGGCGCCGGCTTCGACGATCTGTCAGGCGCGGTGGGCGACACAAGGCGGATCCGGGCGGCACTGGCCAGCAGCCGGGGCCTTGATGTCGGACCGATGCCGGAGGGCCAGCCCTGCCAGTCGCAAGGGGCGGCCGCCATCACCCTGATCAACCAGTGCGCCACCAAGGCGGCGATCCTGGCCGCATGGAACCGCCAGCTTGACGACAGCCAGCAGGGCGACACGCTCCTGCTCTATTTCGCCGGCCACGGCTCGCGCTTCATTGATGATGTCGCGCTTGATCAGGCCAGCCGTTACAACAGCACGCTGATGGCCTATGACGCGCGCCGGCCCGGCGCCGTGGCCGGTGCTGACATCGTCGATTTCGAGGTGCGGCAGTTCATCGATGGCGCCACGTCACGCGGGGTCAATGTCGTCACCTGGTTCGACAGCTGCAACAGCGGCACGGCCAGCCGCGATGGCAATTCGGCCACCCGCACCGCGCCTGATCTGAAGGTGCGCGGGCTGCAGCCGATCGCTTCTCCCCAGCAATATGGCAGATATGGCGCCTACCGCGTGCACCTGGGCGCCGCGGGGGACGGCCAGGATGCCAAGGAGGTCGGCGCGGTTGGGGCGCGGGCCGGCGTGTTCACCACAGCACTGGCGAAGGCGATCACGGCCACGCCGCAGGCCAGCTTTGCCGATCTTGCCGCGCGCGTGGTGGAAGAGGTGACAACGGCCACCAGCAACCGCCAGGTGCCGCATGCCGAAGGTGCCCTGCGCGCCACGCTGGGCGGGCCGGAAATCAAGGTGCCCACCTTCCCCGTTGCCATCGATGGCGGTCGGCTGGTGATGGCCGCTGGCGGTCTGGTCGGCGTCACGCGGGGCTCGCGCTTTGCCCTGTTTGCCACCACCGGCGAGGCGCTGGCCGGCAACAGCGACCTTGTCGCCAAGGTGGGCAGTGTCGATGCCGGCGTCGCCATCCTGGTGCCCGAGGCGCCCTTGCCAGCCGCCACGCCTGGCCAGCTGGTGGCGCGCGAGATCGCCCATGATTTTGGCGGCCCGGTGCTAACCCTGGCCGTCACTGATCCGGCCGCACTTTCCGTTGTGCAGAAACTTGGCTTCGTGCGTGCGGACCCACGTGGCCGCTTTGCGCTGCGGGCCTCGGCCAGCGGCCTCGATCTTGTTGGCCCCACCGGCCTGCTGGCCAGCCTGCCCCCGCCCGACAGCGCCCCGTTCGGCGTGCAGCTGGCGGCTGCACTGGAAAAGATCGCACGGGTGGAGCGCTGGCTGGCGACTGTGCAGCCCCGCGACGGGGTCAGCCTGTGCGTCCAGAATCTTGCCAAACCCACTGCCACGTTTGACCCGTATGCTTGTCAGGAACTGCCGCCGGGCGGACGCACGCTGAAGATGGGCCAGCCGATCAAGGTCGCGGTGCAGAACAAGGCACCGGAACCGCGCTTTGTCTATGTGCTGGCGATCGGCCGCAAATATAGCGTGGACCTGGTGTTGCCCGGCCTTGGCGCCAGGGAACCGGCGATCCCGAACGGCCAGGCCCTGCCCATTCCCGAGGGGCAGGAGCTGACGCCCGAAGAACCCGGCCCACTGCGCTTCGTCGCGTTGTCCAGCGATCGCGAGCTCAATGCCAGCGTGCTCGAACAGACCGATACCGACGTCGTCGATCTGCAGGCCTGTCTCAGCCCGGTGGCGCGGACCTTCTGCCAGGGCGCGGACCGGGCCAGGGCCGGCGGCTGGAGCCAGGTCGGCAACTGGTCTGCAGCCATCGTCAACACAAGGGTTGAACCATGACCAGGATCGCATTGCTGCTGGGGTCAGGCCTGCTGCTGGCCGCCCAGCCCGCGCCCGACCCGGCGCCCACCCCCGCGCCCGAGGATGAAGGCTCCCGCGTCGTCCGCGGCACACCGGCCCAGCCGGGCAGCGCCCCCTGGCAGATCGAGATCTTTCTCAAGGCGCCCATCCCGGACGAGGACCTGAAGGCGGACCTGAACCGCGCTGACACTGATCTCAAGAAGCGCTTCTATGACCGGATGGAGCCGTGGGAGCAGGATCACAGCTGTGGCGGCGTGCTGATCGACAAGGAGTGGGCCTTGAGCGCCGCCCATTGCTTCGTTGGCGGCCCGGAAATGCTGTACAGCCTGCCACTGATCGGCGCGCGGGTGGGCAATGTCGATATCACCTATGCCACGCCGATGCGCATAGAGCGCGTGGCCGTCCATGCTGGCTATCGCCGCAATGGCGCCAAGCAGCATGATATCGCCCTGCTCCGCCTGGTGCCGGCCGAGGAAACCCGGTCCGATGTCGCTGCCGCCGCTGCGCCGGTGCGGATACTGGCGCCGGCGGAGTTGAAGACGCTGAAGCCCGGCGATGATCTGAAGGTCACGGGCTGGGGCCAGGTCGGTGAGCGCGAGAATGGCGCCACCCGCTCGGTTGACGGCAAGCGCCTGCGGGCGTCGCGCTTCCTGCTGGAAGGCCGGCTAACCCTGCTCGATCGGAAAGACTGCGAAAAGGTGGCGGCGTACAAGAAGATCCTCAACCCCGGCGTGCTGTGCGTGACCGCCGGCGACGACAAGCAGCAGGACAGCTGCCAGGGCGACAGCGGCGGGCCGTTGACCCGGCGGCGCGTGCTGGTCGGTCTCGTCAGCACCGGCGAAGGCTGCGGCCGCAAGGGCATACCGGCACTCTACACCAATGTCGCTTATTATGCGGACTGGATCGCGGCCGCAAAGGCCAGCGTGCCAGCCGGCGTGATCGCCCGCTGCGCGCTGCGCGGCGGCAAGGCCGTGTGCGATAGCGCTAGTCAGCCCCGAACAGGTCGCGGGTAAAAACCTTGCCGGCGACGTCCGCCAGGTCGTCGCTCATGCGGTTGGCCAGGATCACGTCGGCCTGGGCTTTGAACGCAGCGAGATCGCGCACCACGGGTGAGCCGAGGAACTGGTCTTCGGCCAGCGCCGGCTCGTACAGCACCACCGGGATGCCCTGCGCCTTGATGCGCTTCATGATGCCCTGGATGCTGGATTGGCGGAAATTGTCACTGTTGGCCTTCATCACCAGCCGATACACGCCCACCGTGCGCGGCTTGAGATCAAGGATGCGCTCGGCCAGGAAATCCTTGCGGGTCTGATTGGCGTCGACGATTGCGGCGATCAGGTTTTGCGGCACCTTGCCATAATTGGCCAGCAGCTGCTTGGTGTCCTTGGGCAGGCAATAGCCGCCATAGCCGAACGATGGGTTGTTGTAGTGGCTGCCAATGCGCGGATCGAGGCCGATGCCATCGATGATCTGGCGCGTGTCCATGCCGTGCGCCATGGCATAGGAGTCGAGCTCGTTGAAGAAGGCGACACGCATGGCGAGATAGGTGTTGGCAAACAGCTTGATCGCCTCGGCCTCGGCCGGGTCGGTGAGCAGCACGGCGACATCCTTCTTCACCGCGCCTTCCAGCATCAGATCGGCAAACTGGCGACCACGCAGGCCGGTATCGCCGACGATGATGCGCGACGGGTGGAGATTGTCGAACAGCGCCCGGCCCTCGCGCAGGAATTCCGGCGAGAAGAAGACATGATCGCTGCCCAGCTCGGCGCGCAGGCGGCTGATGAAGCCGACCGGGATGGTGGACTTGACGACGATGCTGGCGTCCGGATTGGCGGCCAGCGCGGCCTTTGCCACCTGTTCCACCGACGACGTGTCGAAATGATTGGTGTCAGGGTCGTAATCGGTGGGCGTGGCGATCACCACCACCTCCGCGTCGCGGGCAGCGGCGGCCAGATCGGTGGTCGCGGTCAGCCTGAGCGGCCGGGTGGCGAGATAATCCTCAAGCTCGGCATCAACGATCGGGCTCTTGCGCTGATTCACCAGATCAACCCGCGCCGCGCTCACGTCCACCGCCGTCACGTCGTGATTCTGCGCCAGCAGGACCGCGTTCGACATGCCAACATAGCCAAGACCGACAACGGCAATCTTCATCATCTGCTCCACGGGCGCCGGCTGCACCGGCGGCAAGTGGCCGCCTGTGTGGCGAATTACGCCCTTCTGTGCAATGCCCGTGCACGCCAACAGCGGCCACCGGGGCCAGCCATCGCACGGTTGCAACAACATGCGCCGATGCTGTTGCTGACGGGTCCAGCTATGCTATCGTAAGCACTTGCGGCCGGGGGAGTGATACAGATGCCATCGAGTTCCAACCGCATCGGCAAGATCACCACGACGCCTGATCGCCAGCTGTTGCTGACGTCGATGACGGCGATCGAACGCCTGTCGGAACTGTTCCTGATCGAAGCCGAAGTGGTGGCGGAAGGCGGCCCGGTCGATCTCCACGAATGCCTGTCCAAGACGGTGACCTTCAGCTTTGACGGGCAGCCGCATGTCTCGCGCCATTTCAGTGGCATATTGTGCGAATATGCCGAAGTCAGCCGCAGCAACGGCGGCAAGGATTATCATTATCGGCTGGTGGTGCGGCCCGAGGTCTATCTGCAATCGCTCCAGCGACTCTCCAAGATCCATTACAAGAAGAGCATCGCCGACCTGATCCAGTTGCTGCCGAACCAGCAGCAGAAGCTGCAGGCCAGTTATTCGCCGGTCGAATATCGGGTGCAGTATGAGGAAAGCAAGTTCGAGTTCGTCAGCCGCCACATGGAGCGCGAAGGCATTTATTATTTCTTTGAACATGGCGACGGCAGCCACAAGATGGTCGCCGTTGACAACAAGGCGGCCCATACCGCCAACACGCCGGAGAAGGTGCGGCTGGTCGCTGGCGCCCCGGATGGCAAGGAAGCCGTGCTCACCAGTCTGCGCGAACACCGCCGGCTTGGCATCACCGGTCGTGAGGTCGATGATTATGACTATACCGGCCCGACGGTGCAGCTGTGGCGCGATGCGCAGGAAAAAACGGTCGGCAAGGCGCCGAAACGCTGGCGCACCTCGGCCCCGTCCGACGTGTCGCTCAACCTCGGCGGTCGCTATGAGCATCCCGGCCATTACGACAAGGGCAGCGTTGCCGACGGTCAACGCTATGCCAAGGTTCGCCTGGAGGCCGACCGCGCCGAGATGGCCCGCAGCCATGCCGAAGGCGACGTGTTTGCGGCGGCCGTCGGCCGGAAGCTGAAAGTGGCGTTTGACGAGAGCCAGAATGGCGAGGGCTATATCGGCGAGGCCGAATATCTGATCGTTGCCACCCACCATCATTATTATGCGTCGGGTTTCCGCAGCGGTGGCGGCGGCGATGAGGACATGCGGGTGGAACTGGAACTGATGCCATCCGATCACCCGTATCGGCCGGCGCTGAAGACCCCGATGCCGCGCATCATGGGCCCGCAGACCGGCAAGGTCGTCGGCCCGCCAGGTGAGGAAATCTACACCGACAAATATGGCCGCATCAAAGTCGAGTTCTTCTGGGACGTGCAGGATTATGACGGCGGCGGCGAAGTGCATGCCCGCAGCCTGTGGTTGCGCGTCGCCCAGATGAGCGCCGGCCGTGGCTATGGCGCCTTCATGATCCCGCGCATCGGCCATGAAGTGGTGGTGGATTTCCTCAACGGCGATCCGGACCGGCCGCTGGTCACCGGATCGGTGTATAACGAAGACAATCTGCCCGCCTTTGGCAATTCGGCCGGCAACCCGGTGCAGGGCCTCAGGACCAACAGCAGCAAGGGCGGCGGCGGTTTCAACGAGATCAGGCTGGACGACACCAAGGACAGCGAGGTGTTTCACGTCCAGGCCCAGAAGGATCTGACAACACTGGTGCTGAAGGGCAACGAAACCCGCGACATCAAGGAAGGCAACCGCACCACCACCATCGACAAGGGTGACGAGACAATGTCGGTGAAGACCGGCAAGCGCACGACCACCATCAAGATGGACGAGACGCTGACCGTGGAACAGGGCAACCGTGAAACCACGGTGAGCCAGGGCAATGACACCCACACGCTTTCGATGGGCAACCGCACCACCAACGTGAAGATGGGCAACGACAAGTTGCAGATCGACCTGGGCAAGCAGGAAACCCAGGCCATGCAATCCATCGAGCTGAAAGTGGGCGCCAACAGCATCAAGATCGATCAGACCGGCATCACCATCAAGGGCCTGCTGATCAAGATCGACGCCAGCGTGATGTATGAGAGCAAGGGCACGATGATCCAGCAGCAGGCCACCGCGATCCATATCGTGAAGGGCGCCATGGTGATGATCAACTGATGACCACGCTTGCCGCTTCCCGCCCCTGGCCCAGGGTGAAATGGACCAAGGCCGGCCAGATTGCCGCGCTGACCGGCGGCAGCGTCGATCTCGACGCCGTTGCCGAATTGTCGCCTGCCGATGCCTTTGCCCGTCTGCGTGAAACCGATCCGGTGCAGGCACTGAACTTCATCGCCCATTGCCTGCCGCGGCTCGACGCGGTGCGCTGGCTGGCGGCTGGGCTGGGCGCGATGACGCCAACCAGTGTCGCCCGCCGGCTGGCGGCCCGCAAGGCGGTGAACCGCTGGCTCGCCGAGCCCTCCGACGCCAACCGCCGCCTCGCCTTCCAGGCCGGCGAGAATGCCGGCTTTGACACGGCGGAAGGCTGCGCCTGTCTCGCCGTGTTCCTGTCGGGCGGCAGCCTGGCGCCAGCCACCCAGGAACAGGCCGTGCCGGCGCCGCCCGCCGCCTTTGGCCAGGCCCTGGCTGGCGCCGTGTTGCTGGCCATGCTCGACAATGATCCCCCGGGCCTTGCCGGCCGGCTCAGCGCCGCGCTGGCCCAGGCCGAACAAGTGGCTGCGTCTGCCTCATGAGCTGCACACTTTCCATCGAGAATGTCGACAGCCTGACGTCGGGTGACCCGGTGACCATGGTGCTGAACGAGCATGGCCTGTCCATCGGCCGCGCCGCCCATGCCGACTGGACCCTGCCCGACCCCAAGAATTTCATTTCCTCGCTGCACTGCGACATCGATTTCGTCGACGGCAGTTATGTCCTCACCGATCGCTCGACCAACGGCACTTTCATCAATGGCGGCAACCAGCGCCTTACCGCACCGCATCGGCTCAATCATGGCGATCTGCTCAAGATCGGCAGCTATGAAGTGCGCGTCAGCCTCACCGGTGCGGCCGCCGTGGCCGGCAGCGCTGGCGGCGGGGCGTTCGGCGCCAGCAGTGGTGGCGGGCTGGACTGGCTGACCGCGGCCGGTGCCGCACAACCGGC
>NZ_WNJP01000096.1 GCF_009733735.1 Sandarakinorhabdus oryzae | reverse complement strand
GGCGCGCATCATCCTCACCGCCGACCGCGCCACTGCGCCGGCCGGCGCCACCCGCCCGGCGCAGACCACCGTGCCCGGCATCCGCAAGCTCGTCGCCGTCGCCAGCGGCAAGGGCGGTGTCGGCAAATCCACCGTCGCCGCCAATCTCGCCTTCGCCCTGGCCCGCGCCGGGCAGACGGTTGGCCTGCTCGATGCCGATATCTATGGCCCCTCCGTGCCGACCCTGCTCGGCATCCAGGGCCGTGCCCGGGTGGAGAATGACCGGCTGCAACCCGAAAGCCGCCACGGCATCAAGGCGCTTTCGATGGGCATGATGACCGATCCCAGCAAGGCGATCGTCTGGCGCGGGCCGATGGCCTCCTCCGCCCTCGTCCAGATGGTGGAACAATGCGATTGGGGTGCGCTCGACGTGCTGGTGATCGATCTGCCGCCTGGCACCGGCGACATCCAGCTGACGATGGCGCAGAAACTGAAGCCCGATGGCGCCGTCATCGTCTCCACCCCGCAGGATCTCGCCCTCATCGACGCCCGCCGCGCCGTCGCCATGTTTGCCGAAGTGAATGTCCGTGTGCTTGGCGTGGTCGAGAATATGGCGGGCTATCATTGCCCCAACTGCGGCCATGTCTCCGATCCGTTCGGCCACGGCGGCGCCGAAGCCGAAGCCGCCACCATGGGCGTGCCCTTCCTCGGCCGCCTGCCCCTGCAAATGGACGTGCGCTCCGCCGCCGACGCCGGCCAGCCCATCAGCGGGCCGGTCGCCGCCCTTTTCGACGAGATCGCCCGCGGCGTCATCGTCACCGTGGGACTCTGACCATGCCACTCACCGCCGATGCCGACATCGCCCACCTGCTCGAGCAGACGCGCACCATCGCCCTCGTCGGCGCCAGCGACCGCCCCGAACGCGCCGCCCACGAGGTGATGGGCGTGCTGCTGGCCCACGGCTACCACGTCATCCCCGTCAACCCGCTGCTGGCCGGCCAGACCATCCACGGCCAGACCGTCGTCGCCACCCTGGCCGACATCACCACCCCCATCGACATGGTGGACGTGTTCCGCCGCAGTGAGTTCGTGTCGGACGTAGTGAACGAGGCCATCGCGGTCGGCGCCAAGGCCGTCTGGACGCAACTCGACGTCATCGACCACAAAGCCGCCGCCCGCGCCGAAGCAGCCGGCCTGCAGGTAGTGATGGACCGCTGCCCGAAGATCGAGCTGCGACGGCTTGGGGTGAAGAGGAAGTAGGGCCTCCGGCGGGCAGGGACTCGTCCCTGCACCCGTTCGTTTTGGGGCGGCCCGCCCTTCACCTCTCCCCTTGTGGGAGAGGAAGAGAGACGCGCGAAGCGCGGCCCGGGTAAGGGGTGCGGCCCGCCACCTGTCGCATTTGCAACTGGCTCCCGCCCGCACGCCAGCGCACAACAGCTCCAACCACAGGGGACCCCACCATGCGCACCACCCTCATCGCCGCCTTGCTGCTCGCCAGCCCGGCCGCCGCCGAAACCTTCGCGATCAAGGCCGGCCACGTCATCACCGATGCGGCCAAGCCCGCGCTCGGTCCCAGCACCATCATCGTCACCGATGGCCGCATCACCGCCATCAACCCGGCCAGCGCGCCCATCCCGGCCGGCGCCATCTTGATTGACCAATCAAGTCGCACCCTCAGCCCCGGCCTGATCGACAGCCACGTCCATCTCACCGGCGATCCCGGAACGCCCTTCTGGCGCGAAGCCGTGGACAGCGCTGAACTTTCCGTCGCCTACGGCATGAAAAACGCCCGCCTCACCGCCAAGGCCGGTTTCACCACCGTGCGCGATCTCGGCAGCGCGCGGCTGGCCGGCTTTGCCGTGCGCGATGCCATCAATTCCGGGCTGTTCCCCGGCCCGCGCATCCTCGCCGCCGGGCCGGCGCTCTCCATCGTCGGCGGGCATGGCGACACCTCGGGCTTCCTGCCGGCCGTGAACGACGCGCTCGACCAGGGCAACACCTGCACCGGCGCCACCGAATGCACCGCCCGCGTGCGCGAAGCCAGCCAGCGCGGGGCCGATGTCATCAAGTTCACCGCCACCGGCGGCGTCCTCAGCCAACAAGGCCGCGGGCTGGACCAGCATTTCACCGAGGACGAAATGCGCGCCATTGTCACCACCGCCCACAGCCTGGGCCTGAAGGTCGCTGCCCACGCCCACGGCCCGCGCGGCATCGAAGCCGCCGCCCGTGCCGGCGTCGACTCGGTCGAACACGGCAGCTTCATCGATGACGCCGGCGCGAAAGTGCTGGCCGGAACCAAAGGCTGGCTCGTCCCCACGCTGATGCCCTTCCGCTACACTGCCGAACAACTCGGCAAGGGCGTCTACACGCCCGTCGTCGAAGCCAAGGTGCGCGCCATCCTGGCCCGACGCGGCAAACAGATCAGCATCGCCCGCGCCGCCGGCGCCCGCATCGCCTTCGGCACCGATGCCGGCGTCTTCCCCCACGGCCGCAACGGCGAAGAAGCCGCCGACATGGTCGAATATGGCGGCATGACCCCGCGCGACGTCCTCATCAGCGCCACCACCGGCGCCGCCGAACTGCTCGGCCTTTCGTCCGAAATCGGCACGCTGGAGCCGGGCAAAGCCGCCGATATCATCGCCACCGACGGCGATCCGGCCGTGGACGCCAAACAACTGGCGCAAGTGCGCTGGGTGATGGCGCGCGGGAAAGTGGTGGAATGAGGGGGAAGTAGAAGGAGGGCCTCCGGCGGGCAGGGTCGCAGACCCTGCACCCGTTTGATTTCGGGTGGTGCTCAAAGGCCGGTTTGGAGTGGGAAGCTGCCATTGACAGGTGGAGCGGATAGCCACGCCATGGTATGACGACTGCTGACACACAGAATCTGGCGACACACAAGAAGGTCGATCAGGATGAGTATAATGAGTTTAATTTTGAAGCCGAGCTCGACAAGATCGAAAACAATAATCGCGACCTCGTCGTTTGTAATTTGGATGACAAGTTGGCTTGCCGGCCTTTGGTACTACAAATCTTACGAATTTAGCGCTGTACCGTTCGATGTTGGTGTCGTATTTATGGTGCTGTTTATCTTTTGTGCAGTTCGTATTATGACCGATAGGGCTGATAAAGCCGTACGCGGTACATTCAGCAACAAGGGCGGCGCTGGTTCATCTAAATAAATGCACGGTTAGCTTTGCACCCACACGTCGCTAATTGGGGCGCAAGCGGACTCCTGTCCAACGAGCGCGTCTGAAAACAAACGGGTGCAGGGTCTGCGACCCTGCCCGCCGGAGGCCCCTTCTTGCTGTCCTACATCCAGCCAGATGCACTACACTGGCGTGGCTGCCGATGAGGGGCCAGCCGACGCCCCGGAATAGCCTCTCGCGCACAAGAGCTAATTGTAAACTTTGTAACCTACAGGCCCTGCCGCAAGCCCACCGCCGCGATTGACTGCGGCGCGCAGCGTCTTATGAGAGCAACACGCCTGACCATGATCCGGAGCCCCCTGATGCGCGCTTTTCTTCTGCTTGCTGCCAGCCTGATTGCCGTTTCGCCGCTGGCCGCCCAAACGCCGGCCCCGGCCACCGGTGCGGCACAGCCAGCCGCCCAGTCGCCGTCGGCTGCACTGAGTGCCTTGTTTGCGGCCAGTGACGCCGACAATCTGAAGCGCAATCCGATCTTTGGCCTGTTCCGGGGGGACACCAGCCGGGCGGACCAGATTGGCGAGTTCATCACCGATGCCGCCTATGCTACCGAAAAGCGCGCCGCGGAGAATGAGTTGAAGGCGCTGGCCGCCATCGACCGCAGCGCCCTGACCCCGGATGAGCAGGTGAGTTACGACACGTTCAAGTGGCAGCGCGAGACCGATCTGGCCGGCTTGCAGCCAAATCTGCTCGCCGCCACCGCGCCGCGCCCGATCGATCATTTCTTCGGCTTCCACAATTTCCTGGCGGAGCTCCAGGCCGGGGAGAGCGCGGCGCCGTTCAAGACGTTGAAGGATTATGAGGATGCGCTGAAGCGCCATGATCAGTTCGCGCTGCTGCTCGATCTGGCCGTGCTGCGCTTTCGGCAGGGCATGAAGACCGGGGTGGTGCAGCCCAAGCTGGTGGTGAACAACATCATCGACCAGCTGAACAATCTCACCGCCGGCGGCACGGATGGCTCCATCATGATGAAGCCGGTGCAGAAATTCCCCGACAGCATCAGCGCGGCCGACCAGGCCCGGCTGAAGGCCGAATATGCCAGGATGATCGGCGAGCGCATCAACCCGGCGCTGATCCGCCTGCGCGACTTTCTGAAGACCGAATATCTGCCCGTCGCCCGTGATCAGCCTGGCCTGGTGGCCATGCCGGGCGGGCCGGAGCTCTATCGCTATCTGGTGGCCAGCAACACCACCACGGCGCTGACGCCGGACGAGATCCACAATATCGGCCTGTCCGAAGTGGCCCGCATCCTGAAGGGCATGGACGAGGTGAAGGCGCGCGTGGGCTTCCAGGGCGATCGCCCGGCCTTCTTCACCTATCTGCGCACCGATCCGCGCTTCAAGTTCGCCTCGGCCCAGGCCATGGGCGATGCCTTCCGCGCCACCGGCAAGAAGGTGGATGGCGTTGTTGGCCGGCTGTTCAGCACCATCCCGAAGTCGCCGCTGGAAATCCGCCCGGTGCCGGCGCACCGCGAAAAGACCGATGCTGCTGGCAGCTACCAGGGCGGTACGCCCGATGGCAGCCGCCCGGGCGTGTTCTTCTACAACGCCTATGATCTGCCCTCGCGCAGCAATTATGGCGTGGAGACGCTCTATCTGCACGAAGGCGTGCCGGGCCACCATTTCCAGATCAGCCTGGCGCAGGAGAATGACAAGCTGCCGGCCTTCCAGCGCTTTGGCGGCAACACCGCCTTTGCCGAAGGCTGGGCGCTCTATGCCGAGAGCCTGGGGCCGGAGCTGGGCATGTTCACCGATCCCTACCAGCTGCAGGGCCGTTATGAAGACGAGATGCTGCGCGCACTGCGGCTCGTCGTCGATACCGGCATCCATTCAAAGGGCTGGGGCCGGGATCAGGCCATCGAATATATGTTGGCCAACAGCAGCATGAGCCGCACCGATGCGACGGCCGAAGTCGAGCGTTACATCGCCATTCCCGGCCAGGCGCTGGCCTACAAGATCGGCCAGCTGACCATCAGCCGGCTGCGCGCCAAGGCGCAGGCCGCGCTGGGACCGAAGTTCAACATCAAGGATTTCCACGCCCAGGTGCTGATGACCGGCGCGCTGCCGATGGCGGTGCTGGAGGCCAAGATCGATCGTTGGATTGCCGCCCAATCGGCCAAGTGAAGCGCTGTCCTACAGGGGCCTGATGCGGTACAAGTGCTGCGTCAGGCTCTTTGAAAATCAGTCACTTCGTCGATCGGAAACTCCTGAATCCGATACGAAACGTCAAAAGTGACAAAAGCGGGCTGTCACGCCTTCACCAGCCCCTTCTCGATCAGGCTGTGCGCGCAATCGAGGATGGTGGTCGCCTCATCACGGGTCATCCAGCCCAGCCGTTCCAGCGCATGGGCGGCGGTAGCTTCACGGCGGCGGCCGAGTTCGGGGACGACCATCTTCACGGTCGCATCAAAATTGGCGAGGAGTTTCAGCAGCCAGTCCGGCAGGCCGCGGGTCGGCACCCGCCGCGCCTGGTTGCCGAGCCCGGCCTTCAGCACCTCGGCCACTTCGCGCATCCACATGAACCTGCCCTGCGCAATGAAGCGTTCGCCATCCAGACCGGGCGTCGTCATCGCCAGCACATGCAGCGCCGCGACGTCGCGCACGTCCACCACGCCAAAGCCGAGCCGCGGCAGGCCGGGCAGGGCACCATCGAGCAGCTTCTTCACCACTTCCAGGCTGGTCGAGAAATCGGCGCCGAGCACCGGGCCCAGCACGGCGGCCGGATTGATGGCGACATATTCCATGCCGGCACCATTAGCCGCCATCCACTCGCGCGCCGCCCGTTCGGCCAGCGTCTTCGACTTGATATAGGCATAGGCATCGAGGCTGTTGACGTTGGACCAGTCGGCCTCCGTGAACGGCGGACGGCCCTGTTCGTGGCCATAGGCGATGGCGGCCATGCTGCTGGTCATCACGACCCGTTTCACCCCGGCAGCCTGGGCAAAGCGCAGCGCGCGCAGGGCGCCTTCGCGGGCCGGGACGATCAGATCATCAGGGTTCTTCGGCTCACCCGCCGGGATGGGGGAGGCGATATGCTGGACATAGGTGATCCCGTCCATCGCCTCGGCCCAGCCGGCGTCGCTCATCAGGTCGCAGGCGACCAGTTCCAGATCAGGCAGGCCCAGGGTGGCGCGCAGCTCGTCAGCCCGGGCAAGATTGCGGATGGTGCCGCGCACCGGCCAGCCGTCGGCCGCCAACGCCTTGATGATGAAGCCGGCGATATAGCCCGATGCGCCGGTGACCAGCACCTTGCCCTTTTGTTCCGTCATGGCCACGCTCCTGCTTGTCGATTCCCGATTGGATGTGATACAAACTGACAAATGTCGTCTCTTTTGTCAAACCCGGCTGCTGATGACCGCCGCGCCCGTGTTGCGGCGGCGGCGATCACGGCCTTTTCGCGGCACGGTTATCGCCGCTGCACCATGGGCGACATTGCGGCCGCCGCCGGCATGTCGCGGCCGGCGCTCTATCTGCTGTTCTGCGGCAAGGAGGAGGTGTTTCGTGCTGTCGCCGAATCGCTGCTCGCCGATGCCGCCATCGCCGCCGAACTGGCTTGGCCGGCCGATGCCGATCCGGTCGAGGGGCTGGCCGCCGCGATCCTGGCCAAGGATCTGCCCATCCAGCGCCTGTGCCACGCCAGCCCGCATGCCGAGGAGATATTGGCCGTGGCCGCCAGCCTGACCGCCGATCTGCACCAGGCCAGCACGGCGCGATTCGAGGCGCTGCTGGCTCGGCGCCTCGCCGAAGCCGGCCGCGCCGATGCGCCGGGGCTGGCACGCATGCTGGTCAATGCCGCTGCTGGCCTGAAGCATGCCGGCCTGCCGGAAGCCGACTATATCGCCGATGTCGGACGGCTGGCGCAGTTGATCGGGGAAAAGTAACGGGTTGGCATCGGCGCGGCGCCGGCCCATGAAACGGGGCGTGCAGACCCCCAATCCCTTCGCCGGCCTTGCCGCCGCCTCGCTGCCCCGCAAGGAATTCGCGGTGCTGTTTGCCGTGCTGCTCACCGTGGCGGCCGGCAACACCGCACTGCAGACGGTGCTGCCCGCCATTGCCCGGGTGATCCACATCCCCGACATGCTGGTGGCGGTGATCTTCTCCTTCTCCGCCCTCTTGTGGACGTTCAGTGCGCCTTACTGGGCCCGCCAGTCCGACATGCGGGGGCGGCGGCGGCTGATGCTGGTCGGCACGCTGGGCTTCATGGTCTCGATGACCGGTTGCGGCATCGCCATCTATGCCGGCCTCAAGGGATGGCTGGTGCCGGTGGCGACGTTCGCGCTGTTCGCCTCGTTGCGCAGCCTGTTCGGCATCTTCGGTTCGGCCTCCAACCCGGCGGCCCAGGCCTATGTCGCCGCCCGCACCGACGAGCAGGACCGCACCGCTGCGCTGTCCAGCCTGTCCTCGGCCTTCGGGCTCGGCACCATCATCGGGCCGGCGGTGGCGCCGCTGTTCATCATCGCGCCGTTGGGGCTTTCGGGGCCGATGTTCGCCTTTGCCGTGATCGCGGCGCTGGTCATGCTGGCTGTCGCCCGTGTGCTGCCGGATGATGATCCCACCCACCGCCAGGGCCAGCCGCAACTGGGCAGCGGGGCGCCGTCGTCAGAGCCGAGCGTTGCCGGCGCCACCACGGGCGCCAGCGTCAAGGCCGCCGCCGCCGGCCGGCCCAAACGGTTGAGCGTGAAGGACAGTCGCATCCTGCCCTTCATGATCTTCGGCTTTGTTTCGGGATCGATCCAGGCCGCCACCGGCCAGGCCCTGGGCTTTCTGGTGATCGACACGCTGGGCGGTACCGCCCTGGATTCGCAGCAGGAAATCGCGGTGATCTTCATGGCGGGCGCCTTTGCGACCCTGCTGGCGCAATGGGGCCTGATCCCGCAACTGCGCCTCACGCCGCCGGCGCTGATGCGCTGGGGCACGCTGATCGCGGCGGCGGGCACGGCCGGCATCGCGCTCAGCGGCAGCCTGCACGGGCTGGTGCTGGCCTTTGCCTTGATGAGCCTGGGCTATGGCCTGGCGCGGCCTGGCTTCACAGCTGGCGCCAGCCTGGCTGTCAGTCGCAGCGAGCAGGGCGGGGTCGCTGGCGCCGTCACCTCGGTCAACGGCAGCTGCTTCATCTTTGCGCCGGCGGTCGGCATCGGGCTTTACCAATTCGGCCACACCTTGACCTATTGGCTGGGCGCTGTCGGCCTGCTGTGCCTGGCCGTCTATGCCTTCACCAAGCCAGAGCTCTCCCGCGAACCCGGCGAACATCTCGACGACGACGCCTGACCGGCACGTGAAAAGGCAAACGGCCCGGCGGCAGTGCCACCGGGCCGTCTGTTGCTGACTGCAGAAGCGATCAGGCCCCGGCCGGAGCCTCACCAAGGCCCGTGCCACGGCGACCGGCCTTCGGAATGGCCGACGCACCGGCCGCCGGACGCGCCACCGGCGTGGTGGTCGCGCTGCCGCGATCAATGGTGCCGCCTTCCATCACCTTCTTGATCTCGTCACCGGTGAGGGTTTCATATTCGAGCAGGGCGCCGGCGATGGCGTGCAGCTGGTCGATATGGTCGGTCAGCACCTGCTTGGCGCGCTCATAGCCGGCCGTCACGATCGCGCGCACTTCGCTGTCGATCATCTGCGCGGTTTCTTCCGACATGTTCTGGGCGCGAGTGACACTGTGGCCCAGGAACACTTCTTCCTGGTTCTCGACATATTTGAGCGGACCGAGCTTGTCGGACATGCCCCACTGCGTCGCCATAGAGCGCGCCAGATCGGTGGCGTAGCTGATGTCCGACGACGCGCCCGAGCTGACCTTGTCATAGCCGAAGATCACTTCCTCGGCGACGCGGCCACCCATGGCCACGGCCAGGTTGGCGTACATCTTGTCACGGTGATAGCTGTACTGGTCCCGTTCCGGCAGGCGCATCACCATGCCCAGCGCGCGGCCGCGCGGGATGATGGTGGCCTTGTGGATCGGGTCCGACGCTTCCTCGTGCAGGGACACGAGCGCATGACCAGCCTCGTGATAGGCGGTCATCTTCTTCTCGTCCTCGGTCATCGCCATGGTCTTGCGCTCGGTACCCATCAGCACCTTGTCCTTGGCGTCCTCGAATTCGCGCATCGACACCAGCCGCTTGCCGCGCCGGGCGGCGAGCAGCGCGGCTTCGTTGACGAGATTGGCCAGATCAGCCCCGGCAAAGCCCGGCGTGCCGCGTGCGATGGTACGAGGGTTGACGTCCGGCGCCAGCGGCACCTTCTTCATGTGGACAGCGAGGATCTTCTCACGCCCATCGATATCGGGGCGGCCGACAACCACCTGGCGGTCAAAACGGCCGGGGCGCAGCAGCGCGGGATCGAGCACGTCGGGCCGGTTGGTGGCGGCGATGATGATGATGCCTTCGTTGGCATCGAAACCGTCCATCTCGACCAGCAGCTGGTTCAGCGTCTGCTCGCGTTCGTCGTTGCCACCGCCCAGGCCGGCACCGCGACTGCGGCCGACAGCGTCGATTTCATCGATGAAGATGATGCAGGGCGCGGACTTCTTGCCCTGCTCGAACATGTCGCGGACGCGGCTGGCGCCAACACCGACGAACATTTCGACGAAATCCGAGCCAGAGATCGAGAAGAACGGCACATTGGCTTCGCCGGCGATGGCGCGGGCGAGCAGCGTCTTGCCGGTGCCGGGCGGGCCGACGAGCAGCGCGCCCTTCGGAATCTTGCCGCCCAGGCGGCTGAAGCGGCCGGGGTCTTTCAGGAAATCCACAATTTCCTGCAGTTCCTCGCGCGCTTCGTCGATGCCGGCGACATCATCGAAGGTCACCCGGCCCTCCTTCTGCACCAGCAGCTTGGCCCGGCTCTTGCCAAAGCCCATGGCGCCGCGGCCGGCACCATTCTGCATCTGGCGCATCACGAAGATCCAGATGCCGATCATCAATACGAAGGGCAGCATGTTGAAGAACAGCTGTGCGATCACCGAGCGGCTTTCCTCTGGCTTGGCATCAAAGCGCACGCCCTTCTGGCGCAAGCGTTCGATCAGCTGGGTGTCGCCAGGGTTGAAGGTGCGGAACTCCTCATCGCCGCTGGTGCGGCCAACGATCTCTTCACCGCGGATCTCCACGGACTTCACCGCGCCATCGTCCACCCGGGCGAGGAAATCGGAATAGGCCAGGGCATCGCCGCTGCGCGACGAGCCGCTGCCCTGCATCAGGTTCACTGCCACGGCGAGGCCCAGCAGGATGACAATCCACAGCCCGAGATTCTTCATCCAGGGGCTGGGGGGGCGCTTGTTGGGGCCTTCGGACATGGTCACTTCCTGATCAGATACAGACGCGGGCACAGTTCGGCACTGCACGGGGCAGGCCCTTGCACTCCAGCCCAAGATAAGGCGGAATGACAGGGTTGCAATCGGCCTGTGCTGTTCTGCCCCGGTCGTGGGCCGGAATTGCGGGCCATTCAGGGCCGTTTGCTGGCCCGCTGTGGCGGACGGGTGACGGAAATGCGCCAGATGGGGCCCGGTCGTGCCACCAGGCCAGCGAGCGTGCCGCTGTGCCCCGCCCCGAGTCGCGCCGCGAGCCGGGCGATGTCGCTGCCTCGCGCCGGCCGG
>NZ_WNJP01000095.1 GCF_009733735.1 Sandarakinorhabdus oryzae | reverse complement strand
CACCACGCCGCTGGCCCGCGCCAGCGAAGACCTCGTCCACGGCCCGCCCGGCCGCAAGCCACCACCGCCCGCCCGCGGCCGCCACCCCCGTGACGTGCGCATCCTGCCGAAAAGCCGGGATTTCCATTGAACAGCGTTCACCAACCCGCCAAGCTCCCGCCATGACCATGGAGCCCCTCTTCGCCACCGCCGCCCGCATCGGCGCGCAGCTGAAATCTCGCCGCGAAACCATCGCCGTGGCCGAATCCGCCGCCGGCGGCCTGATCTCGGCCGCGCTGCTCAGCGTTCCGGGCGCCTCGGCCTTCTACCTCGGCGGCGCCGTCGTCTACACGCCGCGCGCCCGCCACCGCCTGCTCGGCCTGCGCCGCGAAGACGTGCGCGGCTTCATGTCCGCCACCGAACCCTTCGCGCTGCTGATGGCTGAAACCATCCGCAAACAGCACAGCGTCACTTGGGGCATCGGCGAAACCGGCGCCGCCGGGCCCGACGGCAATCCCTATGGCCACGCCGCAGGGCACGACGTGGTGGCGGTCAGCGGACCCGTGCAGCTGGCCCGCACTATCGCGACCGGATCAAGCGACCGACAGGCCAACATGGTGGCGTTTGCGGCGGCGGCGCTGGCGTTGCTGGAAGAACAGTTGGGATAGGGAAGAAGCCTCCGGCGGGCAGGGTCGCAGACCCTGCACCCGTTTGTTTTCGGGTGCGCTGGATTTGGGGTCCGCACCTACGCGACCCATTGCCGGCATTCGGGCTATCGGTCATGATCATGAGATGGAAAGCCAGCGGCCATGAAATTCGCCTCTTTCGGTCGTCAAACTGACAGAAACCATATCATTAGATATGTTTCCGATCCCGAGGCTCAGATTTTACTCTTGGAAATGACGGATGCTGTTCACGATCTGAATGACGGTGTTGGCGACGTAGATCAATTTATTAGCAGAGTTAGAGATGTTTTACATAGTAGATTCGGAGGAGCGCGAGAAAATGCGCTGATGCTTCTAAGCAGAGTGGCGCGATATCACCCGGAATGCAACGTAATTTGGCGTGAGCTGATGCAAAGTCCGTCGTGGCAAATGCGATTTGCGGTGGCTTGTCGTCTCTACTGGCATGTCCCCGAAGATCTATCCGATCGATTCTTCGCCATATTGCGAAACGACAAGAGCAAACGCGTGCGAGAAATTGCCGTAAGTCGGTACGAGAACCGGGCGGACGAGAACGGTGAAATTGTTATCGGACGCTATGACGCTGCGAAATTCGATGATCGCGTGCGTCGTGGCGAATTGAAAATTATAGGGGAAGCGGAGTTCTGAATCTCATTGTGGCCCAACTGGGACCCCTTAATCATCTAAAGGCCCTGTTCAACCAACAAGTGCCGCCCGAAAGCGAACGGGTGCAGGGTCTGCGACCCTGCCCGCCGGAGGTTCGCCTTCTTGCCCTTCTAAAAAACCTCAATTCCACACCGGTGGATGGCGGTGTGCCCAAGGCTGCGCTGCTTCCAGTTGCGCGGCCAGCCGCAGCAGCAGGGATTCGTCGCCGAAGCGGCCGATGAATTGGGTGCCGATCGGCAGATTGTCGGCGTTCCAGAACAGCGGGAGGGTGATGGCGGGTTGGCCGGTCATGTTGGCCATGGTGGTGAAGGGCAGGAATTCGAGCAATTGCCCGATGGTGACCTCCAGATTGGCGGATTCGGTGTCCACTGTGCCGATCGGCAGCGGCGGCGCGCCCATGGTGGGGGTGAGCATCACGTCATAAGTCTGGTGCAGCGCGGCGGCGGCGCGGCCGAACTGGTGGATGGCGTTCAGCGAGGCCTGATACTGGGCAGCGCTGAAGCTCTTGCCCATTTCGTACACCGCCAGCGTATAGCCTTCGAGCTGGTTGGGCGACGGCACGGCGCCGGTGGCGGCCGCGATGCTGTCGATGAAGATCACCTGGCTGGTGGCATAGAGCACGGTGAACGGCTGCGACGCGGCGGCCCACCAGGCCGGCGGGTCGATGAGATCGACATGATGGCCCAGCGACCGGCACAGCGCGGCGGTGTGATCGACGGCGGCCAGGCAATCGGCGTGCGGCGCCGATCCATCCGGCCGCGCCCGCACCAGCGCGATGCGCAAGGCCTTTGGCGCATTGGCCAGTTCGGCGAGGTACGAAGCCGGTGGCGGCGGCGCGCAATAGGGGTCGCCGGGTTCGCTGCCGGCGGTGGCGTCCAGCATGGCGGCCGAATCGCGCACGCTGCGCGACACGACATGCTCCACCTCCAGGCTGCCCCAGCCTTCGCCCAGCGTTGGCCCCACCGAGGTGCGGGCGCGCGTGGGCTTCAGGCCAACCAGCCCGCAGCACGACGCCGGCCCGCGGATCGAGCCGCCGCCATCATTGGCGTGCGCCACCGGCACGATACCGGCCGCCACCGCTGCCGCCGATCCGCCCGACGAACCGCCCGGCGTGCGCGACACATCCCACGGGTTGCGCGCCGGGCCATAGAGCCGCGATTCGGTGACCGGCATCAGCGTCAATTCCGGCACATTGGTCTTGCCCAGCGGCACCAGCCCGGCCGCCAGGAAACGGTTGGTGAGGTTGGCGTTCTGTTCATATGGAGTCGCCGGCACAAACGCCGATCCATGCCGCGTCGGCGCCCCCACGATATCCCCCAGCGCATCCTTCAACAGGAAGGGCACCCCGGCAAACCGACCCGGCGGCAACGGCCCCTTCGCCATCGCCCGTGCCCGATCGAACATCGTCCACACCACGGCGTTAAGCCTGGGATTGTGCCGCTCGATCCGGGCAATGGCGGCATCAACCAACTCGATCGGCTGCACCTGCTTCGTCGCCACCAACTCGGCTAGGCCCAGGCCATCAAGGCGGGAATAATCGTCAATGCTCATGGCGCTTCAGGCTCCGGTGCGAGGGATAGTCAGGACGCAACGACGACAGGACGATGCTGCGACCGCCCGCATGTGGACGCAAGCGCATTTGCGCTGAAAGAAGGCAGAAAAGGGGGCCTCCGGCGGGCAGGGTCGCAGACCCTGCACCCGTTTGTTTTCGAGTGTGATGGCTAGGGGTGGGTCTACTTGCGCGTTAGTGTCGGTCAGTTCAGCACAATACCCCCGCTCCCAATTGCGGACATTGACCGAGAATGCGAAACACAAGGGAATGAGCAAACTCACCCTTCGCTACCGGTATGACTCCAGTTTCTTCGATCCCAAACAAACGCGGGACGACTTCGGTTGGCTTGACGTCGCGGTGCAGACAGATCGCTTTTCAGGCGAAGGCGGCTTTTGGGTTCAATGGCAGGACGTCAAGGAATTCGGCGAGGCGCTGAATGTTTTCCCAATTGTGGCGGATAGCCCGATAACTGCCCAGTGGGGATTTGAAATGCTGCAGGGAGAGGATCTCAGGCTGCGGATAGAGATCGCGCCGGCCAACAGCCGCGGTGATCTAAGTGTGCGGTTTGAGGTGGCCGACTATGATGAGCCGCACAACCGCTTATGCGGTTGTTTTTTGACCAACTATCATGATGTTGACGCTTTCCGAGCAGGAATAGCGCGTCTTATGGACCAAGAAGCCGACGAGGCCACTCTTAACGGACGATGACGTCTGCTTCGAACAAGGTTGCGCCGGAAGCGGTCGCAGGGCGCCGCCCGAAAACAAACGGGTGCAGGGTCTGCGACCCTGCCCGCCGGAGGCAGCTCTGCTCTTTTCCTTTCAATCTGCCAGCGTCACGCTCCCATCCGGCCCCGGCACCATGAACGGATTATACGCCACCTCCCAGGGATGCCCGTCGGGATCGCAGAAATAGCCGGAGTAGCCGCCCCAGAAGGCGTCGTGGGCGGGTTTTTGCAGGGTGGCGCCATTGGCGACGGCGCGGGCGAGGAGTTCGTCGACTTCGGCCTTGCTGCGGACATTGTGGGCGAGGGTGAAACCGCCGAAGCCGGGGCCCCGATCTTGCATCCCGCAATCTTCGGCGAGCTTGTCAAACGGGTAGATTGCGAAGGCCAGGCCGCCGCACTGGAACAGGGCGATGGCGTCGAATTTGCGGGCCTTGCGTGGCCAGCCCATGGCTTCCCAGAAGGCAACGGCGCGGGGGAGATCGTCGGTTCCGAGGGTGACGATGCTGATGCGTTGGTCCATGATGGGCTCCAGATGACAAGGGATCAGACTGGCATGACTGCTGGCAATATGGAACGCATCGTCTTGGCGCGGCATATCGTGGGGGCACCGACGCCGGAGGATTTCCGGCTGGAGGTGCTGCCGATTCCGGAGCTGGCCGAGGGACAGCTGCTGATCGCCAACCGTTTCATCAGCTGTGATCCCGGCACAAGATCACGTCTTTCGCCGGGCGCCTCCTATGCGCCGCCGTTGCAGCCGGGGCAGATGGTCGACGGCTTTGCGGTGGGGGAGGTGGTGGAGAGCCGCCACCCGAAGTTCGCGGCCGGTGAGCTGGTGATGGGCACCGGCTGGGCGACGCACATGGTGTCGAACGGGCGCGGCTATCTGGCCAAGGTGCCTGATCTGGGCGTGCCACTGAGCCTGTGGAACGGCATATTGGGCGTGCCGGGGATGACGGCGTGGTTTGGTTTGAAGCGCGTCGCCAATCTGCAGGCCGGCGAGCGCGTGCTGGTGACGAGTGCGGCCGGGCCGGTGGGGGCGACGGCGGGGCAATTGGCGAAGATCTGGGGCGCGTCCAATGTGACGGGCATTGCGGGCGGCGCGGAGAAGTGCCGCTGGCTGGTGGAGGAATGCGGGTTCGATGCGGCGCTGGATTACAAGGCGGCCGATTTCGACGCGCAGTTCGCAGCGGCCAGTGCCGAGGGCTGGGATGTGCTGTTCGACAATGTGGGCAACGCCAGCATCGATCGCACCCTGCCGGTGATGCGCATGAAGGGGCGGATCGTGATTTCGGGCCAGGTGGCGGATTACAACCTGACGCCGCAGGAGGCACCCGGCATCCACAACACCCGCGAATTCATCGGCAAAAGGCTGCACATGGAAGGCATGGTGGTGTTTGATGACATGGCCGGCTTCCCCGCCGCCCAGGCCGAACTGGCCGGGATGATCCGTGCCGGCCAGGTGAAGTATCGCGAGGAGATTTTCGACGGGTTGGCCAGGCTCCCCGAGGCGTTCAGCGGGCTGTTCAGCGGCCAGAGCTTCGGGCGGCGGTTGATCCGGGTCTGACTGCGCGTCTGGAGACTCTGGCAATGGTCTTGCCATGGGCGTAAGAGGAGTGGGTCCTCGGTTCAACTGCAAGGGTTTTCGCTCATGGGCTCGTTCAGCCTCATCCACTGGCTGGTGGTCATCCTGGTCATCATGCTGCTGTTCGGCCGTGGCCGGATTTCCGATCTGATGGGTGATTTTGCCAAGGGCATCAACAGCTTCAAGAAGGGGCTGAATGATGGCGACACGCCGCCCGCGCCGCCGCAGGTGACCAACGCGCCGCGCACCGAAGCCAAATCCCCGGTGGAAGACGCGCGCGGCTGACACGAGGCGTCGGGCCTTGGCTGGCCCAGGGTCAAGACATGTTTGGCATCGATTCTTCCGAACTGCTGTTCATTGCGCTGGTGGCCCTGCTGGTCATCGGGCCCAAGGATCTGCCGCGCGCCATGCGCTGGGTGGGCCAATGGGTGGGCAAGGGCCGCGCCATGAGCCGCCACCTGCGCACCGGCTTCGACGCCATGATGCGCGAGGCCGAGATGGAGGAAATGCAGAAGATCTGGGCGGCCCAGAACGAGGCCATCATGAAGGCCACCGCGCTGCCGCAGGAGGCGTTGCCCGATCTTTCGGGGCCGGTGTCGACTGACACCGCAGCCGAACCTTGGCCGCCCGCGCCGGCCGAACTGCCGCCGCCGGCTGCCGAAGCGCCGGCGAAGAAGCCGCGCAAGCCGCGTGCCAAGAAGGCGCCGGCGCCCGCCGCTGATCCCGCCCCGCAAGGGGAAGAGGCATGAACCACGAGATGGACCGCGCCGACATCGACGCCAGCAAGGCGCCGCTGCTCGATCATCTCATCGAATTGCGCACGCGCCTGCTGCGCTGCGTGGTCTATTTCGCCATCGCCTTTGCCATTGCCTTCAGCCAGGCCGGCAAGGTGTTCGATTTCCTCGTCCAGCCGCTGGTCAGCGCCTCGGGCACGGGGGCAAAACTCATCTACACCAAGCTCTACGAAGCATTTTTCGTCGAGATCAGGGTGGCCGCCTTTGCCGGCTTCTGCATGGCCTTCCCGTTCATCGCCAACGAGTTGTGGCGTTTCGTGGCGCCGGGCCTCTACAAGCGCGAACAGCGGGCGCTGCTGCCCTTCCTGATTGCCACGCCGGTGCTGTTCACGGCCGGTGCGGCGCTGGCCTATTATGTGGTGATGCCCACGGCGTTCCGCTTCTTCCTGGGCTTTCAGCAATTGGGCGGGGTGGGCGGCATCGATCGCCAGGCGCTGCCGGCGATGGGCGAATATCTCGATCTGGTCACCAGCCTGATCCTGGCCTTCGGTATCGCCTTCCTGCTGCCGGTGCTGCTGATGCTGCTGGAACGCGCTGGCATCATCACCCGCCGCCAGCTGATCGATGGCCGCCGCTATGCGATTGTCGCCGCGGTCATTGTTGCCGCCGTGCTCACCCCGCCCGATCTGTGGAGCCAGATCGCCTTGGCCATCCCGCTGATCCTGCTCTACGAGCTTTCGATCATCGGCATCTGGTTCACCGAACGCCGTCGCGCCAAGGCGGAAGCAGCGGAAATTCCCTCTTAATCCTTGGCGGCGCCAGCCGACTTGTCGATGGCGCTGCCGACGCTCTTGATGTCGCGGCCGGCGCCCTGGATGGTGTTGCAGGCGGCCAGCAGGGCCAGCGTGGCCACCAGGGCCAGGTGCATGCTCGTTTTCATCGTCCCTCTCTCCCATTGATCAGGCCGGCACCGATTGCCGCCGATTGGCTTGCTGGCGGCTGAACGGGCTGGCATCAGGGGGCATGGCGTTCACCCTGCCCGCCGCTGTTCCCCCACCCGACCTGGCGGCGCTTTTGCCGGAAGGCCTGTCCGCCCCGCTCACCACCGCTGCCATCGCCGCCTGGGCCGATGCGCCCTTTCTGAAGGGCCTGATCCGGGGTCGTCAAGCGACCATGGCGACGCTGGCCGCCGCCGGCCCTGATGCCGCGCTGGCCGCCGCCATGGCATTGGCCGGCGAAGGTGCGCAACCGATCATGCCGCGGCTGCGCGCTGCGCGACGCGATGTGGCGCTGGTGGTGGCGCTGGCCGATCTGGCCGGCCTGTGGGGGCTGGAGCAGGTGACGGCGGCGCTGTCTGACTTTGCCGATGCCGCCATCGATGCCGCGATCGCCGCCGCGCTGGCCGAACGGGGCGCCCCCAATCGCGGGCTGGTGGCCTTGGCGCTCGGCAAGCTGGGCAGTCGGGAACTGAACTACAGCAGCGATGCCGATCTCATCTTCCTGCACGATCCCGACCTGATTCCTCTGCGCGGCAGCGAGGATCCGGGTGAGGCCGCAGTGCGCATTGCGCGGCGGGCGGTGGCGATCCTGGGGGACCTGACGCCTGATGGCTATGTCGCGCGCATTGATCTCAGGCTGCGGCCGTCGTCCGAAATCACGCCGATGTCGATCAGCCTGTCGGCCGCCGAGCATTATTACCAGTCCGAAGCGCTGACCTGGGAGCGCGTCGCTTTCATCCGCGCCCGCGCCGTCGGCGGGGACATCGCCATGGGCGCGGACTTCCTCGCCCGCATCCGGCCGTTCGTGTGGCGGCGCAGCCTGGATTACACGGCGGTGCGCGACATCCAGTCGGTCAGTTTGCGCATTCGCGATCATTTCGAGGGCGGGCAGGCCATAGGACCGGGCTTTGACCTGAAGCGCGGGCGCGGCGGCATCCGCGAGGTGGAATTCTTTGCCCAGATCAACCAGCTGATCTGGGGCGGGCGCGATGCGACCCTGCGCTGCCCGGCGACGCTCGACGGACTCCAGGCGCTGGCCGCGGCTGGCCATGTGCTGGCCGGGGAGGCCGATCAGCTGGCCGGCAGTTACCGCGCGCTGCGCACGCTGGAGCATCGGCTGCAAATGCGCCGTGACGAGCAGACCCACGCCATCCCGCGCCTCGCCGCCGATCGCCACGCTGTCGCCCGGCTCTGCGGGCTGAAGGATGGCAACGCACTTGAGGGCTTGCTCAAGTCGATTACCGAACCCGTGGCAGCCGCCTACGACCGGCTGATCCGTGCCGCCACGCCGGATGCAACGCCGGTGCCGGCTGATCCGAAGCCCTGGCTGAAGCAGCATCACCCGGCGCTGGCCAGGGCGCTGCCGCCGCTGATCGCCAGCTGGCGCCAGGGCAAGTATCGCGCGCTGAGGAGCGAATCGGCCCGCGCCGATTTCGAGGCGGTGCTGCCGGGCCTGATCGAACGGCTGGCCGCAGCCGCTGATCCGGCCACGGCGGCGAGCCGGCTCGATGGTCTGCTGGGCGCACTGCCGGCCGGCGCGCAGTTCCTCGCCCTGTTGCGCGCCAATCCGCGGCTGGTCGGCCTGCTCGGCAATCTGGTTGGCGTCACGCCGGTGCTGGCCGAGGCGCTGGCGCGCGATCCGGCGCTGTTCGACGTGATGCTGGCGCCCGATGCCTTCCTGCCGCTGCCCGACGCGGCGGCGCTGACCGCCCAACTCGCCAGCCTATGCGCCGGTGCGGCCGGCCTTGAAGACCGGCTCGACCGGGTGCGGCGCTGGACGGCGGAGCTGCGCTTCCAGCTGGGCGCGCAACTTGTCGAAGGCCATGCCGATGCGCTGACGGTGGGGCGCAGCCTGGCCGATTGCGCCGATGCCGCGATCCGCATCCTGTTGCCGGCGGTGGCCGGGGATTATGCCCGCGCCCACGGCCTGGTGTCCGGCGGCGAACTGGTGGTGCTGGGCCTGGGCCGGCACGGCGGCCGGGCGATGACCCACGCCTCCGATCTCGATCTCGTCTTCTTGTTCACCGGCCATCACGAAACCCTGTCGGACGGGCCAAAGCCATTGCCGGCCAGCCAGTATTTCAACCGGCTGGCGTCGCGGCTGGTCACCGCGCTGTCGGTGCCAACAGCGGCCGGCGCGCTCTATGAGGTCGATACGCGGCTGCGGCCGTGGGGGGCGAAGGGCAATCTCGCGCTGTCGATCGACAGTTTCGCGCGTTACCACGCCGAAGAGGCCGAAAGCTGGGAGCATATGGCGCTCACCCGCGCCCGCGTCGTTGCCGGGCCGGCCGCCCAAGCGCAGGCCGCCATTCACGCTGTGCTGGCGCGGCCGCGCGATGTGCCGGCGCTGCGTGCAGCCGTGCTGCAGATGCGGGCCGAGATGGCTGCCGCCAAGAAACCGCAAGGACGGTTTGACGTGAAACTGGCCAGTGGCGGCCTCGTCGATCTCGAATTCATCGTGCATTTCCGCCAGCTCGCCAGCGGGAAGGGCCTGCATCCGGAACTGCCAGCGGCACTGGCTGAACTGATCGGCGCCGGCCTGCTGCCCGCCGATCTTGCCCATGCCCACGACGTGCTGGCGCGCTGCCTGATCTGGCTGCGGCTGCTGTTTGCCGGCGCCCGCGTGCCCGATGCGCTGCCCGATCCGGTCGCCGCCATTCTGGCCCGCGCCCTGGGTGCGGCAAATTTCGCCGGGCTGGTGGAGCAACTGGGCATCGCCAGGGAACAGGTGCGCGTGGCATGGGGGCTGGCATTCAGCGAAGGAGATGACTCATGAGCATGCCGCAACCCGGAACCGCCGCCCCCGCCTTCACGATGGAAGGCGACACTGGCCCGATCAGCCTGGCCGACTTTGCCGGCAAGAAACTGGTGCTCTATTTCTATCCCAAGGATGACACGCCGGGCTGCACCAACGAAGGCAAGGCGTTTTCCGCGCTCAAGGCTGAATTCGATGCCGCCGATACGGTGGTTGTTGGCGTGTCGCGCGATTCGGTGGCCAGCCACGCCAAGTTCCGCGCCAAGCATGGCCTGACCGTGCTGCTGGGCAGCGACCCCGGCGCCGTGACCGAGGCCTATGGCACGTGGGTGGAAAAATCCATGTACGGCAAGAAGTACATGGGGATCGAACGCGCCACCTTCCTGATCGGCCGCGATGGCAAGGTGGCCGAGCTGTGGGGCAAGGTGAAGGTGCCCGGCCATGCCGAGGCTGTGCTGGCCGCCGCCCGCGCCCTTGCTTGAAATGAGACCCTGTACGCCGCGCAACCGGTGACTTGACCGGCGGCAAACGGATCGATGTCGGGGGGACATCATTCGATCACGATTCGCCGCCGGTACCCTCGCGCACCGGGATCAGCCGGGGCCCATCCAGCCGTACCACTCGGTGCCACACCGCATTTACGGCGGCCGCCAGCCGGCGGTTTCACGCTTTTGGCACGCAAAGGTCACAATTCGTCGCCCGCGTCGAACGGTTGGCCGCTCCGCGTCATTTGCCCCGTTGTTCCCCCACGCAGCGCCTGCTCTTTAACCAATGTCAGCCGGGTTCACCGGCGGCAGAGGGGACTGCAAAGCCTGACGGGTTACACGCTGGAACCACACTCCAGTGAACGCACCTGCCATGCCTCCGGTTCCCGCTTGACGAAGGGTCGCACTGGGTCATGCAATTTCGGATCGGCAAGTCGATGCTGGTAGCACTGGGTCTGATGGGCCTGGTCGCCGCCGCTCCCGCCACCGCCACAGATACCGCCCTTGCCCCGATTTCCACGGTCGCCGCCGCTTCGGCGATGACCCTTGATGACAGCGCGACCAACCCGGCCAGCAGCGTCGCCGAAGCCCGCCGCGCCTTCCTGGCGGCGCTGGCCAACGAACGCACCGATGCCGCCACCCTGTCGCGCCTGCTGCCGCGCGCTGGCCAGCCGGTCGCCG
>NZ_WNJP01000094.1 GCF_009733735.1 Sandarakinorhabdus oryzae | reverse complement strand
CTATGGCGAGGATGCCGAGGGGCTGGCGACCTGGGCCGGGCTGGGCGTGCCGCCAGAGGTGGCCACCAGCGGCCGGCGCATCCCGGCCGGCATCACCGGCCCCGAAGCATTTGGCGTCACTGAACCGCTCGACCTCCTCGCCCCGCCGCCCGATCCCGCCGTGCCGCCGCCCCCGCGCCAGCGCAATATCTTCGACAGCCTGGCGCACCTGGCTGACAGCCTGGAGGAGACCCGCCCGGCCTTTTTTGATGCCGCCATGGCCGAGGCCATTGGTGCAATCGATGATCATGTCGCCCGTCTCGCCGGCGCGCAGGCGCTGCTGGGCGCGCGCACGGCGCGGCTGGAGGCCGAGGCCGACCGGCTCGACCGCACCCAGCTGGCGCTGAAATCCGATCTGTCACGGCTGGAAGACACCGACATGACCGAGGCGATTGCCCGGCTGGACCGGCTGTCCACCGTGCTGGAGGCCGCCAACGCCAGTTTTGCGCGGGTGTCGCGGCTGAGCCTGTGGGACGATATGCGCTGACAGCCCCTCCCCGATCCGGGGGGAGGGTCGAGAGACGCGCCGCAGGCGCGGCCCGAGGTGGGGGTCGCTCGCGCCGGCCTTCGAAATAGGACCCTCACCCCGCTCGCGCCAAGGGGCGCGAGTCGACCCTCTCCCCAGGTGGGAGAGGGTTTCAGCCATTAACTCTACAATCCACCGGCCGTAACCCAAGGGAACCCTTGGTCTTCTCGGAGCCGGCCGCCCTTCATGCTGTCCATCATCGGCCTTGTCGTGCTCATCGTCATGGTCTTCGGCGGCTTTGCCATCACCGGCGGCAGCCTGGGGCCGGTGCTGCACGCGCTGCCGCATGAATTCCTGATCATCGGCGGCGCGGCGGCCGGCGCCACCCTGGTTGCCACCGACATCCGGGGCATCAAGGCAATGGGGGCCGGGCTGGGGCGGGTGGTGAAGGGGCCCAAGTACAAGAAGGCCGATTATGGCGCGGCGATCTTCCTCACCGCCCGGCTGATGCGCCTGTTCCGCACCGAAGGGCCAACGGCGGTCGAACCGCATATCGAGGACCCGAAATCCTCCGCCATCTTTGCCGAATATCCGCAATTTGCCGGCGATCATTTCTTCATCAGCCTGGTGACGGATTCGATCCGGCTGCTGGTCGTGTCCACCGGCACGCTGGCGCCGCACGCGGTGGAAGAGGTGATCGACACCCATATCGAGACCCACCACCACGCCGCGCTGAAACCGGTTGAGCGCCTGCAGACCATGTCGGACGCGCTGCCGGCACTCGGCATCGTGGCGGCCGTGCTGGGCGTGATCAAGACGATGGGCAGCATCGACAAGCCGCCGGCGATTCTGGGCGCCATGGTCGGATCGGCGCTGGTCGGCACGTTTCTGGGCGTGCTGTTGAGTTATGGCATCGTTGGCCCGCTGTCGGCGCGGCTGAAGGCGGTGATCGATGAGGACAGCGAGATTTACCTGGTGGTGCGCCGGGTGATCATCGCCACGCTGAAGGGCCAGCCACAGCCGCTGGTGATCGAATCCGCCCGCACCGCGATCAGCCCGACCCACCAGCCCAGCTTCAGCGAGATCTTCGATGGCATGCGGACGGCAAAATGAAGCCGGAAGCGCATATCGAGCCGGAGATTGTCTACAGAAAGGCGAAGGGCCATGGCCACGCCCATCACGGCGGCGCGTGGAAGATCGCCTATGCCGATTTCGTCACCGCGATGATGGCCTTCTTCATGCTGCTGTGGATCCTGGGCGCCACCAATGAACAGCAACGGAAGGGCATCGCGGACTATTTCACGCCCACGGTGATCCAGCTGCAGAACAGCGGCGGATCGAACGGCCTGTTCGGCGGACGCAGCGTGACGGCACCCGATGGCAGCAGCGTGCGGCCGGAAACCACCGGCAAGCAGCCGGTGACAGCGGCCGGCACCGACACGCTGTCAAAGCGCCCGGGCAGCGGTGAAGGCAGCAATGCCGCCAGTGGCCAGCAGGGCCAGGCCGTGGGCAGCACCGGCAAGCTGCCCAAGCCCGGCGAAAGCGCGCGGGCGAAGGACGAAGCCGAGTTGGACAAGGCCGCCCTGCGCATCATGGCACGGCTGGAGGCGGACCCGACGCTGAAGGGCCTGAAAGGCCAGGTGCGCTTCGTGAAGACCCGCGACGGGCTGCGCATCGATCTGGTCGAGCGGGCGGATTTTTCCATGTTCGCGCTGGGCACCGCCGCCCCCACCACCGCGGCCGGGCGGCTGGTGCAGACCGTGGCCCACGCCATCGAGGAGATGCCCAATGCGCTGACCGTGCGTGGCCACACCGATGCGCTCGGCTTCAGCCGGCAGAAGGAAACCCTGGGTGGTGCATCGAACTGGAGCCTCTCCACCGCCCGCGCCGATGCTACCCGCCGACTGCTGATGGGCGCCGGCATCCCCGGCAGCCGCTTTCGCCGCATCGAGGGCGTCGCCGACACCGATCCCTATGTGAAGGGCAATCCCACCGACCCGCGCAACCGCCGTATCAGCGTCACCCTGCTCTATCAGGACCCGGCGTGAACCAGGGACAGTCTGTCACATATCTGCAATGATGTAATGACAGTGCACCGCGCCTTGGCTATGCACCAAAGGGCTCGACGACCTCCCGCCAACTGCTGCGGACTGGCGCGGCAGAGGGAGCAGGCACCATCTTTCCCGTCAACGCCGCGATGCCGGCCATGGTCATGGCGGCATCAATCCTGGCCGCTTCAATGCTGGCGGATGCCTTGGTGCGGCCGCGCCGGGTCCGCAGCCTGGCGGGACTGTGGCTGCATGGGCTGATCCTGACCGGCGTCGCCGGGCTGGTGCTGGCGCTGTGCGGCAATCCGCTGGTCGCCGGGCTGGTGGCGCTGGGGCTGGTGATGGCACTGTCGCTGATCTCCAACGCCAAGAACGCCATGCTGGGCGAGCCGCTGCTGTTTTCTGATCTGGCGCTATTGGTCGCCGTCTATCGCCATCCGCAATTCTATCTGTCGGCGCTGCAGCCGTGGCAGCTCAGGGCGCTGGCCGTGGGCGCCGCCGGGCTGGTCGCGCTGTTTGCCTGGCTGTTCGTGCCGGCGCTGCTGCCGCACCTGATCGGGCTGGGGCTCGCCGTGGGCGCGGTGGGGCTGATCGCCCTCAGCCTGCAGCTGCCACCGTGGCGCCGCCTGGCGCCGGAGCCGGCCGCCATCATGGATGTCGCGCGCCACGGCCTGCTGGCCAGCCTGCTGCTCTACTGGCGGCGCTGGAAGGCGACCGACGATCCGCACCTGTGTACCGACGGCCTGCCGCAGCCGCCGACCACGCAACTGGTGGTGGTGGTGCAATGCGAAAGCTTTGCCGATCCGGCCGAGCTGTTCGGCGATTCAGCGCTCGCCCTTCCCGGCCTTGCGGCGGCCCGCGCCGCGGCGTGGCGACAGGGGCATCTGCTGGTCTCCGGCTTTGGCGCCTATACCAACCGCACCGAATATGGCGTGATCTTCGGCCGTGACGAGGAGACGCTGGGCTTCCGCCGCTTCGATCCCTTCCTCACCGCCATGGGCGAGGCCAGCCATGCCCTGCCCGCCCGCCTGGCCCGGCACGGGTGGCGCAACCTGTTCGTCCACCCGCACGACCTGGGCTTCTACAGCCGCGACACCATCATGCCGGCGGCCGGCTTTGCCGAGATGGTGGGGCCGGAAGCCTTTGCCATGCCGGCCAAGGGCGAGCATCGTTATGTGAGCGATGAGGCGATTGCCGACGTGATCATGGACCGCGCCCGCGCCGCCCGCGAACCCGGCCTGTTCCACGCCGTCACCATCGAGAACCACGGCCCGTGGCCGGCCGACAAGACCTGCGCGCTGAAGAAACAGTCCAGCGCCTATCTGGAGCTGGTGGCCAGGGGGGATGCCATGCTGTCTCGCCTGATGGCCGATGTCGCGGCGCTGAAGCGGCCGGCGCTGCTGGCCTTTTACGGTGACCACCGACCGTCCATCCCAGGCGCCTGCATGCCGGGCGGCGATCGCCACACGCCCTATGTGCTGCTGCGCTACGACGCGGAAGGCCAATTGGTGCGCGGCTGCGGCACCCGCCGGGATCTGACCCCGGCGCAGTTCCACCACGCCCTGATCGACGCGATCAGCGCCTAACGCTGGGTCGACGGCACCGGCTCCACGCCGGTGATGCGGCCGTGGACGAGATCGCTGTAATCCTGCGCGATCTGCAAGGTCGCTTCGCCCACCTGGAAATTCCATGGGCCGATCTCGGCCAGCGGTGTCACTTCGGCAGCCGATCCGGTGAGGAAGGCTTCCTGGAAGGTCGCCAGTTCCTCCGGCCAGATGGCGCGTTCGTGCACCTTGATGCCGCGGCGTTGGGCCAGTGCGATTACCGAGCGGCGGGTGATGCCATCCAGGAAGCAATCCGGCGTTGGCGTGTGCAGTTCGCCATCCTTGAAGAAAAAGATGTTGGCACCGGTCGCTTCCGCCACCTGGCCGCGCCAATCGAGCATCAGCGCATCGTTGTAGCCGGCGTTTTCGGCGGCGTGCTTCGACATGGTGCAGATCATGTAGAGCCCGGCCGCCTTGGCGCGCACCGGCGCGGTGTAGGGCGCCGGCCGCCGCCACGGCGCGATGTTGAGGCGCAAGCCCTTCTTCAGCGCTTCCGGGCCAAAGTAAGCCCCCCATTCCCAGGTCGCGACAGCCAGATGCGGGCGGGTTTTCTGGGCCGAAACGCCCATCTGCTCGCTGCCGCGCCAGGCGACGGGGCGGACATAGGCGTTGGTGAAGCCATTGGCGGCCAGGGTCTGCCGGCAAGCCTCGTCGATTTCCGCCACGCTCCACGGCAGCGGGAAACCCATGATCGCCGCCGAGTCGATCAACCTCTGCGAGTGGGCCGACAGCGCATAGATATGCCCGCCATAGGCACGCGCGCCCTCGAACACCGAACTGGCATAGTGCAGGCCATGGGTGAGGACATGGACATTGGCTTCACGCCAGGGCTTCAGTTCCCCGTCCATCCAGATGAAACCATTGCGATCATCAAACGTGGCGTCGGTCATGGCCAATCGGTCCCCAGTAACAATGTGCGGGCGGCCTGGCATTGCCGGGCAACAAACGAACAGCGATGCCGCTGCCGCCTTGCCGGGAATTGCGCGCCCTGCTTGTGTTGCCATAGCCTTTGTGGCAGATAAGTCAACATGACTGTCCCAATTTCTGCTTCCCCCGTCCCGGCCCCGGTCTCCCCGCTGAAGGTGACGCCGGCCTCGCCGCTGTTCCTGCGCGAGGACGAGATCAGGCGCGGCATCGAGCTGCTCTATTTCGGCTACACGTCGATGATCCGCGGCGCCGATGCCATATTGGAAGCGCAGGGCCTGGGCCGCGCCCACCACCGCGCGCTCTATTTCATCGCCCGCCGGCCGGGGCTTTCGGTGGGGGAGTTGATCGGCCTGCTCGGCATCACCAAGCAGTCGCTGGGCCGGGTGCTCACCGATCTGACCGGCCGCGAACTGGTCGAACAGCGCGTCGGCGTGGCTGATCGCCGGCAGCGCCTGCTCAGCCTGACGCCTTCGGGCGCGGCACTGGAGGCACGGCTGTTCACCGAACTGGAACGTTCCATGGCGCGCGCCTATGGCGAGGCCGGCCAGCAGGCGGTGACCGGCTTCTGGGCGGTGCTGATGGGCCTGGTGCCGCCGGATGGCCGGGCGCAGGTGGAAGCCCTGCAGGGTTAGGGCTGAGGCAGGCTTTTCAGATAGTCGAACAGCGCCCGACGTTCGGCGTCGGTCATGTGCGGCAGGCGCTGGGCGCCGACACCGGTCATCAGGCGCAGCTTGCGGCCATCGGGCGGGCGGCCGGTGGTGGTGAGCGTGACGAACGCCGGCCAGTCATAGATCTGGATGGCATCGGCCAGCGCCGGTGAACCTTCGGGGCTGCCGCCCAGCCCGTGGTTGTGGCATTCGGCGCACGCCAGGCGGGTGAAATAGGGGCCCCATGCCGGCGTGCCAGGGGCCGGAGCGACGGCCGGGCCGCGATCGGTGGCGCGCACCAGCACGGCATTGGGGATCAGTTCGCCCATGGCGGCGAAAAAGGCCTTCACCAGCCGATGCTTCAGCGTGATGGCCTGGGCATCATTGGCCGCCGGCAATGTGCGAAGATGCGCGTGAATGGCGGCGATCTCGTTGTCGGCCATCGCGGCGAACATCTCCGACGGCATCGCCCAACTGATGCTGGTGCCATCGGGGCGCAGGCCGTGACGGACGGCGCGGGCGAAATCCTCGCAGCTCCACTCACGGGCGCGGCGGCGCAGGTTGGGCGCGACCACGCCATAGAAATCCTCGCCGGTCAGCGCCGCGCCGTGACAGCTGTTGCAGCCATAGACGCTGACGAGGCGCGCCCCCAGCGCCGGATCGCCGGGGCCGCCGGCCACAGTTTCCGGCAAGGCGCCAAAATCCTTGGCCAGTTGCTGGTTTCCCGCCCAGATCAGCGCACCGACGGCAGCCGCTGTCATCGCCGCGCCAACGCCCAGCATCGCCAGAACGCTCTTCACCCACCGCCGCATGGCCTGTCCCCCGTTAGGGCAGGTTACGCGCCATTGGCGCGTTTGTCAGCCCAGTTCCCGGGAGCGGGCGGCGGCAGCGGCGATCACGCGCTCAAGCAGCGGCGTCAGCTCCGGCATCAGCACCGAAAGCCCGGCCGCGGTGGTGCCGCCCGGCGAGGTGACGCGCTCACGCAAGGTCGCTGCCGGCGTCGCGCCATCCTGCGCCGCCAGCGCAGCAGCACCGATCAGCGTCTGGCGGGCGAGGCGCATGGCCATCGCCGGTTCCAGGCCCGCCGCTTCGCCGGCAGCAGCCAGCGCCTCGATGAAATGGAAGACATAGGCCGGGCCAGAGCCGGAGACGGCGGTGACAGCATCGAACTGGGCTTCGTCATTCAGCCAGATGGTCTGGCCAACCGGCTGGAACAGCGCTTCGGCCGCGCCCTGCACGATGTCGCCATCACGGGTGAACAGCGCCGTGGCGCCCTGCCCCACCGATGCCGGCGTGTTTGGCATGGCACGCACGATGCCGGCGCCAGGGAACAGCCGCGCCAGATCGGCGGTGCGCACGCCGGCCATGACGGAAATCACCAGCGTGAGCGGACCCAGCCGCCCGGCCAGCGGCAGCACAGCCTGGGCCCAGGCCTGCGGCTTGACGGCGAGCACGACGATATCGGGTTTGCCTTCTGCCGGTGGACGGGCCGAGGCTTCGACTCCCGGCGGCAGATTGCGCGCGGCCGGATCGATCACCGTCACTGGCCCCAGCCCTTCGGCCAGCCAGCGCCGCAACAGCGCGCCGCCCATGTTGCCACAGCCGATCAGCCAGATCGGCGAACTGCCCGTCATGTCAGGGTCCAAAATCAATAATGGGTGGGGCCGTCACGGCATTCTGCAAGCCGATGGGAGTGAGCGAGTGCAGCCGGGTAGCAGCGCTACCCGGCAATCGAGCGAGCGCGCCATCGGCTTGCAGAATGCCGCCCGAAGGGTGACCAGGAGAAGCAAAATGGCGGCGTTGCAGTCGCTCGCCGGGGGGCGAAGCCCCGCCAGCGCACCTGCGCCTAGCCATTTTGCTTCTCCTGGCCATGCCGACCCCACCCATTATTGATTTTGGACCCCAGCCCCCAGTGGTCGGTCGTCAGGCTTCGCCGGCCGTCTCGATCAGCGCCGCCGCCAGCGCTTCGGCTGGCCCTTGCCCGGCCAGCAACACCAGCTGGAACACCGGATAATAACGCTCGAACTCCTCCACCGCGGCATCGGTGAGGATTTCGGCCTGTGCCGGCGAGAGGTCACCGCCGTCTTCGGCATCATCATCGGCCAGCAGGGTGGCGTGGCGGAACAGGATCATGCCGTCGGCCGACCACAGCTCGAAATGGCCCATCCACAATTGCTCGTTGATCAGGCCGATGGTTTCATAGACGGCCAGCCGACGATCATCGGGCACGGTGAGATCGGCCTGGGCAATGATCTGCAGCACCCGGTCTTCGCCGCGCCACAGCGCGCGCAGCTGATAGGTACACCAGCCGCCCTTCACCGTCGTGATGATTTCCTCATCACCCACACGTTCGGAGGCCCAGCCATTGGCATCGAACAATTGTTCGAGCAGGTCGATCGGGGCGGGTTCGCCCGGACCATAATCAATTTCGGAAAAGCTCATTTCGCCTCTCCCTTACCGGCCAAGGCATAGGCTGGGCAAGCCCTGCCGATTCGGCAAGAGCCAGGCACGCAAAATCTTGTGGATATCAGGCGTCTGCCCCACCAGATTTGCGCGGCTTCTTGGCCGACTCGCTGATCTGGGCCTTCAGCGCGGTGATTTCGGCCTTCAGCGTCTCGACCTCGGCGCGGGCGGTGGCGGCCATCGCCTTGACCGCATCGAACTCGTCGCGGCTGATGTCGCTGGCGCCGACAAAATCCTTCATGCGTTCCCGCGCCACGCCCGAAAGCTCGCGGCTGGCGCCGGCGATGGTGCCCATGGCGGCGGTGGCGACCTTGGACAGGTCTTCAAACAGCTTGTTGTCGTTCTGCATGGTCAGGGTCCCTAAATTCCCAGCTGCATGGCGTCGGCCATGGGGTTGAGCATCATGATGGTGGTGTTGAGCGTGGCGGCAAAGCCCAGCCAGGCGCAATAGGGCAGCATCAGCCAGCCCGCCAGCCGGTTGACCCGCCAGAAGGCCCAGGTAGTCCCGATCGCAACGATCAACATCACGGCAATAATCGCCAGCGCCGCCGAGATCATGTGCAGCCGAAAGAACACCGGCGACCAGGTGAGGTTGATGGCAAAGCCCAGGGCGAACAGGGTGATGGCCAGGCGCTTGCCGGGCACGGCGCGGGTGCCCCACACCACCGCCAGGGCAAAGCCGATCAGCGTGTAGAGAATGGCCCAGGCGATGCCGAACAGCGGCCCCGGCGGCTGGAACACCGGCAGGGTGAGCGACTGGTACCAGGGGTTGGTTTCGGTGGAACCGGCAATGCGCGCGATCAGTCCGCCCATGAACAAGATGGCCGGCACCGCCACGATGGCGGCCCGCGCGAAGCTGCCGGTGGAAAACCAGGGCTCTGGCGTTTCGAGGGACTCGGCGACTTCCATGGCCAATGCTGTAGCCGGTTGGCCGCGGCCGCGCTACAGCAGGCCATGGCCGAGAATGACGCAGCGCCCCATCCCTGCTGGCTGTGCGGCCGTGTGCTGGGCAGTATGGTCGAATGGCACCACCCGGTGCCCAAGGCCAAAGGCGGCCGGCAATTGGTGCCGGTGCACCCAATCTGCCACGAGGCCATCCACGCCCATTTCAGCAACAGCCAACTGGGCCGCATGGGGGCCGACAAGGCCGCCCTGCTGGCCGAACCGGGGCTGGCAGCGTTCGTGGCCTGGGTGGCCGGCAAGCCGCCGGATTTCCATGCGCCGACCAAGGGCAAGAAGCGTTAGGCCGGTTTGCGTGCGCCGATCAGAAACTCGACATTGCCTTCCGGGCCGGTGATCGGACTGGGGGTGAGGCCTTCGACTTGCCAGCCCTCGCTGGTCAGCCAATCGGCGACGGTACGGCAGACCCGGTCATGCACCGCCGGATCGCGCACAACCCCGCCCTTGCCGACATCCTCGCGCCCGGCTTCGAATTGGGGCTTGATCAGCGCCAGCAGCCGCGCGCCGGGTTTGGCAAAGCCCATCGGCACCGGCAGCACCTTTGCAAGGCCGATGAAACTGGCATCACAGACGATCAGGTCGATCGGCTCGGGGATATGATCGGGCGTCAGCAGCCGGGCCGAGAGCTGTTCCAGCACCACCACGCGGGGATCCTGCCGCAGTTTCCACGCCAGCTGGTTGGTGCCGGAATCAACCGCATAGACGCGCGTCGCGCCGCGGCTGAGCAGCACATCGGTGAAGCCGCCGGTGGACGAGCCGACATCGATCGCGACAGCGCCGGCAACATCCCAGCCAAAGTGGCTGAGACCATGATCCAGCTTGATGCCGCCGCGCGATACCCAGGGGTGGTCGCGACCCTTCACCTCCAGCGGTGCATCGGTCGCCAGCGTGTCGCCGGACTTGGCGATCTTGCGGTCAGCCGAAAACACCAGGCCGGCCATCACCAGCGCCTGGGCGCGCGTGCGGCTTTCCGCCAGGCCACGCTCCACCAGCAGTTGATCGACGCGCTGTTTCACCCCTGGAATCTCACCAGGCCTTCTGCAATTCCACCACCATCACCTCGATGGGTTCATTTCCCACATTCACATCCTGGTGCAAGGTCTTGGGATTGGAGGGCAACCAATAGGCCTTTCCGGTCTCCCATTTCTGCACGTCGGACTGGCCAGTCTCCTCGCGGATGTCCATGGTGCCGCCCTTGAGCGCGATTAGCACGCGCGGGTGATCGTGGCGGTGCAGCGGCAGCGGATTGCCGACGCCGATCACCGATCGCCACACCTTCACCTCGTCGTTGGCGAATTGCGGCGTGCGACCGGTTTGCCCCTGCACCTGCGCCACCGCCAGTCCGGCGCCAAAGCCGGCCAGCACCAGCGCCGCGCTGATTGCCAAAGTCTTGCCCATGTCCCGTCTCCTGAATCTGCTCACCCGAAGTGTAGGGCGGCAGTCGGGAATGGCAATCGTCAGCGCACGAACATCAGCTTCGGCCCCGGATCGGTCATGGCGTCGCCAGCCTCGTCAAAGCGGGCGACCCTGTGGGTGACATGTTCGGGGTGCAGGCGGCCACAGGCGAGGCAATCCATCACCGCTGGCAGGTGCGCGCGCGAATCCGCCCGCGCCGTCACCAGCGTGAGACCGCGATAATAGGCCTCGGTGAGCGGCACCGGGGTCAGCGGCGCCAGGTGGATGGAAACGCTGGTCAGGATGGCGTTGCGCGCTGCCGAGCGGATGGCAAAGCCCAACGCCTCGGCGCTGCCGTTGGCTTCCACCACGATCTCGAACAGCTCGTTGGCCCGTCGGCCCTCGGCCAGCGCCAGCGGCGCCGCCTCGGCGCCCAGTGCGGCCGCCCGCGCCCGGCGATCGGCGTCGTCATCCAGATAGAGCACG
>NZ_WNJP01000093.1 GCF_009733735.1 Sandarakinorhabdus oryzae | reverse complement strand
GCGCAGCGCTCGGCAACGACGCGGCCAGCGGGCGCCGGCTGGTCATCGCTTCGGCGAGCCATGGCTTTTATGTGCGCGCCATCGCCGCCCGGCTCGGCGTGGCCGACGTGGTGGCGACCGAGGCAGTGCGCGACGGCGGCTGGCTGACCAGCCGGCTGGCGGGTGCGAATTGTTATGGCCCGGCCAAGCGGACGGCGCTGGAGGCCTGGCTCGCCGGGCAGGCGCCGGCGGGCGCGGTCGTGCATTTCACCAGCGACCACCACAGCGATCTGCCCTGCTTCGAACTGGCGCTGGCAACCGGCGGCCAGGTGCTGTGTGCCAACCCGTCGGCGCAATTGGCGACCATTGCCGGCGAACGGGGCTGGCCGGTGGCGCAGTGGGGCAGTATCAAGGCCAGCCTGTTCGAACGCGCCTAGGCCCGCCGCAAGCGGTAGAGCGTGAACAGTGCGATGCCGCCCCAGATGACGTTGAGCACCATCGACGGCACCGCGCCGTGCCAGCCGGAATTGATGACGAACCCCACCGCGCCGCCAAAGTTCAGCCACTGGAAAGCCGGGGTGCGCGCCTCAAGCTTGCCGGCACTGGCCAGGCCATAGCCGACCAGCACCATGACGGCGCCGATCCAGCCGGCCGCTTCGATTGCAAGTTCCATGGCGCGTCCATGTCCGCCCCGGCCGGTGAAGGCAAGGGGCGGCAGGCGATGGTCAGGCGTTCAGGACTTGCCGGCGTCGGCGCAGTGCAGCGCCCACCAGGCCAAAGCCGCTGATCAGCATGGCCCAGGACGCCGGCTCCGGCACGCCAATGCCGGACTGGAGGCTGATCTGGCCGGTCGTGATGCTGTACGTGTTCAGGTCGATGCTTGTGTTGTAGCCGATGGCATCGAACGCGGCGAGGTCGAGCCCGGTCAATATGCCTTCCTGGGCATTGCAGATATAGGGGTTCATGATGCCCAGCTTGGGCCGCAGGCAACTGAACGCGCCGTTGGGCAGTTGCGGCGCCTTCCAGTGCGAGGCCTGCCAGCCGTCGCCGTTGAAGCTGCCGGTGGAAAACAGCCCGTTCTGATAGGCGGTCACGCCGCCATCGGCGGAGAAATAGCTGGCGGTGTTGGTCGTCCAGTCGAGCCGGCCGGCTTCGGAATAGCGGAACAGGTCGAGCGTGGAGCCCCACCAGTCGTTCTGGACATCGGGATATTCCGAACAGGTGGCGCCGCTGGCGAAGCAGATGACATCGGCGAGCGGGCCGCCGGTGCCGATATAATCATAATCGTCGACGCCGCTGACGAAGCCGAGGGCGTGGCCGATCTCGTGGATGGCAACGGCGAGGAAATCGATGCTGCCCGGCGTGATGCCATTGCGCGGGTTGAAGTCGAACTTGAAATCCGAGCTGAACTGCACGGAGCCATCGACCGTGTTGCCCAGGTCATAGCCCAGGGCGCGGGCGTTGGCGGTGTTCACCGCGATGAAGGTGGCATTGTATTTGCCGTCGGTGTCATAGACCCTGGTGCTGTTGTCGATGCCGAAATTGGCGCCGTTTGCATCGACGCCCTTGTAGCCCGGCGTATACATGTTGAGCGCCGTGCCGGGGCCAAATTGGCCATCGTAGAAGGTCGGCAGCGTCAGCGCCGAATCAAAGGCCGTCGTCTGGCGCGCGGCGATGCGGTCGGTCACGAAGATGGCCGGCTGGATGGTGCGCGCGCTGCCTGTCGATCCCAATATGCCGGGCCCCAGAGACTGGAAACCCACCTGCAGGTTGATGGTGACCGGCTGCGACGCGGTCAGCACGCTCGACCAGTAATAGGCGGCCGTGCTGAAGCCGTTGTAGGCCGCGGTGCCCGGATCGACGCCGCCAACGTTGATGAGGTTGAACTGGATCGGCGATTCGACCGCCATAGCGGTGCTCGACGACAGCAGGGCACAGACGACGGACGCAACAAATCTGACGCTCATGTGACTTCCCCAAACACCGCAACTGGCAACAGCGCACGAAACGTGCTTAACCAAAGTTAGCTAACGGCGAAGTGAAGTCAACAGCGTTTACAGCCGCTTACTGGACTGCGGCAATTGCGACGCTGGCGGCCTAGGCCGCCAGCTTGCGCAGCACATAGGGCAGGATCCCGCCGGCATAATAATATTCCAGCTCCTGCTCGGTATCGATCCGGCACAGGGCCTCGAAGCTGCCGGCGCTGCCATCGGGGCGGGTGAAGGCCACGGTCAGCATCTGGCGCGGCTTCAGATTGGCCAGACCCTGGATCGCGAACACTTCCTCGCCCGTCAACCCGATGCTCTTGCGGTCGCTGCCGGCCGCAAACTCCAGCGCCAGTACGCCCATGCCGATCAGGTTGGAGCGGTGGATGCGCTCGAAGCTTTCGGCGATGACGGCGCGCACGCCAAGGAGCGTGGTGCCCTTGGCCGCCCAGTCGCGGCTGGAGCCGGTGCCATATTCCTTGCCGGCAATCACCACCAGCGGCGTGCCGTCGGCCTTGTAAGCCATGGCCGCATCATAGATGGCGAGCTGCTGGCCCGACGGGATATGGCGGGTCACACCGCCTTCCACGCCCGGCACCATCTCGTTCCGGATGCGGATGTTGGCGAAGGTGCCGCGCATCATCACTTCATGGTTGCCGCGGCGCGCGCCATAGGAGTTGAACTCCGCCTTGGTCACCTGGCGTTCGGTCAGATAGCGGCCGGCGGGGCTCGATTCCTTGATACTGCCGGCCGGGCTGATGTGATCGGTGGTGATGCTGTCGCCAAACACCGCAAGGGCGCGGGCGCCAACGATGTCAGCCACCGGAGCCGGCGTCATCGTCATGCCTTCGAAATAGGGCGGGTTCTGGACGTAGGTGGACGACGGGTTCCAGCGATAGGTGGCGCCGCCTTCCACCTTGATCGCCTGCCAGCGTTCATCGCCATCGAACACATTGGCATAACGTGCGGCGAACATCTCGGGCGTCACATTGGCCATCACCATGCCCGCGACTTCGGCGTTGGTCGGCCAGATGTCCTTCAGATACACCGGGCCATTGCTGCCTTGGCCGATCGGCTCCTTGGTCAGATCCTTGCGCATGGTGCCGGCCAGCGCATAGGCGACGACCAGCGGCGGGGAGGCGAGATAATTGGCCTTCACGTCCGGCGACACTCGGCCTTCGAAGTTGCGGTTGCCCGACAAGACCGAGCAGGCAACGACATCATTGGCGTTGATCGCCTCCGAAATCGGTTCCGGCAACGGGCCAGAGTTGCCGATGCAGGTGGTGCAGCCATAGCCGACCAGGTTGAAACCCAAAGCGTCCATGTCGGCGGCCAGGCCGGACTTGTCGAAATAATCGGTCACCACCTTGGAGCCAGGGGCAAAGCTGGTCTTCACCCAGGGCTGGTTCTTGAGGCCGAGGGCGCGGGCCTTGCGGGCGACGAGACCGGCGGCAACCAGCACGCTTGGGTTCGACGTGTTGGTGCAGCTGGTGATGGCGGCAATCACCACGTCACCATGGCCGATGTCATAATTGGCGCCCGCAACCGCCACGCGCTGCGCCATCTTCTCGGCCTTGCCGTAACCACCAGCCAGTTCCTTCTCGAACGCCGGCTTGGCGTCGGAGAGCAGCACCTTGTCCTGCGGGCGGCGCGGGCCAGCCAAGCTGGGCATGACCGTGCCGAGGTCCAGCTCCAGCGTGTCGGTGAACACCGGATCGGGCGTGTCGGCCTCGCGCCACAGGCCCTGCGCCCGTGCATAGGCCTCGACCAGCGCCACCGTGTCGGCATCGCGGCCGGACAGCACCAGATAATCGATGGTCTTGGCATCGACCGGGAAGAAGCCGCAGGTGGCGCCATATTCCGGCGCCATGTTGGCCAGCGTGGCGCGATCGGCCAGCGTCAGCGCATCGAGGCCGGGGCCATAATATTCCACAAAGCGCCCGACGACGCCCTTCTTGCGCAGCATCTGGGTGGCGGTGAGCACCAGATCGGTGGCGGTCACGCCTTCCGCCAGAGTGCCGGTCAGCTTGAAGCCGACGACTTCGGGGATCAGCATGGACACTGGCTGGCCGAGCATGGCCGCTTCGGCTTCGATGCCGCCGACGCCCCAGCCCAGCACGCCGAGGCCGTTGATCATGGTGGTGTGGCTGTCCGTGCCGACGCAGGTATCCGGATAGGCAACCATCGCACCGGAGGTATCGGCGCTGCTCCACACGGTTTTCGCCAGATATTCCAGGTTCACCTGGTGGCAGATGCCGGTGCCGGGCGGCACCGCGCGGAAATTCTGCAGCGCGCCGCTGCCCCAGCGCAGGAACTCGTAGCGTTCCAGATTGCGGGCATATTCCAGCGCCATATTGTCTTCGAACGCATGCGGGTTGCCGAATTCATCGACCATAACGCTGTGATCGATGACCAGATCAACCGGCACCAGCGGGTTGATCTTCACCGGATCGCCGCCCAGCTTGGTGATGGCATCGCGCATGGCGGCCAGGTCGACGACACAGGGCACGCCAGTGAAATCCTGCATCAGCACCCGCGCCGGGCGATAGTTGATTTCATGGTTCGACGTGCGGGTGGCCTGCCAATCGACCACGGCCTTCACGTCGGCGGCGGTGACGGTGCTGCCATCTTCAAAGCGCAGCAGATTTTCCAGCAGCACCTTCATCGAATAGGGCAGGCGCGACACGTCCCCCAGCTGGGCGGCAGCGGCCTCCAGGCTGTAATAGGCATAGGTCTTGCCGGCAGCGGTCAGTGTGCGGCGGGTTTTCAGACTGTCCTGGCCGATGGCGGTCATGCGCGCCCTCCTAATGGTTGTGCTTTGACAAGTTGTCGCACGGTCTAGCCCAGATGGTGCAGCGCGAAAAGACCGCTGCACGGGGAATTCGTGTCAAAATCCAGACCGGTTGCGCCGGTAAAAAGCTTCACCGATAAGGGGCCATGGCTTCGCCCGAAATTGATGCGCTCACCAATGCGCTGGCTCGCCTGCCCGGCCTCGGGCCACGGTCGGCGCGGCGGGCGGTGCTGCACCTGATCAAGCGGCGCGAGGTCGCGCTGTTTCCGCTGCTCGAAGCCTTGCAGGCGGTGGCCGCCAACCTGGTGGTGTGCGGGGTGTGCGGCAATGTCGAAACCAGCGACCCCTGCGCCATCTGCCGCGATCCGCGCCGCGATCCGTCGCTGCTGTGCGTGGTCGCCGATGTTGCCGATCTGTGGGCGCTGGATGGCCGCCACCTGTTTTCCGGGCGCTATCATGTGCTGGGCGGGCGGCTGTCGGCGCTGGATGGGGTGGGGCCGGAGGATCTGGCCATCCCGTCACTCGTCGCCCGCGCCGACGACGGGGCGGTGAAGGAGGTCGTGCTCGCCCTGTCCGCCACGATGGAGGGGCAGGCGACCATGCACTATGTTGCCGAGGCGCTGGCTTCCACCGGCGTCAAGGTCAGCCAGCTGGCGCAGGGCCTGCCGATGGGCGGCGAGCTTGACTGGCTGGACGAGGGCACGCTGGCGCTGGCGCTGAACGCGCGGCGGCCGGTAGGGTAATCCTCCCCTCCCTTGCAGGGAGGGGAGCAGATTCTCACAATTTCACCAGCATCTTGCCGGTGTTCATGCCCTGGAACAGGCCGATGAAGGCCTCCGGCGCCTTTTCGATCCCGTCCAGCACCGTCTCCTGCCACTTCAGCTTGCCGGCGCGGATCCACGGTCCCATCTCGGCGAGGAAATCGCCGCGCAGGCCCTGGAACTCGATGACGATGAAGCCGCGCATGGTCAGCGACTTGCCGACAACCTGGATGATGTTGCGCGGGCCTGGCGTCGGTGCGGTGTCGTTATAGGCGGAGATCATGCCGCATTCGATGAGCCGCGCGAACGGCTTGGCGGTCTCGATGGCGACTTCCAGATGCTCGCCGCCAACATTGTCGAAATAGATGTCGATGCCCTTGGGCGCGGCGGCCTGCACGGCGGCCAGCAGGTTGCCGCAAGTGCGATAGTTGATGACATGATCGATGCCGAGGCTCTTCAGCCACGCGCACTTGTCGTCGCTGCCGGCGCTGGCGATGACGGTGCAGCCCTTCAGCTTGGCGACCTGCGCCACCACGCTGCCCACGGCGCCGGCGGCACCCGAGACGAACACCACGTCGCCCGGCTTGGGCTTGCCGATCTGGGTCAGGCCGGCCCAGGCGGTGAGGCCGGGCATGCCGAGCACGCCGAGGAACGTCTCCATCGGGATACCGCCCGGCACGTCGAGTTTTTCCAGCGCTGCGGCCGGGGCGACGAACGCCTCGCGCCAACCGAACATGGACGAGACGATGTCACCCTTCTTCAGGCCGTCCGCGTTGCTCTCCGCCACCACGCCGATGGCGCCGCCCTGCAGCGCCTCGCCGATCTGGAACGGCGGCACATAGCTCGGCCGGTCATACATGCGGCCGCGCATGTAGGGATCGACGGACATATACTTGTTGTGGACCAGCACTTCGCCGGAGCCGGGAGCCGGCAATTCGCGGCTACCGAGGTCGAAATTTTCCGGCTGCGGCACGCCAACCGGGCGGCTGGCGAGGCGGATTTCGCGGGATGTGGTCATGGGTTGAGTCTCCTGTGGTTGGAGACACACTAGCGGCAATATCCGCCCGCGGCACCTCTTGGCTGCGGGAGGGGCCGGAACGGTTTACCGGGAACCGGTTGTCCAATCCCGAAAGGCTTCAAGAAGTGCGCGCAATTGACGGGGCCCGCCCACGCCATGAAACACATTGTCTTCAGTCCAGCACGTCCACCAATCGCGGTCATGATCGAGATTGTGTGCGACTCGTTCGAGTTTGCGCCCATCACAGTCTGTTCCGGCGAGATCAATCCGGACAGACCAGCCGGGATTATCAAGCGTGGTGATCGCGGGGCCGAATTGCTCTTCCCACTCGCCGTCGCATTGGGCCTCGTACCACGTTGCGAGCCAATCCAGGATGTCCATCAGTCGAGCTTAAGGGGCCAGAACAAGACCCACAAGTTTGCTAGATTTCCACCTGACTGCCCAACTCCACCACGCGGTTCGTCGGCAGCTTGAAGAAGTCCATCGCGCTTTCGGCGTTGCGCATCATCCAGGCGAAGAGATGCTCGCGCCACAGCGCCATGCCGGGCTTGTCGCTGGCCAGCAGCGTCTGGCGCGACAGGAAGAAGCTGGTTTCCATCATCTTCAGCTTCGGCCCGCAATTCTCCACCTTCTTCAGGATGGCCGGAATGTCGATTTCCTGCATGAAGCCATAGCGGATCAGGATGCGGTAGAAGCCGCCGCCGAGGTCCTTCACGCCGATGCGGTCCTCGTCGGACACATAGGGCACCTCGTCGATCACGACCGTCAGGATCATGATGCGTTCGTGCAGGATCTTGTTGTGCTTGAGATTGTGCAGCAGCGCCTGCGGCACGCCCACCGGCGAGGTCGTCATGAACACCGCGGTGCCGGGCACGCGGGTGGCGGCCGCCGCGGCGGACTTGATGAACACGTCCATCGGCATCGACGAATCGCGCAGCCGTTCCTGCATCAGCTTGCGCCCGCGCGACCAGGTGGTGAGGCCGGTGAAGCCAATCAGGCCGATGACCAGCGGGAACCAGCCGCCATCGGGCACCTTGGTGAGATTGGACGCGAAATAGGCGAAATCGACCAGCGCGAAGGTGGCGAGCAGCGGTGCCGCCCACCACGCCGGCCAGCGCCAGATGGTGAGCACCAGCACGCCGACCAGCAGCGTGTCGATCAGCATGGTGCCGGTGACCGCGATGCCATAGGCCGAAGCGAGGTTGGACGAGGTCTGGAAGCCCAACACCAGGAACATCACCAGCACCAGCAGGGTCCAGTTCACCGCCGGAATATAGATCTGGCCGAAAGCCGACGCCGAGGTGTGGACGATCTTCATGCGCGGCAGGAAGCCCAACTGGATCGCCTGCTGTGTGACCGAGAAGGCGCCCGAAATGACGGCCTGCGAGGCGATGATGGTGGCCAGCGTTGCCAGCACGACCAGCGGCAGCCGCGCCCACTCCGGCGCCATCAGGAAGAAGGGATTGGCCAGCGCTTCCGGGTGAACGGTGAGCAGTGCGCCCTGGCCGAGATAGTTGATCATCAGCGCCGGAAGCACCAATGCGAACCAGGCGAGACGGATCGGATTGCGGCCGAAATGGCCCATGTCGGCATAAAGCGCTTCGGCGCCGGTCACCGCCAGCACCACGCTGCCCAACGCCAGGAAGGCGGCGGCTGGCATCGCCAGCACGAACTTGACCGCATACCACGGATTCAGCGCCGTCAGGATGGCGGGATAGGCCATGATGTTGTTGATGCCCAGCACGGCCAATGTCGCGAAATAGACCAGCACGATCGGGCCGAAGATGGCGCCAACCCGGGCGGTGCCGCGGCTCTGGAACAGGAACAGGGCCAGCAGGATCGCAATGGCGATCGGCACCACCATCGGCTGCATGCGGGCTTCGACCACGGTGATGCCTTCAACCGCCGACAGCACCGACATCGCCGGCGTGATGATGGCATCGCCAAAGAACAGGGCGGTGGCCAGCACGCCGAGCAGCACCAGCTGCGCCGAGCGCGTGTCGCCTGGGGAGAGGCGGGAAATGAGGGCGATGAGCGCCAGCGAGCCACCTTCGCCGCGATTGTCTGCCCGCATGATGACGGAGACATATTTCAGCGTCACCACCAGCATCATCGTCCAGAAGATGAGCGAGATGACGCCGTAGATGGTCACGCTGTTCATCGCCAGCGTGTGATGGCCAGCAAAGGTTTCCTTGAACGCGTAAAGCGGGCTGGTGCCGATATCCCCGAACACGACGCCAACAGCGCCGACCGCCAGTCTCAGCAGCGATTGATGATGTCCGTGGGGATCGGCATGAGCGGCCGCGGCTGGCGACGCACCCTGGTTCGACATGGAAACTGCCCGCCTGTTGAACAAGACCGGCGGGTTAGCACAGGCCGTCTGGTGCTGCAATGCGGCATCAGGCGGGCCGGCGCATCGCCGGGCTGGCGGCTGCCATGCCGGCAGGCTATGGCTGGCGCAATCAACGAAAGTGGCCCCGATGCGCATAGCCTTCCTGCTCTATGACCAGCTCACCCAGCTCGACATGACCGGCCCGGCCCAGGTGCTGAGCCGCATGCCGGGCGCGACGGTGGAGTATGTCGCCAAGACCATGGACCCGGTGATGAGCGATTGCCGGCTGGCGCTGATGCCGACCGCGACTCTGGCAGACTCGGGCCAGTTCGATTTCATCTGCGTGCCGGGCGGCTTTGGCTGTTCGGCGGCGATGAATGACGAGGCGATATTGGGCTGGCTGCGCGACCAGGCGCCGGGCTGCGCCTGGATCACCAGCGTCTGCACCGGATCGCTGATCCTCGCCGCCGCCGGCTTGCTGAAGGGCCGCAAGGCCGGCTGTCACTGGGCCTGGGGCGATTATCTGCCGCTGTTCGGCGCCGAATGGGTGCAGGAACGAACGGTGTTCGATGGCAACATCATCAGTGCTGGCGGCGTCACCAGCGGCATCGATTTCGCTTTCCGCGTGCTCGAACATCTGCATGGCCCCGACGTGGCAGCCAGCTTGCGGCTGGGCCTGGAATATGATCCCGAAAGCCGGCCCGGCGGCACCCCGGCCACGGCCCGGCCCGAGATCATCGCCCAGATGCGGGCCTTCACCGCCGAGCGCCTGGGCCACCGCGATGCCGAGATGCGGGCGGCGGCAGCACGATTGATGGGAGAAATGGCATGAAACATCTGCTGCTGCTGACCCTGCTGGCTGCAACCCCGGCGCTGGCGGTGCCCACCCCGGTGACGGTGCGGGTGCTGAGCCAGGGTGCCAAGTTCATCGGCACCGGCATGGGCGGGATGAAGGTCGTCATTGCCGACAAGGACAGCGGCGCGGCGCTGGCCGAAGGCGAGATTGCCGGCGGCACCGGCGACACCAGCCGCATCATGAACGGTTCCCCGCGCGGCACGCCGCTCGCCGATGCCAACAGCGCCAGCTTTTCCACCACCATCGACGTCACCGAACCGCGGCTGGTGCGCGTGATGGTGCTCGGCCCGATGAAACCCGGCGGCGTTGCCGTATCAGCCCTGCAGAACCGCTGGCTGATCCCCGGCCAGCCGGTGGTGGGCGACGGCTGGGTGATCGAGCTGCCCGGCCTGGCGCTGACGGCGCGGCGCGAGGGCGGGCAGGTGGTGGCCGATGTCTCCATGCTGTGCGGTTGCCCGATCGCGCCGGGCACGCTGTGGGATGAAAAGCGCTTCGAGCTGAAGGCCTGGGTGGGCGGCACCACCGTGCCACTGAAATGGGCCGGCCAGACCGGGCGGTTCGCAGCGGACGTGCCCGCCGGGGCGACCTGGGTGACGGCCGTCGACACGCTGTCGGGCGCGACCAGTGCGGCGAAGATCAGCGCAGCTGCAGCGCCCTGATCGCCACGGGAATGCCGGCTAGCGCGATCGCGGCATGGGCGATGTGCAGCCGGAACATCTCGCCAGCCAGCACCACGTCTTGCGCATGGGCCAGGACCGACAGCGCGCCATAGGCCGCTGCCAACAGCAACAGCAGTCGGTCCCGGGTTGCCCGCCAGCGCTGCAGCGCCACCACAGCGGCGGGCACGATCACGAACAGCGCCATATATTCGCTGATCTGCACCGCGCGCAGCGGTTGTGGGCCCGGCAAGTCCGCCGGCCAGTCGCGCATCTGCCAGGCTTGCCAGCCGTACAGCCCGGCCAACGCCAGCGCAGCCAGGATCCACAGGCGCAGCAGGGCATCGGGGGCAGACGGGCGGCCAGGCTGGGGTGGGTTCGGCATGTTGACGCCATAGCGCGGCCAGCAGAGCAGGGCGAGGCTTGCCAGCCGCGCCGCCGCTGCCCACCTGTGCTATACTGTTTGTTCGAAGAAGGAGCCGACTCGTGGCCAACCCGCTTGCCCGTCTTGCCGTTCGCGCTGCCGCTGCTGCGGCCACCCGCCAGATCGCCTCGCGCGTGTCGGGATCGCACCTGGGCCCGATCGGCAATGTTGCCGCCGTGGCGCTGCCCTTCATGCTGCGCCGCGTTTCGCCGGTCACGCTGGCTGCCATCGCGGTCGGGGCCTGGGGCGTGGGCCAGCTCGCCAAGGCAGTGCCGGTTACGGCCGAACCCGCGGCACCCCCGGCAAGCCC
>NZ_WNJP01000092.1 GCF_009733735.1 Sandarakinorhabdus oryzae | reverse complement strand
CGCGCCGGGGCAAAGGCCATGATCGCCCGCGCCGCCCCGTCGGCCGCCCGTTCCATCAGGGCAAGCGCCGGGGTGCCGGCCGCAATCGCCGCCGCCTCGGCCGCGCGCATGGCCGCGGCGGTGACGATCGTGGGGCCAGAATCGGGTTGCAACATCGGCGCCTTGTCACAAAGCCGGGGCGGCGGCACAAGGGCCGCCATGATCGTCCGCCCTGTCCTCTCCAGTGATGCCGCCGAACTGGCCGAGTTGCTCAACGCCATCATCGCCCGCGGCGGCACCACCGCCCTGCAAACGCCCTACACGGCCGAGGCGCTGGACTCGGCCTATCTCACCGGCCCCAAGGTGATCTGCTGCTTCGTCGCGGTGGACAGTGAGACCGGCCAGCTGCTCGGCTTCCAGACGCTGGGCCGCCTCGATGCGCTGCCCGCCGACATTGGTGACATCGGCACCTTCACCCGCGTCGATGGCATCCAGCGCGGTGTGGGCAGTGCGCTGTTTGCCGCCACCAAGGCGCGTGCCCGCGAACTCGGCCTCACCGCCCTCAACGCCGTGATCCGCGCCGACAATGTGGGCGGCCTCACCTTCTACACCCGCCAGGGCTTCATCGATCACGACATCGTGCGCGATGTGCCGCTCAGTGATGGCACACGGGTGGACCGGGTGTGGAAGCGCTATCCGCTTTAACCCCTCTCCCCTTGCGGGAGAGGGGAAGAGTTCAGATATCGGCAAACACGTGGGTTTCCGCCTTGGCGCCGGGATGCGTCACCGCTCCCAGCCGCGCCGGGCCCACCGTCTGCGCGAATTTCCAGATCGCGCCCGACTGGTAATCGGTCTGGCGCGGCACCCAGTTCGCGCGGCGGGCGGCGAGCGTCGCATCATCCACCTCCAGCTCGATGGTGCCGGCTTCGGCATCGATGCTGATGATGTCGCCATCCTCGATCAGCGCGATCGGGCCGCCTTCCGCCGCTTCCGGCCCGACATGGCCGATGCAGAAGCCGCGCGTCGCGCCCGAAAAACGCCCATCGGTGATCAGCGCCACATGCTCGCCCAGGCCCTGGCCATAAAGCGCGGCGGTGGTGGACAGCATCTCGCGCATCCCCGGCCCGCCCTTGGGCCCTTCATAGCGGATGACGATCACGCAGCCCGGCTCGATGCCGCGCTGCTCCACCACGGCAAAGCAGGCCTCCTCTGAGTCAAACACGCGGGCCGGACCACGGAACTGCAGCGTCTTCATGCCGGCCACCTTCACGATGGCGCCATCAGGCGCGAGGCTGCCCTTCAGGCCCACAACGCCGCCTGTGGGCGTGATCGGGCTGGACACCGGGTAGATCACCTTCTGATCCGGGTTCCAGCTGATCTCGTCGATATTCTCGGCCAGCGTCTTGCCGGTCACCGTCAGGCAATCGCCGTGGATGAAGCCAGCATCAAACAGCGTCTTCAGCACCATGTAGACGCCGCCGGCATCATACATGTCCTTGGCCACATATTTGCCGCCGGGCTTCAGGTCGGCGATATAGGGCGTCGTCTTGAAGATCTCGGCCATGTCGAACAGGTCGAACTTCACCCCGCATTCGTTGGCCATCGCTGGCAGGTGCAGCGCGCCGTTGGTGGAACCGCCCGTCGCCGCCACGATCCGCGCCGCATTCTCAAAGGCTTCGCGCGTGCAGATGTCGCGCGGGCGGATATTCTTTTCCAGCAGCGTCATGATCTGCTTGCCCGCCGCAATCGCGATGTCGGCGCGGCTCTGGTAGGGGGCCGGCGCCATGTTGCTGTTGGGTAGGGAGAGGCCAATCGCCTCGCCTACACACGCCATGGTGTTGGCGGTATATTGCCCCCCACAGGCGCCATGGCCGGGGCACGCCACCTTCTCCAGCGCCGTCAGCCGGGCGAGCGGGCAGTTGCCGGCCGCGTGCCCGCCCACCGCCTCGAACACGTCGACCACGGTCACATCCTTGTCTTCAAAGCGGCCGGGCAGGATCGAGCCGCCATAGACGAAGATCGACGGCACATTCAGCCGCAGCATCGCCATCATCATGCCCGGCAGGCTCTTGTCGCAGCCGGCAAAGCCGATCAGCGCGTCATAGCAATGGCCGCGCATCGACAGCTCGACCGAATCCGCAATGCAATCGCGCGACACCAGCGACGCCTTCATGCCCTGGTGGCCCATGGCAATGCCGTCCGTCACCGTGATGGTGTTGAACCGCCGCGGCATGCCCCCGGCCTCGTTCACCCCGATCCGCGCCGCATCGGCCTGCGCATCGAGCGTGGTGTTGCACGGCGCCGAGTCATTGCCGGCCGAGGCAATGCCGACGAACGGCCGCGCAATCTCCTCCTCGGAAAGCCCCATGGCATAATAGTAAGACCGGTGCGGCGCTCGCTCCGGTCCCACCGAAACATGGCGGCTGGGCAGCTTGGACTTGTCGAATCTTGTCATTTCAGGGCCTCTTTGGCTAACAATCTTGCCCTGCCCAATCGGGGCGATGCGGTCAAGCCTCGCGTTTGCTGCCCTGCCCCCATTCGCCCGGCTTGACCGCTGCGCTGTATTACACAAGCATGACGCAAAAGCAGGAGGGCAGGATGGACCGACGGCAATTTCTGGCAGGCGCCGCCGCACTGGGCGTTTCCGGTGCCTGGGCAACACGCGCCGCCGCCTCGCGCACGCCCTGGCGCGAAGATCGCGCCGCCTTCCCGCAAGGCGTCGCCTCCGGCGATCCTGATGAACACAGCGTCATGCTGTGGACCCGCCGCCCCTTCGACAGCGGCACGCGCCACAAGCTCACCCTCGAAGTCGCGCTCGACCCTGATTTCCGCCGGGTCGTCGCCACCGCCCGCGTGCCGGTGCTGGCTGCCGCCGACTGGACCTGCCGCGCCCTCGTTGGCGGCCTCACCTCTGCCGCCGTCCATTGGTATCGCTTCACCGACGAGAGCGGCGCCGGCAGTCGCATCGGCCGCACCATCACCGCGCCGCGCGCCGACGATCCGCGCCCGGTGCGCTTTGCCTTCGTGTCGTGCAACAGCGTCAACGAAGGCGCGCAGAACGCCTATCGCCGCATGATCTGGGAGGATGAACAGGCGCCTGCCGACCGCAAGCTCGGCTTCATCCTCCACCTCGGCGATTTCATCTATGAAGTCGTGCAATATCCCGACGAGGTGCCGCACCGTTATGGCCGCACCACCCACGATCTCGGCCGCGTGCCCGATGCCCGCAAGATCGGCAATTTCCACGTGCCCACCAATCTCGCCGGCTATCGCCACGTCTATCGCGCCCATATCGACGATCCCGACATCCAGGATGCCCGCGCGCATTTCCCCTTCGTCGCCATCGGCGACAATCACGAATTTTCCTGGATGGGCTGGCAGAGCATGATCCGCTATCCCGGCGTTGATCCCGAACCGGCACAGCCGCTGCGGGTCGCCGCCAACCAAGCCTGGTGGGAATATGTGCCGTCGCGCGTCCACAACGCCGCCGGCGGCGGGCTCGATCAATTCCATCCGCCAACCGTCGCCAAGGCGCCCATCACGACATTCGACGAGGACGGTTTCGGCACCGAGCCCAACAACCGCATCGCGGTGGGCAGCATGACCGCCTATCGCGCCCTGCGCTATGGCCGCCATGTCGATCTGATCCTCACCGATCTGCACAGTTACAAGATGGCCCACCCGGCCGACCGGCCCGAAGCCCAGGCGCTCGATTCCGGCGAATGGCCGGTGATCCCGCAGGAATGGATGGAGATCATCGACGGCGGCCGCGCCTATGCGGGTGGCAACCCGCCCGCCACGATCCAGGTGGGCGACAAGGCCATCCCCAATTTCCGCAAGGACGAAGCACCCTACACCGTGCTCGGCCGCGCCCAGAAGGCCTGGCTGAAGCAGCGGCTGCAACACTCCACTGCAACCTGGAAGATCTGGGGCGCCACCAACGGCCCGCTCGACATGCGCACCGATCCGCAGAACCTGCCCGCCGGCCTGGTCGCAACACCCTGGCCCGGCCAGCATTTCGGCACCTTCGGCGGGCCAGACCTCAGCGGCGCCTTTGCCGAACGCGGCGAGATCTACAACCATGTCCGCGACCAGGGCGTGGCCGGCTTCGTCACCATCTCCGGCGATCGCCACAGCTTCTGGGCCGGCTATGCCAGCCCCACCCTGCCGCCGGCCGGCTTTGCCCCCGTCGGCCTCAGCTTCATAACGGGCTCGATCTCCGCCGCCGGCATGGCGGAGGCCAACGAATATCGCAAACCTTCACCTCTGCTGCCGTTGTTCGTGCGCAAATCCCCCGGCGCCGCACCGGAAGCCACCATCAACCTCACCCTCAAACGCGGCGTTCGCGCGGCACTGGAATATGCCGCCAGCGGCGACATCGCCCAAGCCCGCGCACTGACCAACCCCGACGTCGCCCCCCACCTCAGCTTCGTGGACATGGCCGGCCATGGCTATGCCGTGGTCACCGCCAGCGCCGACGCCATCGAAACCGAATTCGTCTGCATCCCCCGCCCCGTCACCCGCGCCACCACGCCGGATGGCGGCCCCCTGCGCTACCGCGTCACCCACCGCGCGCCGCTGTGGGCGCCAGGCAAGGCGCCGGTGCTGGAACAGCGGGTGCTGGAAGGGGACGCTTCATTGTCGGTTTGAAGGAAAGGGGCCTCCGGCGGGCAGGGCCTGAGGCCCTGCACCCACTTTTGTTAGGGCCGCCCATACCAAGCAGAAGGGGACAATCTACCCTGCCTGTCATGCTGGCGCAGGCCAGCATCCACTCTGCAGCAGGGAGCAAAATGGCCCATGTATTGCCCACTGGCCACGATGGATGCTGGCCTACGCCAGAATGACGGGCAATTTTTTGGGGTAGGGCCGCCTCAAATCGAACGAGTGCAGGGAGTGAATCCCTGCCCGCCGGAGGCCTCCCTTCCCTTCCTTCCCCCTACAACCCCCGCCGCACCGTCGCGATGCAGTCCGCCAGGATATGCGTCCAGCGGGCTACGCCTTCCTTCGTCTGCAGCCCGTCATTGCGGACTTCGATGCCGAGATAGGGGATGTGGGCGGCTTCAGCGTGGCGGTCACACGTGTAGTTGAGGTCGCGGCCGGAATAGGGCTGGTTGTCGCCGACGTGCAGCCCCCTGCTGGCCAGGGCAACGAGGCCGCGGCGGGCGGCGCGGTCGTCCTGGTTGTAGAGGATGCCGACGGGCCAGGGCCGCTGTTCGTCGGGACGGGTGGCGAGGCAGGGTGTGAAACTGTGGACGGCGATGATCAGCGCCGGGCGCGCGTGTGCGATCTGGCGGGCGATGGCGTCGTGATAGGGGGTGTGGATGGCCGCGATGCGCATTTCGCGTTCGTCGGCCGGGATGGTCCAGTTGCCGGGGATCATGTGGCCGTCGCTGCTGGCCGGCACCGCGCCCAGATCGGCGGGATCGCGGTTGAGGTCCACCACCAGCCGCGAGACGGTGGCGATGATGGCGGGGGCCGACAGCGCGCGTGCGAGGCGACGGGTGAGCGCATCGGTGCCGATATCGACGGCGATATGATCATTCAGCAGCGCCGGCGGAATGCCGAGATCGATGCCCGGCGGCACGCTGGCCGAGGCATGATCGGCGATCAGCAGCAGATCGGCGGTGCCGGGCAGGATTTCGGGCAGGCTCATCCTCTCTGGCATAGCGGTGCGGGCCCCAAGAAAAAAGGCCCGGTGGCGAACCACCGGGGCGCAAAAAATAGGCCCGGTGGCAAGCCACCGGGCCGTAGGGGCATCCTTGGGAGAGGATGAAAGGGAAAAAGCGGCCCCGAAGTGCGGGGCTGCCCGAAATTACTGGCCGCTGGTGGCGGTCGACAGGGCCGCCAGTTCGGTGCCGAGCAGCTTGGCGGCGGCGGCGAACTTCTTGGTGGCTTCGAACTTGGCGTCGGCTTCGCACAGCTTCTCGCCGGTGGAGACCAGCTTGATGGCCTTGGCAGCGTCTTCGCCGCCCTTGGCTTCGGCCAGGGTGCGGATCTGCGCCGGGGTGGCCTTGCAGCTGACCGGGGCGGCAGCGGCGGCCGGGGTGGCGGCGGCGCCCACGAAGGTTGCGGCGGCGACGATGGCGAGCGGCAGGGCGATGATACGGTTGAACATGGGTCTTCTCCTGTTGCTGCGGGCCCGTTTGAACAAATGAGCACCGCGGATCGTGATCTGAATTCCGGCTGATTTGAGCAGCGCCGCCGGGGCCCGAGGGGGGAGGGTTGAGCCGGGGCTGAGCGCTACTCAAATCAACTGAGGCCGTTCTAAGTCACGCTCAGAAGCCCGTCAACCGCTATTTTGAGCGCAAATCAGCTTGTTGCAGCGCGGCAACGTGTTTTCAATGGTTTGCCTGAATGACGTAGGGCATTTATCGCACTGCACGCACGCATTTTTCACGCAAATCGAGCGCGACTCAGGGCGATGTTTCGAGTCGCACTTGATTTGCCTGAGCGCGACTCGAAAACCGACTCACACGATCTGCGTCGGGCACAGCCACCAGCCCGTCCCGGCCAGCGCCGCCGCCGCCCGGTCACGCGCCGCCGTGTCGGCATAGAGCGCCAGGCAGGTGGCGCCGGACCCGCTCATCCGCACACATGTCGCCTCCCCGCCACGTTCCAGCGCCGCCAGCACATCGGCGATCACCGGCTGCAGTGCGACGGCGGCAGCGGTCATGTCGTTGCGCAAGGCGGAGAGCGGCGCGGCCGGGTCGATTGGGCCCAGGTCGCGTTGGTCCCAGCCGGCAAACACCGGCCCCGTCGCCACCGCCACACCGGGATTGACCAGCAGCACCGGCGCACCGGCGAAATCCTGCGGCCAGGGCGACAGCGCCTCCCCCTTCCCGGCCCCGAACCTCGTCTGGCTGTAAACGCACACCGGCACATCGGCACCCAACGGCTCGGCCAATGCCGCCAGCCGCTCCAGCGGCCAGTCGAGGCCCCACAGCCGATTCAGCAGCCGCAGCGCCGCCGCCGCATCCGCCGAGCCGCCGCCCAGCCCGGCTGCGACCGGAATGCGCTTTTCAAGGTGCAGGGCGCCGCGTGGGGAAAGGCGGGCAGCGGCCGCCAACGCCCGGCCAGCGCGCAGCACCAGATTGTCATCCCCCACGTCCGCGCCGGCAGCGGTTGGACCCGAAAGCGTGAGCGTCAGCCCCTCCGCCGCCGTCCCGCGCAGCGTGTCGCCAAACGCGGTGAAGGCAAAGATGCTTTCCAGATCATGATAGCCATCCGGACGTCGCCGCCGCAGGTGCAGCGCCAGGTTGATCTTGGCCGGGGCATGTTCGACGATCATCGCGCGGCGGCTGTGGCGCGGCACAGGGCGCGGCGCAAGAGCCTATCGGGTCGCCAGCATCGCCGGTGCGGCATCCAGCCCATAATCGAGCCGCGCCTGCAACTGGCGCTTCTCGTCCGGGCCGGTGTCCATCGCCAGCGCCTGCCGCCAGCGGAACCGCGCCTCGATCCGGCGGCCCTGTCGCCACAACGCGTCGCCCAAGTGACTGACAATGGTGGCATCCTGCGGCTCCAGGCTGACCGCCCGTTCCAGCGTTGCCACCGCCTTGTCGGCCTCTCCAGATTGCAGCTGCAGCCAGCCCAGCGAGTCGATGATGCCGCCATCGCCGGGTCGCAGCTGTGCCGCCTTCTCGATCAGGCTGCGCGCCTCCGGCAATTTCTCACCGCGATCGAGCAGGCCATAGCCGAGATAGTTGAGCGCCCCTGGCTCGTCGGGAAACAGCGCCAACGCGGCGCGCAGATCGGCCTGCGCCCCCGGCCAATCCCCCGCCCGGTCACGCATCATGGCGCGCTGATAGAACAGGCTCCACGCCGAAGCCCCCATGTCCCTGGAAAAACGTTCAATCGCCGTGCCATAGGCGGCGGCCGATTCGGCAAAACGCCCGCCGCGCTGGTGCCAGGCAGCCAGCCCGGCCCAATCATCGGCCGACGCTCCCGGCGCCTCGGCCGCCTTTTGCAGCAACTGTCCGGCCGCCGCCACCTGGCCGGCGTCTTCCAGCACATCAGCCCGTCGCGCGCGCACCGCCTCTTCCAGGCCCAGCCCCTCAGGCACCTTGTCGAGCGCGGCCAGCGCTGCCTCGGTCTGGTGGGCGCGGCCCAGCATATCGCTCACTGTCAGCCACGTCACCGGCTGTTCCGGGGCCAGAAAACTGGCCAGCCGGGCAAACATCAGCGCCAACGGATCCGATCGTTCGCGCGCCAGATCGGTGGACAGTCGCACGGCCAGCCAGGCTAGCGCCTGCCGCGGTTCGGCCGCCAACGGGCCAATCCGCTTGCCGGCCTGCAACCGCTCGCGCGCCACGGCGGTCGGCCGATCACCGGGGTAGAGCACCGCCAGCGCCTCGTCCTTGCGGCCGGCCATCACCAGCGCATCGGCCTGGCCCTGGCGCAGGAACATCGGGGCCGGTCCGCCGCCGGCCCGGGCCTGGCGATAGGCGGCCGCCGCTTCGTCCCAGCGGCCCAGGCTGGCCAGCAGATGCGCGCGCTGTTCGGCAATATAGCCGCGCAGAAAGCCTTGATAACGCTGCGGATCGAGCAGGTTCAGTGCCGCCGGCGCATCCCCACGCGCGGCCGCCAGCCAGGCATCGATCACCGGCCCGGCCACCGTTGGCCAGCCCTGCCGGCCCAGTTTCGGGCGCAGGCTCGCCGCCAGCGCCCAATCCTTGCGCACAAGGGCCTCGGCGATGCGGGTGATGGTCACGTCGGGATCGCTGGCCCCCGCGGCCGCAAGAGTGCGCGCCAGTTGGAAGGCGCGCGGCTGGTCACCGCTGGCCAGCGCCAGTTCCCAGGCACGGCGCGTCACCGTGCCGGCGGTCGGATCGGCAACCCGCGCCTCCTCCATCAGCCGCGCCGCCAGTCCGACCTCGTTGTCGAGCACGGCATAGCGGCCGATCACATAGGCATGGAGTGCGGATTCCGCCGACCGCACTGGCCTGGCGGCGTGAGCGGGGGTGAGCGCCAGCAGGGCGATGACGGGGATGAGGGCGCGCATGTGGGGGCGAGGATGGCGGGGTGTGGGGGGAATGTCGAGAGGGGGTGTCAACGGCTCCCCTACCGCTTGCGGGAGGGGATGGGGGTGGGATGAGAGGCGTGGACCACTGATCCGGCTAAGGGCGCTTGGAGGCGCGGCCGGCGGCGGAGCCGCCGAGTCCGTTAGGGGGAAGAAGAAGGAAGGAACAAGGGCGTGGCGGAGCCACGCCGTCGGACGACACACGAAAAGGGCGGCTGGAGAGCCGCCCTTTTTGGTCGCCGGCCGAGCTTGCCGGAGTCGGTGCGCGGCACGCGCACCCGCCCGGCTGCGCTACATATTCGGATAGTTCGGCCCCCCGCCCCCCTCCGGCACCACCCAATTGATATTCTGCGTCATGTCCTTGATATCGCACGTCTTGCAATGCACGCAGTTCTGCGCGTTGATCTGCAGGCGCGGGGCATTGTCTTCCACGCCGACGATTTCATACACGCCCGCCGGGCAATAGCGCTGCGCCGGCTCGTCATAGAGCGCGTAATTGACTTCGATCGGCACCGACGGGTCTTTCAGCGTCAGGTGGCAGGGCTGGTCTTCCTCGTGGTTGGTGTTGGAGAGGAACACGCTCGACAGGCGATCGAAGCTGATCACACCATCCGGCTTGGGATAGACGATCTTCGGCGCGTCATCCTTGCGGCGCATGTGGGTGTTGTCGGGCGTCAGCTTGAAGGTGAAGGGCAGTTCGTAGCCCAGATATTCCATCCACATCATGATGCCGCCCATGGCAGTGCCGACCGTGGTGCCAAACTTCTCGACCGCGGGCAGCACGTTGCGGACCATCTTCAGCTCTTCATGCACCCAGCTCTTCTTGTAGGCGGCCTCATAATCCGTCAGCTCGTCGCCGCCGCGCTGGGCAGCGATGGCGGCAACCGCGGCTTCGGCGGCCATCATGCCAGTCTTCATCGCGGTGTGGCTGCCCTTGATGCGCGGCACGTTCAGGAATCCGGCCGAACAGCCGATCAGCGCGCCGCCGGGGAAGGTCAGTTTCGGCACCGCCTGCCAGCCGCCATCGTTGATAGCCCGCGCGCCATAGGACACGCGGCGGCCGCCTTCCAGGATTTCGCGGATCGCCGGGTGCGTTTTCCAGCGCTGGAACTCCTCGAACGGCGAGAGGTGCGGATTGTCGTAGTTGAGCCACACCGAGAAGCCGAGCGCGACCTGGCCATTGGCCTGGTGATAGAGAAAGCCACCGCCATTGGCGTCAGAGAGCGGCCAGCCCTGGCTGTGGATCACCCGACCAGGCACATGCTTTTCGGCCGGAATGTCCCACAATTCCTTCAGGCCAATGCCATAGATTTGCGGCTGGCTGTTCTTGCGCAAGTCAAAGCGGTTGATGATCTGCTTCGAAAGATGCCCGCGCGCGCCTTCGGCGAAGAAGGTGTATTTGGCGTGGATTTCCAGACCGGGGGTCCAGCTGTCCTTCTTCGAACCGTCCTTGGCGATGCCCATGTCGCCGGTGGCGACACCCTTCACGCTGCCATCATCGTTGAACAGCACTTCGGCCGCGGCAAAGCCCGGGAAAATCTCGACGCCCAGCGCCTCGGCCTGTCCGGCCAGCCAACGGCACAGATTGCCCAGCGACACCGTGTAGCAGCCCTTGTTCTGCATGAACGGCGGCAGCAGCGCATGCGGGAAGTCGTATTTCTTCGTCTCGGTCAGCACCCAGTGGTGGTTCTCGGTGACCGGCACGGTGAGCGGCGAATCCATCGTCCGCCATTCCGGCAGCAGTTCGTCCAGCGCCTTGGGGTCAACCACCGCGCCCGACAGGATATGCGCGCCGATCTCGCTGCCCTTTTCGAGGATGCACACCGAAAGCTCCACGCCGAGCCGCTGCGCTTCCTGCTTGGCCCGGATCGCCGCCGAAAGGCCTGCCGGCCCGCCGCCCACGATCACCAGGTCATAGGGCATGGATTCCCGTTCGCTCACGTGTCGCTTCCCCATCATCGTCGCGCCGCATCGGGCTGGCGCGGCCTTGCCATCATTCACCAGATAGCCCGATGGCAAGGGCTTGACCAGACGGGCCAGACTGATGCTTTTGGGCGGTCGTGACGCTGACGCTGAACCCCACCGAAGCTGCCGCCGCGCTGGCCTTTCTGGTCAGCGCCGGGGCCGATGTGGCGGTGGACGAAACACCGCGCCGCTGGCTGGAAGCGCCGCCACCCCGGCCGGAGCCGGCCCCGGTCCCCGCCCCTGTCTCTTCCAACGTGCCGCGCAAGGCCGCCCCCGCCCCGCCAACAGCGCCGGCTGACCATCCGGCCCGCGCCTG
>NZ_WNJP01000091.1 GCF_009733735.1 Sandarakinorhabdus oryzae | reverse complement strand
TGGCCGCAGCGATGATGGCGGCGGCTGGCGTGGTGGCAACCAGGGCCGCGGCGATGGCGGTCAGCCGATGCGCGGCGGTGGCCAGCGCTCGGCCGACGGAGGGCATGAGCGGCCGCAATAGGCCGCCGGCCCGATCACACCAGAACGACAGGCGTGCTGCGGCGGCGACGGCGCAGCATGCCGCCCACCAGGCCCAGGCCGGTGATCAGGCTGGCCCAGGTCGCCGGCTCCGGCACGTTGCCGACCCCCGGCTGCACCAGGTTGTAACCGGCAATCTGGTCGCCGATGTAGAGGCCGAGATCGTTGATGCCCTGCACGCTGCCATCGCCAAAGGGATTGTCGCAGGCATGGCCCGGCGCTTCGGCGCCATCGCACATCGCCTCGCCGCTGCCATCGGGATTGAGCGGGCCCGTGTATTTGTAGAATTCATAGCGGCGCACCAGCGCCTTGCCGGCAGCGCCAATGCCCAGTTCGGCCGCCAGCTCGCCATTGGGGGCACCCGGGCCTGATTGCAGCAGATACCATTCGGTCTCGATCTCGGCGTTGCCCGGGACCACGAAATTGCCGTTTACCAGCTCGTCGAGATGGACCTCGTTCTCCACTTCATGGCTGAACACCTTCACCCAGAAGGCCGGGCCCCAATCCAGGCCGGCTTCCGGTGCCGGCGCCATGATCTGCGCGATCACGCCGGCCACCGGGTTTGGCTGGATTGGCGTGGGCGGCGGCGCCGGTGTCGGCGTGAAGGCGACATGCGGGATCGGGTTGGAAATCGGCGTCAGCACGCCGGTGTTGCCGCCCTGATCGACCAGCCAGCTGTAACTCACCTTGGCCGGGCTGCCGATCGTGCTCACCCCGAAATGGTCGCAGCTGATGTTGGGATAGCCGACCCCGCCGAAGATCCAGCAGCTGTCCCCCGGATTGGGGAAGGTGCCGGGCAAGGTGCCGACCGACCAGGCGCCATTGGCGAAACTGGCCTTGTAGGTGATCTTGACGCCGATGCCGGGCAGCTCGGCAATCGTCGGCGCGCCATAGCGCTCCACATCCTGCGGCGGCACGCCGAAATTGCGATCAAGCCCGAACACGCTGGTGATGTCGGCGCGGGTGAAATTGCTGTCTTCGATGAAGATTTCAAAGCCGTGGGTTTCGACTCCGGTGTCGTTGACGGCATCGAAATTGTCGAGCGCGCCGAACACTGATGTCGCCGCCGCCATGCCGGGCAGGCTGACGCCTGTCGCCAGTGCCACCAGCCATGTCATCACCCGTTTGGTCCGCATCGTCCTGGCTCCCGTCCACGTTTCGGGAGATCAGAACGCCGGCCAGGCGCTTGAAAACAGTGACAAAGAAATAACGTGATTCTCTTGATCCAGATCAAGGAGAACCCAGCGCAACCCTCTATGATTGCGTCATATTTGCGAATGCTTATCGGAAACAGACGCAGCTTGGGGGCCCGCGCAGGAAAGCGCCTTGCATCTGAGTCACTTGGCCCGATCCAGCCACCAGGCAAAGGCCAGCTGCTGCCGTTCGGCAACGTACGCGCGGGCAGCGGGGCCGGTCCAGTCGGCTGGCGCGTCGCAGCGGCCGACCCACCAGCCCTGGCCAGGCAGCCGATCCGATTCGCGCACCACCAGCACCGCCAGTTCAGGCTCACCGGCGGCGCGGCCGGCGTCGTCGATGGCGTCGAGCAGGCGGCACAGGCTGCGCATCTTGGGGCGCGAGAAGCGATAGCCCAGCGCCAGCAGCATTTCGGAATAGGACAGGTCGCGTCCGGCCTGGGCTGCGGCCACCAGCAGGGCCTTCACCTCGGGAAGATCGGCAGGCGTCACCATGGCCCGTCCATGCCATGATGACGCCGCCAATGCCACCGGCCGGAGAGGGAACCGACCGGTGGCCCGTCGGCCTAAAGGCCGTGCGGCTCGGGCGCCGGGGCCGGTTCAGGCGCCGGCGGTGCGGGTGGAGCCGGCGGTGGGGCCGGTGGTTCCGGAGGGGTCGGCGGGGTCGGCGGGGTCGGCATGGTCGTGTCGGCCGGGGCTTCCGGAACCGGCGGTGGCGTTGGTTTCCGGGGATGGGCCACTGCCGGGAGCGCGAGGGCCAGCGCGATCGGCGCCAGCCACAGGATAGGGGCGGATTTCATGATGCAACTCCTTGAACATTCTTGGTTCTCTGGTTGCCCCCAGCCCCTGTTGGCCGGTCTGTCGGGGTGGTCTGGCCGATGCGGAAACGGGGGGCATCTGCATCGGCCAGTGGCGACAGATTGACCGGCCCCGATGAACCTCAGCTTTCAGCCCGGCCCGCGGCGGGACGGGCCGTAGACGCGCAAGCGACGAAGCGTTTCGGGGCGGCCACCCGTGCGGCCGAATCAGGCGCCGCCGCACGTCCACGGCGGATGACAGCGTGGCCCGCGCCTGCTAACGCACAGGCCATGACCGTTTATCTCCACGAAGGCGACCTGCCCGCCGATGCGCTGGCGCCTGGCCCGGTGGCCGTTGACAGCGAGACCATGGGCCTCAATCCGCACCGTGACCGGCTCTGCCTGCTGCAGATCAGCGATGGCCGCGGCGACGAGCATCTCGTGCGCTTTGCCCCCGGCCAATATGACGCGCCCAACCTGAAGGCGGTGCTGGCCGATCCTGAGCGCCTCAAGCTGATGCACTTCGCCCGTTTCGACGTGGCGGTGATCCGCCAGTTTCTCGGCGTGTGGGCGGCACCGGTGTTCTGCACCAAGATTGCCTCGAAACTGGTGCGCACCTACACTGATCGCCACGGCCTGAAGGACTTGCTGAAGGAAACCCTGGGCGTCGAGATTTCCAAGCAGCAGCAATCGAGCGACTGGGGCGCCGCCGACCTGTCTGACGCGCAGAAGGAATATGCCGCCAGCGATGTGCGCTATCTGCACCGCGCCCACGAGGTGCTGGTCAGCCGGCTGGCCCGCGAAGGCCGCACCCACATCGCCCAGGCCTGTTTCGATTTCCTGCCCGCCCGCGCCGAGCTCGATCTCGTCGGCTGGGCCGAGCAGGATATCTTCGCGCATCTGTGACCGCCCGGCTGAGACCCGCGTTCGTGGCAGCCCCCCCTTCCCGCCCGCTCTCACGGCGCCAGCAGGCGGCGTTGCCGGGCAGCACGCATGATCAGCGCATGACGGTGCTGAAATGGCTGCTGCCGTCGGCCGCCTTCGCGCTCGGCATCACCATCCTGGTCTGGCCGCTGATCGGCGTGCAGGAATTTTCCTTCCTGCTCGCCAAGGACCAGGTGGCGGTGGCGCGCGAGCGGCTGCGGGTGGACCGCGCCGAATATCGCGGCAAGACCGAGGCCGGGGAGGCCTTTGCGATTTCCGCCGGCAATGCCGTGCAGCGCACCAGCGCCGTGCCGATCGTCGAGCTGACGGCGCTTGCCGCCCGGCTGGACGGCAAGGACGGCCCGGCCACGGTCGAAGCGCCGTCGGGCCGCTATTTCATCGAGGAAGACCGGCTGGAGGTCGCCGGCCCGGTCAAGCTGCGCTCCGACGGCGGCTATACGGTCGATGCGCAGACCGTGCAGATCGACCTGAAGCGCCGCACCGTGAAGACCGACGAGGCGGTGACCGGCCGGCTGCCGATGGGGACATTCCGCAGCAACCGCATGACCGGTGATCTCGCCGGCAATCGCGTCAGCCTGATCGGCAATGTCCACTTGCACATCAACCAGCGCGGCGGCAGAGGGTAGCCATGCGCGCACTTCTTCTTCTGGCCTTCGTCATTGCGGCTCCGGCGCTGGCGCAGCGCTTTGACAGCAATGCCCCCATCGACGTCGATGCCGGCCGCATCGACATCGCCGATGATGCCAACGAGGCGATTTTTTCGGGCAATGTCGTCATCCGCCAGGGCAGCATGACGCTCAACGCCGATCGCGTGCGCATCCTTTATGCGAAAGACAGCGCGGGCAATCCGCAGGTCAAGCGGCTGGACGCGCTGGGCAATGTGCGGCTGCGCCAGGACACCACGCGCGCCACCGCCAACAGCGGCATCTATGATGTGAATGCCAAGCTGGTGACGCTGATTGGCAATGTGAAGATGGACCGCGACGCCAACCACCTGGAAGGCAATCGCGTCGTCTGGAACCTTGTCACCCGCACCAGCAGCTTTGATGCGCGCTCGGCCAGCAATCCCGGCGGCCGCGTCACCGGCCGCTTCACCGTTCCGCAGAAAAATCCCTGATCCGCGCAATCGCGGCGCGCACCTCTTGCGGGCGCTCCAGCGGCAGGAAATGGCTGGTGCCGGGCAGGCGGGTCGCGCCCAGGCAGTGCGGGTGCGCGGCAAAGATCGCCAGTTCGGCATCGCGCACCGTTGAGCCTTCGTCACCGGTCAGCAGCACGAACGGGCGGCGCAGCCCGGCCAGCGCCGGTTCGACATTGGGGGAGACAGCGCGGAAGGTCGCCGATTCAAACGCCGGCGCACAGGCCAGCTCCACGCCCTCGTCGGTCTCGATCAGCCCGCCGGCAAGATAGGCCTCCAGATCGGCATCGCTCCACGTGCTGAACACGCCGCGGCCGCGATAGGCGGCGCGGGCATCGTCGCGGCTGGGGAACATGCCCCGCCGCCGCGCCGCCTGATCGGCCATCGGATTGGGAACGCTGGCGCCGGCCCGCACGTCGGCTGCCACGTCAAAGGGCAGCATCGGCGGATCGAGCAGCACCAGCCCGGCAACGCGATCTGGCCGCATCGCCGCCAGCAGCAATGACACAGTCGCCCCCATCGAATGGCCGGCCAGGATCCACGGGCGGTCGGCGTCAATCGTATCGATCAGGCGCAGCAGATCATGGGCATAATCCTCCCAGCTGGTCAGATGCGCCGGGTTGCGGTCCAGCCCGGTGAAGCCATGGCCGCGGGCATCGCTGATGGTCAGCGCCAGGCGATCGGCCAACGGCGCCAGCAGCCCGGCGTAAAGCTGGGCGTTCATGCCGGTGGCGTGGGCAAAGTGCAGACGCGGACCGGCTCCTGCCTGCAGCGCGGAAACCGGCCCGGCCGGGGTAGCAATGGTGATGCGATCCATGTCAGCCGGTTAGCAGGCTGCCATGGAGCTGCCAGCCCCCACAGTGAAGCAGGGTCTGGTGCGTCAGGCGGCGGCGACAGTCCGGCGGCGGCGCATCAGGCCGCCTACGGCGCCAAAGCCGGCGAGCAGCATCGCCCAGCTCGACGGTTCCGGCACGCCGTTGACCACCGAGCGGGTGGACAGGGTGATATCGTCCACGGCGAAATCATTGCCCTGGCGCAGGTTGTTGGCATTGATCAGCGACAGTTGCACCGTGGTGGCGGTGCCGCTGTTGAAACTGGTGGACAGGCCAAACCAGGTGCCAGCCTGGTTGGCCGGAATGGTGAGCGTGGCAAGATCGGTTGGCGCCCCGCCATCAAGCGAGATACGGAAGGTGAAATTGGGATCGCTGTTGCCGGGCAGCACGAAGCTGCAGCACACGTTCATGGCAAAGGCTTCAAAAAAGTAGTTGGTGTTGGCCGCAATGGCGATGGTCGACGATTGCCAGACGATATCACCCAGAGTGGGCGCGCCATTGCCGACATACATCAAGCCGGTGCCGGTGGTGTGATCACCGCGCGAGACAAAGGCGGAATTCCACGGAAACGGGTTGGAGCGGACGGTGTATTGGCCCTCGGTGCTGTTGCCGCCCGGGCTGTAGGCATAGCCCGAGGTGAAGCCGGTGTTGCCCGCCTCGAAATCGCCATTGGTGATGAGATTTGCCGCCGTCGCCGGCACCGCTGCCGTGGCAGCCGCCACAGCCAAAGCCAAACCAATCCGCATCGCCCCACTCCCCAACACCAAATAATAAACGAACTTATAATATTTCATTCATTCTTTGGCCAGAGCTAATTGGGCATGCGTCCGCAGCCCCGCAGGCTGCAGGCGCTACTACCGTCGGTCGGTCGTGGGTCAGCCGCCGCTGCGGTTCAGCCAGCGTTTGAGGATGGCGCTGTTCCTGGCCAGCAGTGCCGGATCGCGCGCGTCGGGCGCAGTCATGATCGCCTGGTCGAGCACGCAGTCGATCGGGCTGGCGGCCCGCGTCGCCGGCAGGCTGGCACAGAGCGTCACGATCATCGCCCGCGCCAGCGCGGCGTTGCCGTGCATGACGGCCATGATGTCGGTCACGTCAACATCGCTGCCGTCGTGCCAGCAATCGAAATCCGTCACCATGGCGACCAGCGCATAGGGCAGCTCTGCCTCGCGCGCCAACTTGGCTTCCGGCATCGCCGTCATGCCGATAAGGTCGCAGCCCCACGCCTGGTGTAGCCGGCTTTCGGCGCGCGTCGAAAAGGCCGGGCCCTCCATCGCCAGATACGTCGCGCCGCGATGCACCCGGCCGCCGACCGCCGCAACGGCATCGGCCGCCAGCGCGGACAGGCGCGGGCAGACCGGATCGGCCATCGGCACATGCGCCACCAGCCCGGCTTCGAAGAAGGTCGATGGCCGGCCCTTGGTGCGGTCGATGAACTGGTCCACCACCACGAATTCGCCGGGCGCCATGGCCTGGTTGAGCGAACCCACCGCCGACACCGCCAGCACATCGGTACAGCCCAGCCGCTTCAGCGCATCGATATTGGCGCGCACATTGAGCTGATGCGGCGGAATTCGGTGGCCGCGGCCGTGGCGGGGCAGGAAACAGACCTCCATGCCGGCAATGTGGCCGGTCAATATGGCGTCAGACGGTTCGCCCCAGGGACTGTCCACGGTGACCCAGCGCGCGTCCTCCAACCCGTCGATGGCATAGAGGCCGGAGCCGCCGATGATGCCCAATTTCCACATTCAGCACTTCCAGTTCACCCACTCACCCGGCGCGCGTCAATCGGCCAGCGCTCCAGCGTGCCGTCCTCGTCCGCCACGAACAGCGCATCGTGCAGCGCGATGGTGGGATCGACATGGCCCGGCTGCAGCCAGACCAGCGCGCCCTCCTCCACCCCGCCCGGCGGGATGATGGCGCCATGCTCGTCTCCTGCCGGGTGGTAGCGGCTGCCCGCCGGCATGACGACACGGCTCACCGGCCCATTGGGATGCAGCGCCTTGTGCCCGGCATCGCACGTCACATGCCCGGCATGATTGGCCGACACCACGCTTGCCGCCAGGAACAGCGCCGGCTGGAAGGGCAGATCGCCGAGATCGCCATATTCCACGTCCATCAGCGCATAGCTGCCGGCCTGCAGCTCGGTATAGACGCCGTGCGCCAGATCGAGATCGGCCGTGCCGGTGCCGCCGCCGGTGACGATGGCAGGCGGCACCCCGGCAGCGGTGAGCGACGTGATCACCGCGCGCAGATGGCCGCTCCACTTCTCGTTGGCCACATCACGCTCATCAGGCAGCAGATGCTGGAAATGTCCGCAATAGGCCTGGATGCCGGCATAGTTGAGATTGGGGAACATCCCGATCGCCGCCGCCAGCACAGGGGCGGCCTCGGGCTTCACCCCGGCGCGGCCCATGCCCGGATCGATATCGACATAGATGTCGAGCACCACCCCGGCATCGCGCGCCGCCACGAAGGCATTGGCCATCTGCGCCGTGCTGTCGATCACCGCGCCCATCTTGGCGTGGCTCGCCAGCGCCGCCAGCCGCGGCCAGCCCCAGGGCGGCACTGGCGCCGTCACCAGCACATCGGGGATGCCCCCGGCCACGAAGGCTTCCGCCTCGCCCACCGTCTGGCAACACAGGCCCACCGCGCCCATTTCCACCTGCAACTGGCCAAGCGTGCTGCACTTGTGCATCTTGCCATGGGCGCGCAGCCGCACGCCGCGCGCATCGCAGCCATCCTGCATGGCGGCGAGATTGGCCTCCATCACCGCGCGGCGAACCACAAGCGCCGGCGTGATCGGCGGGTTCGCCCTGGCAAGGAATTCGGCGGTGCTCTGCATCGCATCGTCTTGCCGCGCCCCCGTGTTTGAGTCAAAGAGCGCGCCGAACGGGGCAAGCGCATTACGGAGATTCCATGTCTGTGCAACCAGTGGTGATCATCACCGGCGCCTCGTCGGGCGTGGGCCTGTGGGCCGCCAAGTCGCTGGCCGATCGCGGCTGGATGGTGATCATGGCCTGCCGTGATCTCGCCAAGGCCGAACGCGCCGCGAACGAAGTGGGCATCCCGGCCGACAAGCGCTGCCTCCTGCACATCGATCTGGGCGATCAGGCCAGCGTGCGCCGCTTCGTCGATGAATTCCATGCGAGGGGCCTGGCGCTTGACGCCCTGCTGCTCAACGCCGCCGTCTACCTGCCGCGCCTCGAAGCGCCGATGCGCAGCCCGGAAGGCTATGAAATCAGCGTCGCCACCAATTATTTCGGCCACTTCCTCCTCGCCCACCTGCTGATCGAGGATCTGAAAAAGGCCAAGGGCCGGCTGCAATCGCCGCCGCGCCTGATCACGCTGGGCACGGTCACGGCCAACAGCGAGGAATTCGGCGGCAAGATCCCCATCCCCGCCCCGGCTGACCTGGGTGACCTCGCCGGGCTGGCAGCAGGATTCAAGGCCCCCATCGCCATGATCGACGGCAAGCCGTTCAAGCCCGGCAAGGCCTACAAGGACAGCAAGCTCGCCTGCATGATCATGAGCCGCGAGTTCCAGAAGCGCTGGGGCGACACCGGCATCGTGTTCAACACGCTCTACCCCGGCTGCGTCGCCGAAACCCCCCTCTTCCGCCACACGCCGCCGGCCTTCCAGAAGATCTTCCCCTGGTTCCAGAAGAACATCACCAAGGGCTATGTGAGCCAGCCGCTGGCCGGGGAACGCACCGCGCAGGTGGTCGCCGATCCGGCCTTCGCCAGCCAGTCGGGCGTGCATTGGAGCTGGGGCAACCGCCAGAAGGAAGGCCGCATGCCGTTCGCGCAGCCACTCTCGGCGCGCGGGACGAACGAAGCCCGCAATGAGCGGCTGTGGGATTTGACGTTGAAGGCGGTGGGGCTGGCGGCCTGAACCGCCAGCCCTCCCTTCAGCGGCGATAGAAGCCGATCGCGGCATCCAGTTCGCCATAGCGGCGCGTCAGATAGCTGCGCTGTTCGGCATCATAGCCCGTGCGGCCATAGGCAGCATCGAGGCGCTGCAGATCGCCCATCTGGGCGCGCATCTGCGCCACCTGGGCGGCATTCACCCGCCCGGCGCGTTGCGCTGCCACCAGTCGCGTTTCCATCTGGGCCCAACGCTGCGTGTTGCGATCATTGCCGAAGCCACCGGTCAGCATGCCGCCCATGCGGCTGTCGATCTGGGCATAACGCGCCTTCAGATCAGCTTCTTCCCGGGCATCCAGGCCATTGTACTGGTAACGCATTTCAAGCTGGCCAAGGCTGCGCCAGTCGCTGCGCAGGCGCCAGGCGTCGCCCTGGCTGATGCTGCGATTGCGGACAGCCTCGTTCAGACGTTGCTCGAACAGGGCATTCTGGCTGGCCAGCGGCTGCCAGCGGCCATCGGTCTGATAATTGCCGGCACCGCCATTTTGGCCCCCATATTGGCCGCCGTTCTGGCCGTTGTTCTGATAGCCGACGCGCTGCGACAGGGCGCGATAACGTGTGCGCAGATCTTCGCGTTCCTGCGGCTGCATCGGGCCATCGGCCGAATATTGTGCCTCGAGGCGCACGATATCCTCATATTCGCGGCGCATGCCATCGGCTTCGTTGCGGCTCAGGGCGCCATCGCGCACGGCGGCATCGATGCGCGCATCCAGCTGCTCGCGGCGCTGCTCGAACGGGCGGCGGCCCTGGTTCCAATCGGATTCCAGCGTCTGCTCGGCGGCCTGATTGGTGCCAAACACATTGCCGAACAATTGTTCGAGGAAATTGCCGCGAGGTTGCTGAGTCGGCTGCTGTGCAGAGACAGCAGTGGAAATCATCAAAGCGGTTACGGCGGTGAATGAAAGCAAGCTGATTTTCATTTTGAATCATGCCCTTTAAAAACTGCAAATCGCTAGCTTGCAATTCCTGTTAGCACGTTATTTCTGAACGACTCACAACAAACTAGATTTTTTCTTTTTCTCCCGGCGTAATTCCGTAACGCTCCACCAATTTCCACACATGCGGCGGCACCATATTCTTCATCATTGCAGGCGCTTCACGGCGCAGGTGCAGGATGGTTTCGATGGCCTTCATTTCGACGCGGGTACGGGCGAATTCCTTGCCCTTGGGGCCGACGAGCGGCATCAGTTTGCCGACCAGCGGCCGGATGAACTTCGGCATGCGCCTGAGCGGAAGCCCGCCGGCGGCGCGTTCGGTGTTGGCGAGGAAGCCCTTCACCGGGCCGGCGCGCTTCGAACCGTCGGGCTTGCCGTTGTCGTCCGGTTCACTGACCGCCACCTCGTCACCGAGCAGGCCCAGCAATTCCGCCCCGCGATCATTCCTGACCAGCAGCCACTGCTCACCGGTGCCGCCCATATAGCCGACGGTGATGTCGGCCAAGCTGTTGGTGTAATCCACGCAGGTGCGGCAGGTGAGCGGGAAGAAATCCGGCCGCAGATCGGACAGCGGCAGCATTAGGAACGGGATGTTGCGCTTGTTCCCATCGTCGAAGCGCAGTTCGACATGATAATCGGCCTTGAATTCCAGATAGGTGATGGTCTCCGGTTTGTCGGACAGCAGCGACAGGAACTCGTGGAAATTGGCCGTCGTCGTGTTGTCGCTGCACGGCGTGCCGATCACATAGATGCGCTCGAAGCCGAGCTTGGCCTCCAGCCGGCGCAGGGCGTGGATCTGGCAGGGGATGCCGATGATGCCGATGCGCGTGAAGCCGGCGGCCCGCGCCGGTTCCAGCAACGCCAAGAGCGGCGCATAGCCCATGCGCATGCCGCGCACCTTGGCCATCGCTTCGGGCTTCGTCACCATCACCGGGCGCGGCTTCCACTTGTCGTCCGGGTCGGGCGCCATGGTGAGGATGGCCTGCACCGCGCCGGTTTCCAGCAACCGCTCGCCCAGCCGGCTGGTGATGCCGGTCCATTGCGCGCCTTCACTCGGCTGCTTCAGCCGCGCCTTGGCCATGCGCTGGAACGGGCCAAAGAACAGCTCATCCGCCCGGTTTTCGTCGCGGGCGCGGCCATGGACCTGGGCCTCCATCGCGGCATAGTCGGGCTTGATGAACTGGCAGGCGGTGCCGCAATCGGTGGGCGTCGCCGTGCGCGACACGCCGCAATCGGTGCACAGCCCGCGCGGGGCCGCGGGCGCAAATTCGGGCGCAATCAGGCCGGTATCAGTCACGTGGTTCCCCAATATGTTTGGCACCCCTGCCTGGGCGCGCTGTTAGCCTGTCGCCCCTCACATCTGCAACGTCACATTCGCAAGGGCGCCGCATAGCCGGTCAATTCCAGATAGCCGCGCCCGCCCGGCACGGTGACGGCGCCTTCCCAATAGACCGGCCCGCCGCTCATCCGGCTGTCCAGCTCCTGATCCGCCATCAGCGGCGAGACGGGCAGCGTGTGCCACACCCCGCCCACGCGCAGCGCCACGGTTGGCTGCACCGGCCAGCGCGCGTTGCTGCGCGGGCTTTGCCACCAGCCGCCGGCCTGCCAGCGCACGTCCTGCGGCTTCAGCACGGTCAGCACGCCGGCCTTGCTGC
>NZ_WNJP01000090.1 GCF_009733735.1 Sandarakinorhabdus oryzae | reverse complement strand
GCCAGCCCAGGTGCAGGGCCGCAGCGACGTGCGCGCGCAACTGCGCCGCCGACGTGCCGAGGGCGGCCTGCGCCGCCACGGCGGCCAGCGCGCGATCCTTGAGCGGCAGGCCGGGGCGCGCAAAAATCTCGCCATAGCCAAAGCCGATGGCGAGACGAGCGAAATCGGGTGCCACTTCGGCAACGCGGTTGTGGCGGGCATCAAGGCCGGCGCCAATCCGGGTCAGGATATCAAGACCCAAGCGGTAACTGTCGGTCACATCATCGTCCTGGCAAGGAGAAGGGCGGCGCGGCGGCGACCGATATGGCCGCCACTGCACCGCCCGTTCGTGGCGATGCTCAATCCCGGGCCTTGACGTCGGCCGAAAGCAGCACGGCGGGACCCCTGCCGGTGTTCTTCCACCAATGCGAGATGCCGTCGGACTCGCTGGACACTTCGCCAGCGTTGTGAACGATGCCGACCGCGCAGCTGCTGCGATACTCGGTCATCTGGCCGCTGACCGTGATGATCAGGGCCGGGCGACCAACGTGGCTGTGCAGGGGCACGATGCCGCCGGGCTGCACGACCAGCCGGCGCAACCGCAGATCACGGTTGTTGACGTCGATTTCCTTCTGCAGGTCCACCGAACCGATCACATTGTCGGTCACCATGGACGGTGCGGTCGGTGCGCCGGCCAGCGGGTTGGCGATGGTCTGACCGGCCGGGCAGCTGCCCGCCAGAGCCGGCGTGCTGGCCAGGATGGCCGCACTGGTGGCCAGGATCGCGGCCAGAGTGGTGCTGTGCTTCATCATCTTTTCCTTCTTCCGATTGAAACTGGTGTCACGGATCGAGGGTGTCGCTGGAGCCTGTTTCCGGGGGCTGGATTGGCTGGAACGGACCCGCGTTCCGTGACAGGCCAACAGCTACTGCCGATACGGGCGCGGCAACATTCGATTGTCGGCATTGAATCCATGCGGGAACGGCATTTCAGCCCGCAGGCCCGCCCCCGCATCCTTGCGTCAACATCCCGCAAGGAGAATCTGCATGAACATCCAGCCGCTCGCGCAGCGTTCCGCCAGCCGGCCCCTGGCGGGCCGGGTCGCCCTCGTCACCGGATCCACCAGCGGCATCGGCCTCGGCATCGCCCGCGCCCTGGCCGATGCCGGCGCGCACATCGTCCTGAATGGCCTGGGCGATCCGGCCGAAATCGAACTTGCCAGGGCTGATCTCGCCGCCCAGGCCGGCGTCGATGTGGTGTTCGATGGCGCCAACCTGATCGACCCCGCCGGCGCGGTCATGATGGTGGGCAATGCCCTGGCCCGCTTCGGCCGGCTCGACATCCTGGTCAACAACGCCGGCATCCAGTTTGTCAGCCCGATCGAGGACTTCCCCGCCGAGCGCTGGGACGCGATCATTGCCCTCAACCTGTCGTCGGCCTTCCATGCCATCCGCACCGCCTTTGGCCCGATGAAGGCCGCCGGCTGGGGTCGCATCATCAATGTCGCCTCGGCCCACGGCCTGGTCGCTTCCCCGTTCAAGAGCGCCTATGTGGCGGCCAAGCATGGCATCGTCGGGCTCACCAAGACGGTGGCGCTGGAAGGCGCGCGCTTTGGCGTCACCTGCAATGCCATCTGCCCAGGCTATGTGTGGACGCCGCTGGTCGAAGGCCAGATCGAGGACACCGCAAAGGCGCGCGGGATCAGCCGCGAGGCCGTGATCGAGACCGTGCTGCTCGCCGCCCAGCCATCCAAGAAATTCGCCACGGTCGAGGAGCTCGGCGCGCTGGCTGTCTTCCTGGCCAGCGATGCCGGCGCCTCGATCACCGGCACGGCGCTGCCGGTGGATGGCGGCTGGGTTGCGCAATGACCCGGCCACGCCAGCATGTCGTCATCATCGGCGCCGGCTTTGGTGGCCTGGCGGCCGCGCAGTCCCTGGCGCGCGCCGATGTCGACATCACGCTGATCGACGGCCGCAACCACCATCTCTTCCAGCCCCTGCTCTACCAGGTCGCCACCGCGGGCCTGTCCCCGGCTGACATCGCGGCGCCGATCCGATCGATCCTGCGCAACCAGGCCAATGTGAGGGTCATTCTCGATACAGTGGTTGGCGTCGATCGCGCCGCCCGCCGCGTCCGCCTCGCCGATGGCCAGCCCATCGGCTACGACCGGCTGATCGTCGCCACTGGCGCGCAGCACAGCTATTTCGGCAACAGCGACTGGGCCAGCCATGCGCCGGGCCTCAAGACCATCGACGATGCCACGGCCGTGCGCCGCAAGGTGCTGTTGGCGCTGGAGCGCGCCGAGAGCGAGACCGACCCCGACATCCGCCACGCCCTACTCACCTTCGTGGTGATCGGCGGTGGTCCCACCGGCGTGGAAATGGCCGGCGCCATTGCCGAGCTCACGCGCCGATCGGTGTCGCAGGATTTCCGCAGCATCACGCCGCATTGCAGCCGCGTCCTGCTCGTCGAGGCCGGCCCGCGCCTTCTGAACAGTTTCCCTGAGCCGCTGGCAGCCAAGGCGCTGGCCGCGGTGGCGGAACTGGGCGTGACCGTGCTGCTCGGCAAGAAGATCGAGGCGATCAGCGACCGCTTCGTCGATGTCGGCGGCATCCGCATTCCCTGCCATAGCGTCGTGTGGGCGGCCGGCGTCCAGGCCTCGCCCGCCGCGGCCTGGCTGGAGGCCGCCGCCGATCCGGCCGGGCGCGTGCTGGTCAATGACGATCTCACGCTGCCGGGGCACCCCGAGATCCAGGTAATCGGTGACACGGCCGCCTTCATCGGGACCGACGGCAAAAGCCTGCCCGGCGTCGCCCCGGTTGCCAAGCAGCAGGGCCAGCACGCCGCCCGCAGCATCGCCACCGGCCGCCCGACGCCATTCCGGTACCGCAACCACGGCAATCTCGCGACCATCGGCCGCCACCGTGCCGTCATCGACTTTGGCCGGGTGCAGCTGTCGGGCGTCCTGGCCTGGCTGCTGTGGTGCACGGCCCACATCTATTTCCTCGTCGGGTTCCGCAACCGCCTCGACGTCGGGGTGCGCTGGCTGTGGAGCTATCTCACCTTCGAGCGCAGCGCCCGCCTGATCACCGGTCCCACCACGAAACTGCACGGAGAACAGCCATGACGGCCACCACCATTGCCGCTGAATTGCACCAGCTCGGCCAGCAGGTCCTGGTCCTCCAGGGCGGCGGCGCGCTGGGCGCCTATCAGGTCGGCGTTTACCAGGCCCTGCACGAACATGGCATCGAACCTGACTGGGTGATCGGCACGTCCATCGGGGCCATCAATGCCGCCATCATCGCCGGCAGCCCGCCAGCCGAGCGCATGGACCGGTTGCGGGCCTTCTGGAAGCGGGTCGAGCATGGCCAGATCTTCGACCGCATGTTGCCCGCCGCCTTCGCCGGCCCGTGGCGCAACCTGGCCACCATCGCGCAAGGCCTGCCCAGCTTCTTCATGCCGAACCCGATGGCGTTCCTCAGCCCGCACATGCTGCTGGGTGCAGAAAAGGCCGGCTATTATTCGGTCAATCCCCTGCGTCAGACCTTGAGCGACCTGGTCGACTTCTCGATCATCAACGACGGCCCGATGCGGTTGACCGTGGGCGCCACCCGTGTCGCCACCAGCGAGATGGTCTATTTCGACAGCCGCGACATGGCGCTGGAGCTTGATCATGTCATGGCATCCGGCGCCTTGCCGCCGGCCTTCCCGGCCGTGCGCATCGCTGGCGAGCTTTATTGGGATGGCGGCATCCTCTCCAACACGCCGGTAGAGGTGGTGTTCGACGACAATCCGCGCCGCAATTCCATGGTGTATGCCGTCCATATCTGGAACCCGCACGGGCCCGAGCCACAGTCGATCTGGGACGTAATGAACCGCCAGAAGGACGTGCAATATTCCAGCCGCGCCAGCACCCACATCAAGCGCCAGCGCCAGTTGCACCAGTTGCGCCACATCATCACAGAACTGGCCGCGCTGGTACCGGAAGACCGGCGCAACAGTGCCGATGTCGCCCACCTCGCCGCCTATGGCTGCTCCACCCGGATGCACGTGATCCGCCTGCTCGCCCCCACGCTGGCCAACGAGGACCATAGCAAGGACATTGATTTCAGCGCGGCCGGCATCAGCGCCCGCTGGGAGGCTGGCTATGCCGACACCATGCACACGCTGGAATCGGCGCCCTGGCGCGAGCCGGTCGATCCGCTGGAAGGCTTTGTCCTCCACGAGGCGATGGGCGGCCACAAGATCACCACCCCGGCGGCTGGGTAACGCCACTGCATCGACTTGATGCGCTCTGGGCAGCGGACGGCGCGGACGCCTGGAGCAATGATGCTGATGCACCGCCCCCGGTGCCAATTCGACTCCAGATTCGATCCATGAAAGGACCCAGGATGAAGACCGCCAATGTCGCCATCACCGCCGCCATGCTGAGCGCGCTTGCCGCGGCGGCCGCCACGGCCGGCCCGGTGCCGCCGCAACCCGGCAAGGACAAATGCTATGGCATCAGCCTTGCCGGCAAGAATGACTGCAAGGCCGGTGCTGGCACCAGCTGCGCCGGCACCAGCCATGTCAATTACCAGGGCAATGCCTGGAAATATGTGGCCAAGGGTACCTGCACGCAGATCAAGACGCCCAAGGGCTTCGGCTCGCTGAGCCCGAAGGCCTGAGGCGATGACCAGCCCGACCGCTGGCGTGGCATTCAAGCCCCAGCATTTCGACGAGGCGATGGCCGCGTCGGCGGTCGGCCTCTGGTTCGAGGTGCATGCCGAAAACTATATGGTGGATGGCGGCCCGCGGCTGGCGATGCTGGACGCGCTGCGCGCCGTGCGCCCCGTCTCGCTGCACGGCGTCGGCCTGTCGCTGGGCGGCCATGATCGGCCCGACCCCGATCACCTGGCCGCCTTCGCGCGGCTGGTGCGGAACTTCGACCCCTTCCTGGTGTCGGAACATCTGGCCTGGTCACGCATCGGCCAGCGCTGCCTGCCCGACCTGCTGCCGGTGCCGCGCACCACGGCGGCGCTGGCGGCCGTCTGCCGCAACATCGACATCGTGCAGACCGCCATCGCCCGCCCGATCCTGATCGAGAATCCGGCCCATTATCTGGCCGTCGAAGCCGAATGGAGCGAGCCGGATTTCCTGGGCGAGATCGTGCGGCGCACCGGCTGCGGTCTGCTGATCGATGTCAACAATGTTGCCGTGGCGTCCAACAATCTTGGCTTTGATCCCGATGATTATCTGGAGGCGCTGCCGCATGCCGCCATCGGCGAGATCCACATCGCCGGCCACCGGCCTGACCCCCAGCTGGGGCCGGCCCTGCTGATCGATAGCCACGACGCCCCCGTTTCACGCTTCGTGTGGCGATTGCTGGCCAGTCTGCTTGATCTGTGCGGCCCGCAGCCGGTGCTGCTGGAACGCGATGGCGATGTGCCGGCCTTTGCCGACCTGATGACCGAACGCAACCGCGCTGCGGCGCTGCTTGAACGAAAGGTCCCTGCTCATGCCCTCAACGATCTCTGAACTCGACAGCTGGCAGGGCGCGTTTGTCGCCGCCCTTGATCGCCCCCGGCCCGGCCGCCTGGCCATGAAGGTCTATCGCAACACCACGATGAAGGGCGCGATCGATGCCCTGGCCGACAATTACCCGACCGTAGCGATGATCGTCGGACACAGCGCGTTCATGGCGCTGGCCCGGGGTTTCGTCGCCCGTCACCCGCCTGAAAGCCCGGTGCTGGCACGCTATGGCGCGGGCTTTGATCGCTGGCTGCAGCGGCACCCGATCTCGACCGATCTGCTTTATTTGGCCGACGTGGCCCGGATTGACCGGCTGCACACGGAATCGCACCTGGCTGCCGATGCCGACTGCCTGGATGCGGCCAGTCTTGCTGCCCTGTCAGCCGATCAATGGTCACGCTGCCGGATGCGGCTCCATCCGGCCACCCGCTTCGACTGGTTCACGCTGCCGGCGGCCGACATCTGGATCGCCCATCGCCATCCCGACCTGGCCGAAGTGGCGCCGGAATGGCAGCCCCAGGGCATATTGCTCACGCGCCCCGCCGGCGGCGTGGAACCCGTGGTCATTGGTGCCGGCCTCCATCGCATCCTGCTGGCCCTCAAGGGCGGCCACAGCGTTGGCGCCGCTGCCCTGCAGGCTGCCGAGCGATTCCCTGACACCTGCATCACCCAAGCCTTCCAGACCCTCATCACCAGCGGCGCCGTCGCCGCCCTTGTGCCGGAGTAAGCGCCATGATCGCCGCCGAAACTCTTGCTGCCCGCTCCAGCTTTTCTGACCGCGTTGCCGACATGCTGGCGGCGGCCCTGCCCTTGTCATTTCTGCTGCTGATCCAGCGGCTCGGCGTAGCCGCGATCTTCTTCCTGTCGGGCCGCACCAAGGTGAGCGGTTGGTTCACCGTCACCGACGAGGCGGTCGAGCTGTTCCGGTCGGAATATGCGTTGCCATTGCTGTCGCCCGAAGTGGCCGCCCATGCCGCCGCGCTGGCCGAGCATGTCTTCCCCGTGTTGCTCGTGCTGGGCCTCGGCACCCGCTATGCGGCGCTGGCCCTGCTGGGAATGACATTGGTGATCCAGATCTTCGTCTACCCCGATGCCTGGCCCACCCACCTCAGCTGGGCCGGCCTGCTGCTGCCCTTGATCGCCCTGGGTGGCGGACGCGTCGCACTGGATCGGCTTGCCGGCATCAAGTGACAGCGTGGGCGACAGACGCCCACGCCCGGTCAACGATTCAAGGGTCCGCACAGGCCGCGGAAAGTGGCGGAGAGGGTGGGATTCGAACCCACGGTGAGCTTGCACCCACAACGGTTTTCGAGACCGTCCCAATCGACCACTCTGGCACCTCTCCGCGAAGCGTGCCCGGTGGGAAAAGTCCGTCGCGGGCGGGTCGAGGGGCGGCCTATAGCGGAGGGGGCCGGGCCTGCCAAGCCCGGCTTGCGGCATTTTCGCCGTGCCGGCGCGACACCGCCACCCCTTCACGACGGCCCGATGCTGCCTATATTGCAATTCGATGGCAGGCGTTGGCCCGTCATCGCCCGTTCAACCACCAACCCTGATCATGCTGCCCGACTGGAACATGATGAACAACCGCCCCACCCCTGACGTGTCGATCGAAGCGCCCACCCCGGCCACCTTCACCATTGGCGATGTGGTGAAGCATCGGGTGTTCCCGTTCCGCGGGGTGATTTTCGACGTCGATCCGGTGTTCAACAACACCGAGGAATGGTGGCAGTCGATCCCCGAAGCGATCCGGCCGCACAAGAACCAGCCCTTTTACCACCTTTTCGCCGAGAACGAGGAATCGGCCTATGTCGCCTATGTCAGCCAGCAGAATCTGCTGCCTGATCCCGATGGCGATCCGATCCTGCATCCTGGCGTGACGCAGATGTTCACCTGCCGGGCCAACGGCCGCTATCTGCTGCGCAACCAGATCCGGAATTAGAGCCGCTTCGCCACCGCGATCGCGGTGCGGCAGCCGGCGCGGATGACCGCTTCCAGCACCGGGAAGGCACCGCCGCCGGTGTGGGCGGCGGCCGCATCGCGGTGCTCGACCTCGTCGGCTCGATAATCGTCGATCATCGCCTTCAGTTCCGGGTCGCTGCCGTCGGCCAGCGCCGCGGTCTGCTCGCCGTAATGTTCGTCGATCACGGTCTCCACCGCCTCCGTGCAGGCCATCGCCGCCCTGGGCCCAAGCAGCGCGGTGCCGGTGCCGAGCGCAAAACCGGCGACATGCCAGAACGGGCCGAGCAGGGTGGGCCGCACGCCGCGCCGCGCCATCAAGCCGTTCATGCCATCCAGATGCCGCTGTTCCTGGTGGGCCATGTGCCTGATCTCGCCAGCCATCTTGTGACGGCCACCCATCACCGCCAGTTGCCCGGCATAGATGCGCGCGGCGCCATGTTCGCCAGCCTGGTCGACCCGCACCATGGCTTGGCGGTCGGCGCGGCGGTCACCGGGCAGGTGACGGCGGACGTTCAGCGGGGTTTCAGCATCAGCCATGTGGCAGCTCCAACCAGCAGCAAGGAGACGACGAAATTCCATCCTGCCATGGAGATCCCGAACATCTGCCATGGTATGGCGTCGCAGCGCACCAGCGGCTGCGCCAGGATGTCGGCCATCATCGATTTCGCGTCACCCGCCACCAGCGGCGCCGTGCAGCGGGTGAGGCCCTGCCACCATTTATATTCCACTCCAGCGTGGAACAGCGCGATGCCGGCATTGCTGGCCAGCGCCAGGATCGCCACCCACGCCGTCACCTTCACCACCGGCGTTATCGCTGGCTGCCGCCGCGCCACGCCCGCCAACAGCAGCGCATCAGCGGCGAAGAAGGCTGTCGCCATCAGGGCATAGCGCTGCCACCAGCACATCTCGCACGGCACCAGCCCGCCAAGGATCTCGAACGCATAGGCCCCGCCCAGCAGGGCCAGGCTGCCCGCCAGCACCAACGCCGGCGCCTGCACCTCAGAGCGCATATTTGACCACCACGAAGCCACCGACGAACAGCGCGGTTGCCGTGAGCGCCAGCGCGTTGAAATAGCGATCGATCAGCACCTGGGCCTGCGCGCCGAAGCGGCGCAGCACCAGCGCCACCAGGAAAAAGCGCCCGCCGCGCCCCAGGATCGAGGCCGCGATCAGCACCGGAATGGAAAGCGACACCGAACCCGCAGCGATGGTCGCGACCTTGTAGGGGATGGGCAGGAAGGCAAAGGCCAGCATCCACAGGAAGCCATTGGCCTTGATGTCGGCGGCAAAGGCCACGAACCTGTCTTCATAGCCATAGAAATGCAGCAGCGGCACGCCGACCGCGTGATAAAGCAAGGCGCCGATCGTGTAGCCAAGCAAAGCGCCGGCCACCGAGGCCATGGTGGATATTGCGGCATAGCGGATCGCGCGTTCCGGCCGGGCGATCGACATCGGGATCTGCATCACATCCGGCGGCACCGGGAAAAAGCTGGAATCGGCAAAGCTGATGCCCATCAGCCAGCGCTCGGCACCCGGCCCGGCGGCCTTGGCCAGAGTCCAATCATAGAGGCGACGCAGCACGGCCGGCGTATTCCTTGGCAATCAGGGCTGGCCGTGGGCTTAGCCGGCGTATGTGACAGGCGCAATCACCGCGTGCCGGTGCGCGCCGCACCCCCGGCCACCTGCACTGGCGGTGCAGCCGGCGGCGCCAGCCGGTTGATCAGGCGGATGGCATAATCCTGCTGGTAATCCAGCACGCCCTTGGCCTTCAGTTCATCAGCCTTGGCCAGGAAGCGCGGATCGGCCACGCTGTCCTGCTCCACCAACTTGTCGGTCGCGTCCTTGATCTCGTTGATCAGATGCTTCTTGAGATCGGCTTCGCGCAGCGGCTTCCTTTCCGTCATGCGCGGATCGGAAAGTTGCGGCACCGGGATATCCGGATCGATGCCATTTTCCTGCACGCTGCGGCCCGACGGCGTGAAATAGCGCGCCGTGGTCAAGCGCAAGGCGGTTTCGGCGCTGAGCGGGAACACCGTCTGCACGCTGCCCTTGCCGAAGCTGCGCTGGCCCAGCACGAGGGCGCGGCGGTGATCCTGCAGGGCGCCAGCCACGATCTCGGCAGCGGACGCGCTGCCTTCATCGACCAGCACCACCACCGGCTTGCCGTCGGTCAGGTCACCGGGCTTGGCGTAATAATGATCGACGTCGTTCTTGGCCCGGCGCCGTTCCGAGACGACCTCGCCGCTGTCGAGGAACACATCCGAGACCTTGATGGCTTCATCGAGCAGGCCGCCGGGGTTGGAGCGCAGATCGACCACATAGCCAGCGACGTTGCTGCCCAGCTTGGCCTTGATGCCTTCCACCGCGGCCCGGGTGGCGTCGCCGGTGCGGCTGTTGAAGGTAGAGATGCGGATCAGGCCCACTTGCCCACGGGTTTCCCATTTCACCGGCTTGATCACCACAACCTCGCGGGTGAGCGTGAACTCCAATGGCTTGGGTTCGCCCTGCCGCACCACGGTCAGCTTGATCTTGGTGCCGGCCGGGCCGCGCATCTTGTCCACCGCCTCGTTGAGGGTGCCGCCATAGATCAGCACGTCATCAAGGTGGGTGATATAGTCGCCGGCCTTGATGCCGGCGCGAGCGGCGGGCGTGTCGTCGGTGGGGGCGACAACCTTCACGGCGCCATCGTCCGAGGTCACGGTCAGGCCAAGGCCGGTATATTCGCCGTCCGTGGTCTGCTTGAGGTTCGCATAGTCGCGGCCGTCGAGATAGGACGAGTGCGGATCAAGGCTGGCCAGCATGCCGTTGATGGCGCCGCGGATCAGCGTCTTGTCGTCCACCTTGTCGACATAGGTGGCGCGCACGCGCTCGAACACGTCCATCAGCGCGTCGAATTCCTTGTAGGTATCGGATTCGGCGGCGGCCTGGACGGCGGCATAGCCCGGCACCAGGATCAGGGCTGCCACCGGCAGCGCGATCTTCCAGCTGTGTTTGAGGCTCATCGGGCAACAGACTCACGCGGGGGATTTGACAGGCAGAATAGCAGAAGGCAGCGCGAGTGCTACTCCCTGCGGTCTTTCGCAGCGCTGAACATCATTCCCGGTGATAGGGATGGCCTTCCAGGATGGACAGCGCGCGGTATAATTGTTCGGCCAGCATGGCGCGCACCAGCATGTGCGGCCAGGTCGCCTTGCCAAAGCCCAACAGCAGATCGGCCCCTTTGCGCGTCGCCTCATCATGGCCATCGGCGGCCCCAATCAGGAAACGCACCTCGCGCGCGCCATCGTCGCGCCAGCGGCCCAGCAGGGTCGCCAGATCGGTGGACGGCAGGTCGCGCCCGCGTTCATCAAGCACAACTGTGCGGTTTGGCCCCTGCTGCTGGCTGAAGGCTGGCCAGCGCGCGGTGTCGCCAATCTCGCTGATCACCAGCCGGCCACGCAGGCGCAGCGCATAACGCTCAACCAGTTCGGCTTCCGGGGATTGGCCGATGCGGCCGCGCGCGACAATGTGCAGCTTCACCGTTCAGCGCGTCGGTCGGGGGATCAGGTGGCAGACCCTGTCACCGGCGCGAAGGCCGGCGACGGATTGGGCGCTTCGTCGAGGCCCCACATCTTCTCGAGATTGTAGAAGGCGCGCACGTCGGGCCGGAAAATGTGGACGATGATGTCGCCGCAATCGATCAGCACCCAATCGGCGGCCGGCAGACCCTGCACGCGGGCGTTGCGGCGAAAATCGGCCTTCATCTTATCGGCGATCTTCATGGCCATGGAGGCAACCTGGCGGCCGGAGCGGCCACTGGCGATCACCATGTAATCGGCGATGCTGGTCTTGCCCGCCAGCGGAATTGAAACAGGATCCACGGCCTGATCATCATCCAGGCTTTTCATGATCATGGCGTGGAGTTCCTCCACGCGGTCAGTCTTGGTCAAAAGCTTGCCTTTTCAGTCAATCGGGCCGTGGTGGCCCAGCCGGGATCAGTGCTGCGGATCGCTGTAGCCGATTCCGGCCGCAAACGGGAGTGCAACCTGATTATCGCCGGCAAGGCGGCCTGCGTCCAGCGTGAAGGCGGGGTGGGCGACCAGCCGGCCCAGCCCACCGCCGGCGCGCCGAGCAGCGACACGCCCGGGCGCGGCACC
>NZ_WNJP01000009.1 GCF_009733735.1 Sandarakinorhabdus oryzae | reverse complement strand
CGAGCCGCCGCAGCGCCTGGCCGGCGAGCAGCTGGGCCGGCTGCAGTTCAGGCTGGGCCGCGAGCAGTGCGTCCGCTGCCGCAAGTGCGGCGTCCGGATCGGAATCGAGCTTGGCGGTGGCGGCGGCAAGCGCCGGCTGCCAGGCCGGCGGCGGGCCGCCCGGCGGAGAGTTGCGTCCTGTCATCAGGGCGAAGCTAGGCCGGGTTGGCCAGCCACACAACCGGTCGGCCGGGGAGAGGGGGAAAATGGCCCATATGCCCGCCGCGATGATGCGGCATGATGAAGCTGACACCAATTTGCAACAGTTGGTTTTTGTGTTCTCATCCCCATCGCCTCGCCGATGGGACGATGATAACACAGGCGGGCAGCTCGGGGCTGCCGTCGGGGAGTGCGCGGGGACAATTTTTCAGGGGGACTGACATGATCGGGCAAGAACAGCGTCGTATCGCCAGCCGCAGGGCCGAGTTTATCCGCTTGGCGTGCGCCACCACCATGCTGGCGGGCCTTGCCGCCCCCGCACTGGCCGCAGAGGACCAGGCCTCAGCCGCCGCCGAAAAGTCGGAAGGCTTCGAGGAAATCATCGTCACCGCCACCCGCACGGCGACCAGCATCCAGAAGGTGCCGATCTCGATGCAGGCGCTCAGCACCGAAACACTGGCCAACCGCCAGGTGAAGGGCCTGACCGATTTCACCGCGCTGCTGCCGTCGGTCTCAACCGCTGGTCTCGGGCCGGGCCGTACCGAAGTCTATTTCCGCGGCATCGTACCGGCCGGCGGCGCCTATCCGGCCACCGGTTATTATCTCGACGATATCTCGATCAACGTGAACGGCCTTCCCGATGTTCACATCTATGACATCGAACGCATCGAGGCGCTGTCGGGCCCGCAGGGCACGCTGTTCGGGGCCGGCTCGCTGGCCGGCACGCTGCGCGTGATCACCAACAAGCCGAAGATCGGCCAATTCGAAGCCGGCTATGATTTTGAAGGCAACAAGTTCGGCAAGGGCACCGGCGGTGGCCAGGCCCAGGGCTTCATCAACGTGCCGATCTCCGACACGCTGGCCGTGCGCGCCATGGGCTATTATCGCCACGAAGGCGGTTACATCGACAACACGCCCAACAACGGCAAATACAACGATGGCACGCCGGCGGTGTTCAACCTGGGCGACACCAACCCGCTCACCAGCTTCACGCTGAACAACGCCAACAAGGTGAAGAACAATTACAACACGATCGATGAAGTCGGCGGTCGCCTGTCACTGCTGTGGGAACCGGCCGATGGCTGGTCGATCAACCCGCAGGTGACGGCACAGAAGCAGATTTCGCGCGGCTATTTCGGTTTCGATCCGCGCGTTGGCGATCTGCAGGTGCATGATTATGACGACACCCGCCAGAACGACCAATGGTATCAGGCGCAGCTGGCCGTGCACGGCCATATCGGCGATTTCGACCTGGTCAGCGCCACCGGCTATTTCCGCCGCAACATCAAGCTGCTCAACGATTACACTTATTATTCGGTGACCTACGACAGTTTCGGTCCCGGCTATGAATCCTATCTGCAGTTCTTCGACAAGGCGGGCTGCACCGGTTCAGGGGATTCGCTGCGCTGCACGACGCTGCTGAACCCCACCCAGTTCTACAGCGGCAACCGCAACGAGCGCATCTTCACCCAGGAACTGCGCCTGAAGACGCCGGAAAGCTGGCCCTTCGACGTCACGTTTGGCGGCTTCTACCAATATCAGAAGATCGAGATCAACGACGACTATGGCATCCACGGTCTCGGCCAGTCGCCGGGCTTCACGGCGGCCTGCGCCTATAGTGACACCGAGGATTGCGGCGGCAACGGCACCACGCTGGACGGTTTCGGCGTCCCGGAAGACCAGGGCGGCACCATGGTGCGCGGCTCGGCAGCGGTGAAGCGCGACGCCTTCTACCTGACCGAGCAGAACCGCGTGACGCGAGACTATGCCATCTTCGCTGAAGGCCATTACAACATCACCCCCACCCTGAAGGTAACGGGCGGCATCCGCTATTTCTGGACGGAGCTGAACGTGGTCGGCTTTGGCGGGGTCGCGGCGACGGCGCGCAACATCCGCACCACCTACGTGCCGACCGGCACCGGCGGCTGCCCGCTGCCGCTGCCGGCCGAGCGTTTGCAGTGCCTCAACACCAACTTCTCGCGGCCCGATCAGCAGCTGATCTATCGCGAGCAGGGTGAGACCCACAAGGTTGCGCTGAACTGGGAAGTGACGCCGTCGAAGATGGTCTATGCCAACTATTCGACCGGTTTCCGTCCTGGCGGCCAAGGCCGGCCGTTGCGCATCGGCGGCCAGGTCTATGCGGTGGCGCCGTTCCGTTCGGAAGACCTGATCAACTTCGAAATCGGCTTCAAGACGACGTGGAACAACATCTTCCGCTTCAATGCCGCCATCTACCTCGAAAAGTGGAAAGATCTGCAATACGGGGTGGTCGTGTCCGGCGCCCAGGGCGCCGGCATCACCGGCAACGCCGGCAATGCGGAAGTGAAAGGCATCGAGTTCGATGCGGACCTCAAGCTCGGCAAGGTCACCATCTCGACGGCCGGGTCGTACAACGACGGCAAGCTGAAGGGCAATTTCTGCAACTTCGCCGCCGACCAGGCCACGCTGACCATTGCGCAGCTCAAGACCTGCACCGTTGGTGCCGTGCTTGATGACGGCCTCGATACGCCGGAAGTCGCCGCTGCCGACGGCACCCGCCTGCCGCGCCAGCCGAAGTTCAAGGGCACCACCTCGGTGCGCTATGATACGACGCTGGGCAAGCTGGACGCCTATATCCAGGGTGCCGCCCTCTACCAGACCGGCGCCACCCAGGATCTGAACACCGAGTTGAACAAGCTGCTGGGCAATTCGGCCGGCTTTGTCTCGTTCGATTTCGCGGCGGGCATCAAGAAGGACAAGTGGACCCTGGACCTGTTCATCCAGAACGCCTTCGATCGCCGGGGCATCCTGACCACCAACACCTTCTGCGCCATCTCGTTGTGCGCCAACTCGTCGCGCAACTTCCCGATCCGGCCGCAGTTCTTCGGCATCAAGTTCGGCCAGCGCTTCTGAACCTGGCCCGCTGAACACGAAACGGCCCCGGCAGCGATGCCGGGGCCGTTTTCGTTTTTTGGAGACATTGGTCGGGGAGACAGGATTACTCCGTTGATCCTGTAACCGGAGCCGCTCCGCGGCGTAAAATGGTCGGGGAGACAGGATGCAAAACACGCGGGTTTTTTAGGTTTATGTTCCAATAAGTTATTGAACTATATGCGATAAAATGAGAGCCCTGTTACGGCTCGCTGTTACGTGAGCCGTTACGAGGTGCTCATGACCGACCTTTGGCTCGTCAAACGCAAAGACTCACCAAACTTCTTCTACCGTAGAACGGTGCCATCGGACGTCATCGCCATCCTTAGGTCGCATGGGCAGAAGCCCAAGGAAGCGGTCTGGAAATCGACAGGCACGTCAGATCGCAAGCAGGCGCGCCTTGTGATGCACCGGCTCAACCTAGAACAGGATGACCAGTGGGAAGCAGTCCGACGATCCGCACGCGAGGAACTTCAAGGGAAAACGCCGACCAAGACTGACATCAATCGAGCATGTCGGAAATTCTTTGACGAGAGGCGGATGGCCTACGAGGCCAAATTTACGGAAGCGGTCGTAGCAGAAGATCGGGATGCGCTTCCGCTCCAGCTCACGAGCATTCAGTATGGTTCGTTGAAGCTCAAGGACGCGGCAACCAAGGGAATTATGTTGGAACCCATCATGAACAAGATGGACCGCATTATCGAGGATGAAGGCTGGACGCTCCCTAAGTTGCTGGCAAACGGTCAATACACCGAAGGCTATTGGGCATTTTACCGTGCGATGGTCGATGCCATTCGCGATGCAGCCGACTTGGAGATGCGGTCAGCAAGGGGGGAAGCCGCTCCCGCGCCGACCAGTGAAGTGATCCGAGCATCCTTCGTCACGCCATCGAAAGCTATGGGAGGGGAGGACACCACCCTTGCTGCGCTTGCCCAAAAATTTGAGGAAGCCGAGCGCCGGAGCGCTTTCAAGAAAGGCTACACGATAGACCAGCAAAGCCAAGCTATCCGGCTCTTTGTTCAGCATTGTAGCCCCGATGTCCTGGTCGAAAGCATCACGAAGCGGCAGATGGCTGCGTTCGTCGAAGTTCTTCTCCAGCTTCCAGTGAAGTTCAGTAGCCGCTCTGATTGCCAAGACATTTCCCTTGCAGCTGCGGTAGCGATTGGCATCAATCGGAAACTTCCCAATCGGTCTCCAAAAACCGTCTATCGCGAGATTTCAGGCGTCAGCTCCTTCTTCAAGTGGCTAGTTCAACGACAATATGTTGAGCACAACCTTACCTCTGGGTTGTTTCCGCGTATCGACAAGGGACGAGGCCAACGACCGCCGTTTTCGGACGAGCAGCTCAACATCATTCTTGCGTCACCGCTGTTCAAGGGCTCCGAAAGCGTATTGAAGCCTCACCAAGCTGGCGATGTGCTGATCCGCGATTGGCGCTTTTGGATTCCCTTGTGCTCAATGTTCACGGGCGCTCGAGCAACCGAGCTGGCGCAGCTGCTGGTCAGCGATATCCACCAGAATGGCGACCGGTGGGCGTTCCATATGGAAGAATGTGACGACGAAGACACCACAAAAACACTCAAAAACACCGCTTCACGGCGGGTCGTGCCAGTGCACAAAACTTTGGAGGCTGCAGGATTTCTCAAATATGTAAGCGAAAGGCGCGAGGCAAAAGATCTTCGCCTGTTTCCTGGGCTGAAACCGGTGAAGGGCATCCTGGGCGCCAAGCCGTCCCGCGCCTGGCGAGACTATCTCACGCGGATAGATGTGAAGCATGGTGCTGACGGCATGGGCCTCCATAGCTTCCGGCATACGATCACCGATCAGCTGCGGTTGGCTGGCTTCTATGATGATCAAATCGCTGTGGTGCTCGGACATTCTAAGGATTTGATGACCACCCGCTACGGAAAGATGGCCGAAGGCACGTTTCAGCAACGGTGCGAGATAATCGATAGCGTGGCCTTTACTGGTGTTGATTTCTCAACAATCCTACCCCGGGCTGGGCATTGAGGAGCGAGCGCGTTTGCTGTTCGAGACACGGCGCTCACGCTAAAGACATATTACCGCTTTGAAAAATTCCCTCTCACTGATCTGGGCAACAATGTCTGAGTAGACATCCAACGCCGGTCCAAATTGTTCGGCTATGGAAGGCACCCAAGTCAAAACTCAGTCAGAAATTCACCACCCGGATGGCGACACACTGTCCAATCCTAAGACTTCGCCATTTTTCGGCGATTATTTTACATTATTCGGTTTCCACCCGACTTCGATTCAGTTTCGATCTACAAGAGGTCTGTATCAATAAATGAGAGAGACTGGTCAGATGTTCAAAGGGTTTAGGTTTCGTCGCGGGCTTACTGTCGGTAGTTTTGCTGAGCAAGCCGGCGTGGCTGAAGAGCAGATCGAGGAATGGGAACGTCGCGCAGCAATTCCCACCAAGGCTGAGCTCCAGAACATGGCTACTGCCTTCAACACGTCGATCTTCGAGCTTCTGGAACCCTCGCAGTCATTGACCGCGCCCTGCGGCATGCAGCCTTCCCCTCCCCTCTACGAATGGAATGCTCAGCACCGGCGACGCTGGGGCACCCTGCCCTATCTGCTGTGGGGTTATCTGAGGTTGCAGCTTACCCCTGACGATAGACCGCGCTGGTATCCCGTATCCTGCGAGCAGGCAGCGAGCATCAGCAAGCAGCTGCATCAACCCAGCTGGGCTACCATGGTTGTCGCTTTGACGCTGAACAACCGCTGCGTGATGTTTGCACCTCAGCGCGTCACCAGGGCGTCTCTAGTCGATTCAGGCACCGCAGCAGGTGACACCAGCTTCAGCCCCGAATGGGATGCTGACGGGCATACTCCAGAGCTTTACAGGGCGCTGAGAGCCTGGGCTCAGAAAGACTTCGCAGCACAAGCTGGAACCTCGTTCGCGCTGGCAATGCGTGTTCTCAACCTTCGACAGAGCGGAACCACCTACACGCGAAAGAAGATCGCCGCCTTGGTGGATCACACCGTCATCTATCTCACCGACAGCAGGGTCATTCGGTTCAGCGCGACGTCTCGCTGTCTCCACACCGCCGTGCGGTCTGTGCCGCTTGGCGCCCTGACGGTCTACCTAGCCGAACACGAAAACGGTGAGGAGCATTTGGTCGCTTTGGATCAGGTGCGAGTGATCGACCTGCCGGCAACAGATTTGGAATCGAGGTCGAATGCGGTTGTGGTGGAGCCCACACCGGCAACCTAGCGCCCCTTCCCGGTCATTCGATAGACCCAGTCCCAATCCCAACAGCGGACATCTGCCGAATCATGGCAAGCTTCAACAGGTATTCCGCTCGTCAACCATTTGCTTCGGCTAACGCCGCGTCCCAGACGATGGTGAGGCCGGTGACCGGGTCCAGCGGCCGGGTGGGTGTGGCGGATGCGACGCGCACGGATACCTGACCTGGCGCGATGTCTTCGAAAATGGCTTGGTATCGGCCACCGCCCAGGTTGCGCAGCAGTTGGCTGTCGAGTTCGGTTCCCTGCTCGTCCAAAAGATGCACGCGCAGGGGCAGGCTTCCATCTCCGGTGCTGCTCGTCACCGTCACCGGCAAGGATTGGCCGGCTTGCACGACCTCCGGAAGCTCCAGGCCGAACAGGTTCTCGCCTGCGCCGTAGGTCTCGAGTTCTTGGGCGGTCAGGATCGCGAACAGCTGTCGGTGAAGGTTGCCGTCACTCTGCAACGTCGCATGTTGCTGGCCAAAGGCGCCAGCGTAGGCATCATCCTGCCATTCGGGCATATGTGAAGAGATGCGCGGCACCGTGCCATCGCCTCGGCGGTCTTGTGCGTCCAGCTGATTCATCGGCTCCAGCCTGCCGCCAACAAAGCGCGCGCCGGTAGTGGTTGGCTGCTCGATCCCTTTCAGCGCGAACTTGCGATAGTCAGCTGGTGTCTCCTGCTTCGCATGATCGAGAATGGTGGCATGAAATGCCAACGCATCGGTCAGCATGGCGGTGTCGATGTCCGGGATAGTGACTTCGCTGATCCGCTTTGGTCCGCCGTCGTCTGCCACGCATCGGTATGTGGGCAGCAATTGGTGGGCAGACGGCAAGGAGCGGATAATCCCAGTCAACGGGATCTTGATCGGCCCAAATCCGGGATCAAAGCCATTGGACAGGCGCACCAGCGCTTCAGCCGCACCACGGTGAGGCGTGCCGATGGTGATGATCTGCCGGGTCAACTCCCGCCCGCCAAGCACTTCCGTGAACCAGCGCGCCACCAGCCCGCCCATGGAATGGCAGATGAAGCGGAACTTGGCGTCCGGATTGCCGCTGGCCTTCCGCCAAGCTTCCAGCATGGGCACCAACTCCGTTTCGATCCGCCTGGCATTCGCCCGGTTCGAAAGCCGCCAGTCATAGGGGAAGGTGATCAGGTTTCCCGGCACCCCGTCCTGTGGCTGACGCACATCGAACCGCTGCTCCAACCACGCGACAAGCCGGCCATACCCTTCTGTGCCGAACAGCTTGCCCACAATATGGGGAATAGGGATCAGCGCGCCAGGCCTGACGCCATCCGGAGCGGCTTCGTCACCGATGCCGGACGGAAGTCGCAGCTTGTCGAAGTTGCGACCGAGGCGAATGATGGACGTCAAAAGCGTGCCCGGCTTCACACCCCACAACTCCTTGCCGTCCAGGTCAACAAGCGTTGAACCCATGATGCCCGGGATGACGATGATCATGTCTTGCATGGAGGTCGGCATCGTCTCCTCCGTTCAAATACGGACTTGAAGGCTAATCACTCCGCGATTTGTCGCAGCAACAATATGGCTATCAGGCAAAATCACGACTGAACCAATTTTCATGCCAATTGGACATTTCATTAAGGCCTCGCCCGTTCTGGCATCCCACACCTGTATAGTTTCATCACTGCTACCCGAAACTACCACTGTCCGGCCGCCGACCACCCCGAGGGCAACCGAAGTGACCGAATCTGCATGGCCCGTCAGCGGCGCCCCGAACGGCGTCCCACTGGCTGCATCCCACAGCCGGACGGTCTGGTCCCTGCTACCCGAGGCGATGATAGTTCGGCCGCTAATCTCCCCCAACGCAACCGAAGTGACTACATTCTCATGGCCTATGAGTGGCGCACCGAGCGGCAACCCGCTGGCTGCGTCCCATAGGCGCAAGGTCTGATCTTCGCTACCAGAGACGATCACCGCCCGGCCATCGACTAGTCCCAGCGCAACTGAGGTGACCATATTCTCATGGCCTGTGAGCGGTGCTCCGAGCGATGCGCCACTTACCGCATCCCACAGCCGGACGGTCTGGTCATCACCAGCCGAGATGATCACTGTCCGCCCATCGATCGCTCCAAGCGCAACTGAGCTGACCATATTCTCATGACCCGCAAGCGGGGCGCCGAGCGGTGTGCCGCTGGCCGCATCCCATAACCGCACGGTTTCGTCCCAGCTACCCGAGACGACTACTGCCCGGCCGTCGACTACTCCCAGCGCAACCGAACTGACCCAATACTGATGGCCAGCGAGCGGCGTGCCGATCGGCGTCCCGCTGGCCGCGTCCCACAACCGAACGGTCTGGTCTCCGCCACCTGAAACAATCACAGTCCGCCCATCGACCACACCTGACGCAGCTGAACCGACCCAAAATTCATGGCCTGTGAGCGGCGCGCTGCGTGGCGGGCGACTAGCGGCATCCCACAACCGCACCGTCTTGTCATCTCCAGCGGAGATGATCACTGTCCGGCCGTCGACCACCCCCAACGCCACCGAAGTGACCCAAGACTCGTGGCCTGAGAAGGGTCCCCCGAGCGATGCTCCACTGGATGCATCCCAAAGCTGCACAGTCTGGTCCCTGCTACCTGAGACGATCACCGCCCGGCCATCGACCACCCCAATCCCAACCGAACTTACCGAACCTGCATGCGCCCTAAGCGGCACGCCGAGCGGCGAACCGCTGGCAGCATCCCACAGGCGGACGGTCTGATCTTCGCCACCAGAGACGATCACCGCCCGGCCATCAACCTCACCAAGCGCAACGGAGGTGACCCAAGACCCATGGCCCGTAAGCGGGTAGCCGAGCGGCTGCCCTCTTTCGGCATCCCAAAGTCGAACGGTCAGGTCCCTGCCTCCCGAAACGACTACCATCCGGCCGTTGACCACCCCTAGCGCAACCGAGGTGACCCAAGACCTATGGCCCGCGAGCGGTGCACTGAGCGGTTGCCCTCTGATCGCATCCCAAAGCCGCACAGTCTGGTCCCTGCTACCCGAGACGATCACTATCCGGCGATTGACCACCCCCAGCGCGACTGAAGTGACCGAATCTGCATGGCCCGTCAGCGGCGCCCCGAACGGCGTCCCACTGGCTGCATCCCACAGCCGGACGGTCTGGTCCCTGCTACCCGAGGCGATGATAGTTCGGCCGCTAATCTCCCCCAACGCAACCGAAGTGACTACATTCTCATGGCCTATGAGCGGCACGCCGAACGGCGACCCGTTGGCAGCATCCCACAGGCGGACGGTCTGATCTTCGCCACCAGAGACGATCACCGCCCGGCCATCAAACGCACCAAGCGCAACCGACCTTACCTTTGCCTTGTGCCGCCCAACTACCAAATGGGGAATAGCAGGCGCGGTCTGTGCCCAAGCGCTCTGCCAGGGCGATGACCCAGGTGGCGTCAGCCATTGAGTTAGGTCGGACCGCTGGAACATCGCCGTCCGATGCAGCAACGCCCACCGCTCCACCGCTTCGGCCACACGCAATTCAGCGCCAGCCAATCGGTAGATATCACGCACTGCACGCGCCCTTGCCCCTTCGGCGTAGCCGAGCAGGCGGAGAAAATTGTCTGGCACGGCAATGGCAAGAAGACCCGGATGATCGAATAGCCGATCGAAGCACACATCCTCACTGGGCTCATGATTCGCCTGCGCGGCATGTTCGGCAAGATGACGCGCGATATAAGCATCGGCCGCGAGCCAGGATTCACCTTCTAACCCATGCATAAGCGCACGCATGATCAGCGCATTCGGACTACTGGTTGGGCAGGCTTTTTGCAGGTGATCGGCAATCGCTTGATGAATCAGTCGATATACGGCCTGACCGATACCGCCGGTCTGGACTGTCGTCTCAATGATATAAGACCCGGCGTTGCGCAGTATCCAGACCACATCGTCGTCGGTATAGGTATGGGGCGACGCGGCAAGCGCAGTGGCGATGGGCGCCCAGACCGAGCGGGACAGTCCAAGACCGAGCCCGAAGGCCAGCGAGCGCAACAGGTCGGACACGCGAGCAACATCATCGCTGAAACGGCTGGCGATATCCAGCACGAACGCTTCTGCGGCATCGGCCGGAAGTTGTTCGAGCACAGCATCGGGGAATGCTTCAAGGCTGCGCGCTGCGAGCCGAGCATAAAGGAAGCTGCCATTTGATGCGTCTGCCACGCGGGTTGCGGCCTGTTCGATCCAATCATCCCCACCGCGAGATTCCGCGCTGTGCAGCCGCTTGCTGGTGAACTCGGCGATATCGGCTCGGGCTTCCGGCTCATCTGCCAGATCGAGGATGTTTGCGCTCAAACCAAAGGACTTCAATAGTCGCTCGTGCCGCTCCTCGCCATCGGGAATGAACTGACCATCAAGGCTGCGGCGGGAGCCGACCAGCATGCGCATGTGCGGCATCGCGATCACTGGGCGGATGATCTCGTTGGCGATGCGCTCCGCCTGGCCTTGGGCTGCCTCATCAAGCGCATCAATCACGATGGTGCGCTGCTTACCGTTCTCCGCAAGCGCTGCTAGCGCTTCGACGATACCCGGCTGGTCGACGACGGGGCGCTCAAGACCTGCGGCGCGGCCCAGCGCTGTTGCCACGTCGAACACGCTCTTGCCTTTGGCGTGGATGGCGACATGCACTGAATTGTCGGGTGGAAGCAGATCATCGGTATGCAAGCCGCCGGCAGCTGCGATTTCGGTCCGCACTTCGGGCACAGACAACGTGACCATTCGGCCTATGAGCGCCGATTTTCCCACCCCCGGCGGACCTGTGACCACCAGCAGGTTGCCTCCGCTGCCGCCAAGCCAATCGACAATCGCTTGCTGGCTTTGCCGCCGCCCCGTGAAGAAATAGCCCGCCTCGCCAGTCTCGATACCGCGTGCCGACAGATTGAAGTGCGCTGCCTCACCAAACACGCCTTCCAGCCGGCGGCGGGTCTCGAGGTCGGTGTTACCCTCCTCCGGCTGGTAGCGCGGGTTGGGGATGATGTCCTGACCGAAGCCTTCCTTGGAAAAGCGCGGGTGCACCGCCTTGTTCGCCTCGCCCAGCATGTCACGAACAGCGATCGCGAGCCGCTCGGGATCAATATACTGCTCGGCACGGGTCCATTTGAGGTGCAGGCTCGGATCTTCGAGCGCCTCTGCAAGAGCAATTGAGAACCGGCCGGCAACGGCCTTGTCGAGCGGGTGGGACGCCGCAATCACACAAGCAACGCGTTCCCAACCTTCCCTATCCAGTTCAAGTGCCAAGCTGTCACGATAACGCTGTGCAAGATTGCCTGCACCGTCGCCAGAAAAGCAGGTGTCAAGCACCACCACCACGCGTTCGGCTTTAGACGCCGCAAGGATGCGCCCTAATTCCCCGGAAGGAATCGCTTCATAGCTATCGAGGGCGCTTGGCTCGGGGGAATCTCGGCAGACAAGGTAATGCTGATCACCAGCTGAAACGCCATGTCCGATCCAATGCAAGAAGACCGTCGCACGATCAGGGATTGCCTTGATGGCGTCTTTCAGCGCGCGGGGGGCTTCATCCTTGAGGCCGCCGTTGGGCAAGGCCAGCGGCTCTGCATTAAGGGCGCGTGCAACACGGGCAGCCGTTTGGCCAACACCGGTTAGTGTCTTCCAAACCTGCTTGTCATCATAGGTTTCGATTCCAACGACGATAGCCCGAAACTGGCGCGCTTCTGTCACCAATCAAGTCACCCCCCCAGCACGCTACTTGTTGCCCAGGCCTTTTACAATACCGAGGCAATGATACTATTCCAAGTTTATGAGCATTCTTTCGCACGAGCCGGATTGGCCCTTCTGAGGAGGCCATACCCGCTTCAGATTGACTGAAGCTTCTTCCCATTCGACCACTCTCGGTCCAAATACAAAGGATTGCGGTAGGGCATCGACCACGACCGCGTCCGATCGCTGTGGAAGGACAGCAACTTCTTCCTGCCTAAATATTCTGTCTAAGCGCCCATGATCGACGCTTACAGAGCGCGCAACGTCCGCTCGGAAAATCTGTCTGATGTCGGGTGCTTTCCGACGTCTTATGAACCCACCAGAAGAGATAAATTCACACCACCTGCAAAGACTCCAGCAGTCTTCACCTAAGTGAAGGTAAAGGACTCTATGGTATACAGAGTCTTTTCAGATCCGTTTGGTGTGCGGTCATAATTTATCAGCGATATCCGCGCATTCCCTTCAATTTCGTTAGAAAGACTTTTTCCATGGCTTGCAGAGCCGAGAAGCTGTATTTGCAGGAGGCAAGAAGTTTGGGATTTTCGGTCTGGTTTGGGAGACCGGTTTTAAGCGTCTCCCAGCTCGACGGTTTGGTTGCTGACCAGTGCTCACAGAAAGCGTGGGGAGCGCTTTGTGATGCTCTCTGGTCGCTTCATTTGGGTGGGGCAACTTGACAGATTCACGTGTTTTTTTGTCAAGAACGTGCCCAGAACATGTAAAGTTAGATTCCACCATTTTCAATCAACACTCTGATATATATACCTATTTCTGCATACGGACAAAATCGCCGTTTTTGGGCCGTTCTTGCCCCCATTCCTGATGAAATAAGTCTCGTTAAGGTATACCCCTCCGATACGCCTCACCGACCAGGTTCGCGCGTCTCATTTGGGTAATTTCTCGACATTCGAGACGTCAGATGGTAGTGGTCTAGAACCATATAAGACAGGTTAACCATCATGCTAATCGGTTATGCTCGAGTAAGCTCGATCTCACAATCACTCGACCTGCAGCTAGAGGCGCTCACCGCAGCCGGGTGTGAGAAGGTGTTCGCCGAAAAGCGCAGCGGCACCACAACCGATGGACGCGCAGCATTGGAGCAAGCTTTGGAGTTCGCCCGCGAAGGCGACACCCTTATCGTTACCCGCCTGGATCGACTGGCAAGGTCGATGCTTGATCTGAAACAGATCGTTGCCGGCCTCGCATCAAAAGGCGTCACCTTCCGCTGTCTTCAGCAGGGTGGCATCGACACAACCCGGCCCGATGGAAAGCTCCTGCTCAACATCTTGGCGAGCTTTGCCGAGTTTGAAACGGATCTCCGACGTGAGCGCCAGCGCGATGGGATCGATAAGGCTAAGGCAGCCGGGGTTTATAAGGGGCGTCCTGTTTCAATCGATGTTGACAAGATTCGTGCCATGAGAGCCGCCGGCGACGGTCCTGCAAGGATTGCGAGGACACTCGGCATCGGTCGGGCGAGTGTGTATCGTCACCTGTCAGTTCCAGCTCGAAATCGTGAGTGAACTGGAAGGGCTTTTGGAGACATTGGCGTTTTCACGATCAGATTACTCGGTATGGAGCCGGACATGAGCATAAACGCACAGGCAATCCTTCCAGGCCATCTCGGCATCGAAGCCGTATGTGAATTGTTTGCGCAAGCGGATGGTGTGAACGATGTTCATGCAGCGCCTAGATACCGCCCCGAACATTGGGAAGTGAGCATAACGGCCTCCAACGGAGCTCAAATTGTATTCGATGTATTCCTGAACTCGTGGGCGGCTGAGGATTATGCTGATGCCTGGAAGGGGCCGAGCACGTTTCTGACATGCCGCTACCAGCCGGCAGCGATAACCGTGCTGTCGTCACTCGTCGGGCTTGGGGGAGGCGTGATGCGTCCCAACGAGATGGGAAACTGGGCGCCAGGTAGTTTCATGACATCAAGCTGAAGAGCGCTCGCCCGTCTGATCCAGAAGCTCATAGAGCATTTCGCCAATATGCTTCGCTAGCAACGGCGGAACGGCATTGCCTACCTGAACAAATTGCTGTGTGCGATTACCACAAAATAGGTAATTGTCCGGAAAGGTTTGAAGTCGGGCAGCTTCTCTGACGGTCAACGAGCGGCACTGAACAGGATCAGGATGGATGAAATAGTGCCCATCCTTGCTGATATGACTGGTGATTGTTGTCGACGGCTGGTCCCATGACTGCACTCGGAACCGATCGGCAAATTTCCCACTCTTCCAGCTTTCATGAGCAGGAGCCAGCTGATCCGGAAATTCGCCTGACTTTGGTGAATAGCCATGCACTTCGGCAAATGTCGCAGCATAGGCATAGCGAGCCAGGTCTGACTGCATGTGCCCTCGAGCATGATGGTTCGGGAGCCGGTCGACCTTGGGGTCGATGATCCAGTCTGCAAGGCGGTTGTTCAGGATTGGCGCCGGGGTGACTGATGACGTGGAGGCAGGAGCGGCACCAGCGAGCACTGAAAGGATGTGTTCAGCCAAGCGCTGGGCTACCAAGTCCTGTCTTTCGTCTTCTTCCTGTAGGGCAGCCTGGGCTGCCGATCTCATCGCCTCGAGGACAGCTGCACGCCATGCAACATTGTTGTCGGGTGATTGGCTCAAGCTGCTGCGAACAGGTTCCATTCCACCAAGAACGTCACGAACCGTCGACTTCGATGTGAAGCCACTCAGCTGGAAAGCTGAAGCGATGGCACCACTGTCCACGAGTTCGGCTCTGACCCCGACGAGTATGACCCTGTGTCGTCTTTGCGGAACTCCGAGTTGTTCGGCTTTCAGCAGATTTGTCGTGACAGCCGTCTCGTGGTCATATGAGAATGGCACGATGCGGTAGCTGTCAGGTCCATTGACCGTCGTGAGGTCACTCAGGACCATCTCGATGATGCTTTCGCTATCGACCTTTGCAGACATGATGCCTTTCACGTTCTCCATCACGAACGCGACAGGCTGAAGCAGTTTCAGTATCCGGACATACTCACGATAAAGGAAATGCCTGCCATCGTCCCGGGCGACGTAGCCCACAGTGCCACGGTTCCTGGCTCTACCCACAAGGGAATACGCTTGGCACGGCGGCCCGCCAACAAGGATGATATCTCGGCTATCTTCGGCCATGATGCCGGCCAGGATGGGGTCCAGAATCTCATCGGCGCCCTCTGAACCCATTTCCAGCTGGAGTGTCTCCCGGCAAGCATTGGCCCACTGGTCTGGATATCGCCTTACTAGGTCGTCGCGTGATAGAGCCCCGCCGAGATGCTCATAATAGGCTACTGGAGCCGCACCGCCGAACTGACGGTAGAAGCTTCGCAGGCGCAGGGTTGAAAAGGCGGCAGGATCCTTTTCAACAGAGAGGCGAACGTCGAACATGGCCTGCCCGTTACGGCGGACAGAGGCCAGCCCTTCCGCCAACCCTCCCGGTCCGGCAAATAGGTCGACAACCTTGTAGGTCTTCAAGAGCTCACCACCCGTGTTCACCGTGTCTCTCTAACGCAGCCAACAGGATAAGCCAGGCCCCAGAATGGCTGATATTGTCGATCAGAAGACACGCGCCAGGATGATGTCGCGAATTCGTGGGAAGAACACGAAACCCGAGATGCTGCTTCGGCGCGGCCTGCACCGTGCCGGCTTCCGGTTCCGACTTCATCGAAAGTCGCTGCCTGGATCGCCGGATATCGTGCTGCCGCGCTGGAAGGCAGCAATCTTCGTTAACGGTTGTTTCTGGCATCGCCATGAAAACTGTCTCTTTGCAACGACTCCAGCTACCCGGACGGAGTTCTGGTCGGCCAAGTTCGAAGCGAACGTTGCCCGCGACAAGCGCAACATCGACGCGCTCCTGGCTGCTGGGTGGCGGGTAGCGGTCGCTTGGGAGTGCAGTATTCGCAACTCTCCAGAGGAAATCGCAGAGAAAATTGGCCGCTGGCTCCGCTGCGCAGATCAAAGCAACTTTTGACGCCCAATCCGCTTGAGATGAAGGCGTGCAGCGCAAAAAAAGCTGCCATCTAGGGATGATGCAATCTGCGCAGGAAGCTGCAACGTCACATTCGTCAGATTGCGGCATCCTTGAGAGTGCGCTCGATCCTCATCAACACCAGACACTGCTTGTCGTTGGGCAGCGCCCCAGGTCGCGCCGCCAACGCGAGTATCTGCCGCTCGTTCGGCGAAAGTAGCTTCTTCGATTTCGCAAAATCCAGCAGCTTCTCCCAATGGTGGCTGCCCGCCTGCAAGACGGCAGCTTGAGCGGCGATGCCTGAGTCCTCCTGCTTGTCCTTCTTGGCTTCCTTCTTTCCCTGACGCGCGAGCGCTGTGGATAGCAGATCGTCCTCCAGCTCGCTGGGCCAGTCCACGCGCAGCGCTTTCACGCGCATCCAACAAAGTTGAACCTTTGCCCATTCCGAGATGTTCTGACCTGCAATCGGAGGGTTTGTAAGGACGTCTCTGACAGCTTCCATTGAGATTTCCAAAGCGCGACGCACGCCCGGAGTAAGACTCTGCGCAAGCCATACGTTCATAAATGACAAACATTCGCCTCGCTCGTCCAAATCCGAAGCAAGCTTTGCAATAGCATATGCGACGGTCTGCGCAGGGTAGCCGGCTCCCGGATATTTTTTATTGAAGATCGATATTGATTCTTTATAAATTATAATTTTCGATACGCATTCCTTAAAATATGCATCATTTATTTCATCACGTCTCTTTTCTGTCCAAGATCCACTGACGGCTTTCGCAAAATCAGAGAAGGTTTTCTGAGCGCCTCTCGAAACGGACTCGGGTGCAATGCCAACAAAGCCAGGCCACAAGTTCAGAGCCTTTGCCAGATCCGTTTTCGTGATCAACTGCGCAGAAGGAAAATCTGCATCAAATTTCTTCAATGCAGATCCAGATATCCGCGACCTTTCGCTCACAAATTGCCCACGAGAGCGCTCATAGAACCAACGAGTCTCAACAAAAGTTCCTTTTTTAGCTGGTGCAAGAACCTGTCGAGATGATTTTTGAAGCTCGATATGGAAAGGATGATTTGCAAAGAAATCTGCTGCATTCACTTTGTTCTGTGTATTCGCATACTCAGATATCTTCGGAACAATCTCTTCAACGAACTCCGGTTGGACGATAGACAGCTTCATCTGAACGAATACCTTTGACAGGTCAGTCCCTCTTGTCCTCTGAAGATGCAGCGATGCAGTGGTCTGACCGCCGTTGACGATCTGCAGATTTCTTATCTTGCAGATAGCACTACCGTCGCCGTCGAGTTCCACCGCTTCTGCCGTGGCTGTGATCCCGTTGTTGTATGCAAAGAACATTTCGGGAGTTTCGATGATGGTCTTTGCCATCCCCTTGTTGACGCCCCCTTTGAGCTGGAGGAAGCTGCGAACATTCTGTTCGAGGAGGCGGGAGCCCCACCTGTCGTAGATGAGCGCGACCTGGGCGCCCGGAACGACCGCAAGGAAGGCTTGGTAGTCGCCGGTTTTCAGATGAGCGGGAAGCGCCGGGATAGCCCCGCCATAATCGGCCACAAGATCGAGCTCCATCTCCTCGCGTTCCCGCCCGGACGAGATATATCGAAACAGCCGCCCCAGATCCCAGACACTGTAAACGACCTCCTTGCCATCGATTTCGGCAGACTCACGGCCATCTACGCGCGTGCTGAGAACCTTGTTGGTCAGCAGGATCAGCTTCACTCGGCGCGCTTGAGCCCAGCATCCGTCTATGTGCAGCGCCGCTTCGAATGCAGGTGAGCTCTCTTCGAAGTCCCTGCGAAAGGACGGGTCCCGCGCCTTTTTCATGAACTGTGTCGCACGGTTGAACACCGCCTGCATGTCCGTGTTCGTCAGCGTCTCCATCGCATCTGATTGGCTGAAGTCCTGAACAATAAGGGATAGAATGCCATCTGCATCACGTGGATGTCCTCCATGGCCATCAATCCGAAGCCCGCGATCGGCAAAATGTGTGCGCTCGTGCGTTTCCAGTTCGCCAGCATCGACAAGATGCGATGCCACGATCTCGAAGAACGCCTCTTCCTTGAAATCGCCGGTCGCATCCGCCGTCAGAACGACATCTCTCGCCAGTTCGCGCTGGAACTCCTCAATGGTCTGCGACATTGGTCAGTTTCCCCAGTTGTTCGGAAATTGTCGTTGAAAGCACCGCAAAGGGTTCGCAAGCGGCGAGGTCGATGGAGTATTGCACCCCCCTCACACCTGCTCCCGCAGACTGCGCAGTAACCCTGGGGAACCCATCCTTTACCTCGAAGACACGCGAACGACCCTCGATCCAGAGATCATCAGAATAATCGTCTTCCGGTCTCACTCCGGCTGAAATCAGACATGCCTCAAATGCCTCAACGGCCGTCTGATCCGCAGCCTGAAGCGAAACTCGAATTTGGTCCGCAAGGCTCGTCAGACTCAGCGCCAGATCTGGATCCGCCTCAACCGGCAATCTGTCCAGCTCGACCACATGGAGAAAGAGGACGTCGCAGCCCACTTCGTCGAGCTGATGTTCCGAGGAAATCTTGACGAATGGCGTAGCTGTTCCGCGCCTAGCTTTTGCTTCGATCGCAACCCGTCCGATCTCGAAGTCCTTGGGCGATCCAATCGGTCCGAGCCAGGCTGACACCGCTGTGATTGGGTTGAAGATCGGCAGCAGATAGCGCTTGAGCACCAGTAGCTCGCCGATCAGCCCTTTCTGCTCTTCCTCGCCCAGCTTCCCGCCTGCGCCACCCTTGAGCAGATGATGCCAGCGCCATGTCCGTGCCAACGCGACAGCGACGGCTTCAGCTTCAGTCTCGGCACCTTCGGCCGCAAGAATTATGTCCTCCGAGAGTTTGAGGAAGATATCGCGCTGCTGCGTATCAAGCAGCCTCAGCATGAGGGTTTTTCGCCCCTCTACGGCGTCAACGATCTCGACAGTTAGCCCCTTGGGTTTCGGCAATTTCTCGAAGGAGCTCGAGGAGGCATGATGTTGGAGGACAAGAAGGCACTTTCCCCGAGAGTCCTTTGCCCAGAAAAAATCCCATCTGTTGTCTGGCGAAACGCGCCTGCCGGAAACAGCGGCAGCTTCCGATGGCTTGGCTATGCTGCTCCAAGGATCGTCAGTCATCGTCTCCTCCGAGGTCATCGTCGTCCCATTCACCCGCCATGTTTTCTTTCAGCCAGACGGCGCCAACGACGTATTCAACCTTTTGCTCGGGTCGTTCTGTCTCGGGAAAACTAATGCTCCACGCGATAATGGGGTTCACTTCCGGAGCACTGAACTTTGCACCCGTGGGTGCCGAAAGGTCGAGAAGATGCACGATCAGCAGCGGTCTTGCGCGAACCTCGCGATAAATCCAGTCGGGGTAGTTAGGCTTTTTTCCTGATTTCTCAGACTCTTTCCGCACAGTGGGATTGTCCTGCAGATACTTCGCCTGGGCCGAAGCGATCGCATCCCCCGCGATCCCGGACATCTCGACGCCGCGCGACGCTACACGCTGCTTGTTCGAAACATAGATCGTCTTGTCGTTCGATCTGTCGCCCATTGTCCGCTCTTGGCAGTTGATCTCTCTTCCCAGGAGCTCGGTGTTCACTAGCTTTCGCTGGCTCGCTTTCACGCTCGTGAACAATACCTGCCAAAGTGCCAGTTCATCGTTGGCCCGATCCTCCACATACCGCGAGACGGGTCCGGTTTCGGTAGAGAAGGATCCTTCGGAGTTGCGAAACGCCCTTATGAAATCGAGCACCGGCTCGACAGGAACGCCGTCGAGCAGATAGCCGCCAACCGCCGGTTCGGCGTCTTTTGGATCGAAGCCTGCCTCCTTGAGGGTTTGCGCCAGCCGGGTCGCAGCCTTGCGGTTTTCTTTCAGTGCAGGGGCGTCGGCGCGCAAGACCGCCGTTTCCACAAAACTTTTTCCCAAACCGATACGCATCACAAGCTTCTTGCCAGTGCCCATCTTGTTTCGCGCGGTGATGATCAATGTGTCCGGATGGCTTCGGACCTTCAAACCAAACTCCCTTGGAGTAGCATTGATAGCTGCCATGGCACGCAGTTCGTCACGGAGCTCCTCGATCGCCTCGGCGATATGCTCATACCAGCCTTGAGCTTCTTCAGGCATCCAGACTCGGCAAAGGTCGTCATATCCGGGCCGGTATCCGAACCAACGCCCCATCTGCATGAGCGTATCATACATCATGGAATTTCGGAGGAAGTAGCTGACGATGAGTCCCTCCAGTGTCAAACCTCGCGAAAGGGAAAACCCGCCAACGGCGATTACATTGAGTCCGGTGTCCTTGTAGCTGGCATAATCAAGGCCGCCCTTCGATTTCGAGTTGACCTCCACCACCCGGATCGCAGCTGCAGATTCATTCAGGGTCGCGAGCACTTCGCTCCATACCCGATGCGCTTGCGAATACTCCCGCTCCCATACTCGTTTCAGCGCAGCTATTTCTTCATCCGCCTCTGCCTGGCCAGCTTCCAGTCCACCATAGAGCCTGGAGGCATCCTTGATCGCCCTCAGCCGCTCGTGGATCTCGACGCGCAACGATGATTGCACGGCAGTGAACCTTGATGCGTTTACCAGCATGGAACTATGTTTTGATCCTTGCCCCCTGAGTATTCGGATAGCACGGGCCACCACAAACGCTCTTATTGCCTCGACCAGAGATCCAGGTAATGCGATGATCCGATGCTCTTTCTTGTGCACAACAGGCAACAGGTCGCCATTGTCATCAATGTTCCTAAGAATTTCTTCGCTATTGTCGATGAAAACATGCCGAGCACCAAAATAATTGTCCGGCGGATCGAGGCTGACGATGAAATCTCGAGGAAAAAGATCTTCACCGACCATCTCATCATCCGAATCCGGATCAATGAATATGTTTGCAAATGGGGTTGCGGTGTAACCGACATAACAACTACGCTCGAACATCCGAAGCAGTTCACGCAATTGACCGTTTATTTTAGTGACTTCTCCTTTTCCTTTTGCAGTATTGATTGAGGCATTGTCTGCTTCATCGTCAATCAGTAGCATCGGTGCAGAGATTGTTTTCGTTCCACGCTTGGCATTGTGCTCCTTCAGCCAGGCGATCACGTTTGCAAGGGTGCTGGAATTCTTCTTGATGACGAGAACGGCAGGCTCCTTGAGGTTGTCGAGAGACACTCCGACTGCCCCGGCCTGCTGCTTGTTGAAGTCGTGTGTCGTGCTGGTAAAGGATGCCGGCTTCCGACTTGAATTGAAAAAGCCCACCCCCAACCGATTGTCATGGCCATCTGGGGCCAACCCCTTGCCGGTGTCACGGCCGATGATCCCCTCGTCAATTCGCGCTTGCGTCTGGCTGCGAAGATTGTTGTGAACCCCGGCAATCACCACAATCAAGCGATAGCCGGCATCGGCAGCCTTGCTGATCACTCCCGTGTAGTTCGCAGTCTTTCCTGACTGAACGTGTCCTACCACCATGCCCCGGCGATCCCATGGACCTTCCTTCTCGGGGTCTTCAAGCAGGCCGGTAATTCTCTCGGTGACCTCGTCAAGCGTGTTGACTACGCCTGGCGGCAAGCCCTGTTGAACGAGCAATTTGCGATAGCGATCCCAATAATAAGGATCGATGTCCTTGCGCCGGCTCTCGAGCCACGGCTTGAAGTTCTTCGCGGTAAGCTGCGCCCCGATTGTCATCGACACGTCCAGCTTTGTCTCAAGGATCTTGATCAGATATTCCGCTTCAGTATCGGTCACTGATTTGAAAAGGCTTATTTGCCGGATGTCGGAAACGAGTTCTCTGACACGACCTTGGGTAGGGGCCTTTTCGAGGACAACCGCCGCAGAAACCATATCTTCAAGCTGTTTGAGAAGCATCGCCGTCACGACTCCCACGAAAATGCTGTCTTGAGCATGCTCAAGGTGTCCTGCCACCGAAGCGAAAACGGTTCACACATCGCCATCATGTCGAGGATCTTGGCCGACCTGTCGCTGGCACCGTTGAGTTGCAGATACGTATCGCGGGCAAGTAGGGCCAAGCTTTCATCTGCGACACCGTTCGTGACAATTGCCTTGGGGTCACCCCCTCTGTCAGCAAATATGGAGTCGAACGGAAGCATGGATTCCATCAGCTCCACGAGCGCAATCAAGCGCGACCTCTGGGCATCGGGCAAACCGTCTACCAAGGATTGGAAGGACGGATGTTCCTTGTTGAAATGATACTTTATTTCGCCTTTGTCCTGAACACGGCTCCAGACATCAAGTCGGCCATCGATATTCAGTTTCTTGCCCTTGTGTGTATAGACTCGCTTCGAGCTGGCCCCGATCTTCTCAACCAGTTGCCGTAACCGTTCGCGCAGTATGGCAGGCGGCTGCGCAGATGCCTTCTTGACGTCGATCTTCCATTCGGGATCGAGCTCCTTTGGCATATCGATCCTAACGCGCGACAGATTGGTCAGTGGACGGTGACGAGCAAGGCCGAACCAGGTCCCCCAGATGATCAGGCGCCGTTCGCGATACAGATAGAAGCCCTGATTTCTCAGGTGTCCTGCTTCACCTGCCAATCTTTCCCATTCTTCCTTGGATTCTATCTTGCTGAAATGAGGCAGTGTGAACGCCTGAATTGTCACCGGATGACCATTGACCGCTAGAATCTCGGGTTCGAGCCTCTGTGTCGCCTTGAGTGTGGAAGCGAAAGGATCCAGAGGTCTGAGTGGCGTGTTGTTCAGGGAAATCCTGACCTTCCGCTGTCCAACCTCACCGCTCAGGAAGCGGTGAAAGACAAGCTCGAGGTGGCTTGCGGCTTCGCTCAGTCGTCGAACCAGCAGCCCAGTTCCAAGGCCACCGTGAAGGCGGTCCATCTGCTCCCAGATCACGATCGTGCCGTTTCCGATCAGCCTTGAAGCCAACGGCAACGCTGACGGATCGGGTGGCATCAGCACTTCCCATCGATCAGTCTTTGCAACGTGATCAAGGTCCCAGATGGCTGCGGACATCTTGTCATCCCGCCTCGTGATGACGCTCAGCCGGCGGCACTGCGAAAAGGAAGCAGTTTTGAGTCCAAGGCCAAATCTTCCAAGGTCATTCGCTTTTCGGGAAGAGAGAGGGTTCTGGCTGCCCGCACGCATGGCGTCGAGCAGTTCAGCTTCTGTCATCCCGCAGCCGTTGTCGACGATGGCAATACGAGGTGTTTCATCCGAAGGATCGGTAAATATATCGATTGAATCTGCGTTGGCTGCGATGGAATTATCAATGATATCAGCCAAGGCCGTCTCTAGCGAATAACCGAGATCACGCATGCTTTCTATCAGCATGGACGCACGCGGCGACACATTCTCAGTTCTCAACGCACCCCCCTCAACTCTGACAGAATTGTGTCAGCATCTTTCTAAGTTTTCGAAACACCCCTTACATTCAGATGGTTATATATATCCTGGCGAACCGGCAACTGGAGTGAGTGAAATTTCGTGCGCGGCGTCCCGTTCAGGCGTGTCAGGACGCTCTGACAGCGCGTCAGGCCTTCAGAGAGCGTGGGTGGCCAAAGTTCTTCCAAACCGCGCCATAGGCGCTCTGTGGCGCCCTCAGGCCACTATCTTTGCTCCGCCCTTTCGCCGGTCAATCTCTGTGGTTGCCGTTTCCGAGATGAACTCCCAAAAATCACGCGCTGCGCCGTTGAGCTGGTTCGACATCGAATGCCGCTTCTCCCAGCCTAGCGGTGCTTTGCGCCGAAGACCCTTGCAGACATATTTGCCCCACTTCTCGACACGACCGTAGGGCTTTTCACCGAGGTAAGCATTATGCTTGCCCGGCCCTCGATCCATGTCATGGCCAGCCGCCCGACGGATAGCATGCCGGACATAAGCTTCGGCGACGCCTTCGATCTCGATACCACCGTGGATGTGGGGATGGACTGGTTTCCCATGGCTGTCGTGCAGTTCGGTCACCAGATAATATGCCGGAGCAACGTCAAATACCTTCCCGAGCTCGTTGGTGAAGCGACGGCGAATGTAGTCTGCCCTATCGGTGCGAGCCTCGATAGCCCGGAGCAGGTTATCCTCGAAGTGAACTGTGAAGGCCCAACCCTGAAACTCGGAAATCGTCATATGACCAAGCTGGACTCTCATCCACGGGCTTAGGTCTCTCCACCTGGGAACCTTAGGTCTGCTGGTCTGTTGCTGCGTTCCAAGCTTGAGTATGAAATCGTTCAAGGAAGTATACACTACGAGGGGTTCAATCTCCCTCTGTTTCAGTAGCACAGAGACCCTGCCCCTCAAGCGCGTTTTTCCTAATATAGCAAGGAGTTGTCGATCGCGCTGTTCGACCGGCCAGCTGCCCATTTTGTGGTGCACTAATTTCCCTTTTTGCAGACTGGCGAGCCTAGGGGCGCGGAGCACCGGATCAATCTGCGAACCGGCGGCGATTACGCTCGTGAACGCAGCCCACATATCGCGCGCCTGTCAAGGCACAGCGCCCCATCACACTGTCACCAACGCTATCAGAATGCTCATCGAGACGGTGTTCTCAGGGCTAATAGCACCACCCCGGTGTTACGCTGACTGTTACGTCAGACTGTTACGTCGAGTGACGCCCTATACAGCCTAAGCTACTGATTTTACTATTTTATTGAATTATGGTCGGGGAGACAGGATTCGAACCTGCGGCCCTCTGCTCCCAAAGCAGATGCGCTACCAGACTGCGCCACTCCCCGACGCAGCGCCTGCCCTAAGTGACGGGCCGGAAAAGCGCAAGGCTGGCGCTGAATCGCCGTCACGCGCCGGGCCAGCCGGTATTACCAAAAGCGACATACGTAATATTGCCCTTGCCGGCTTGGCCGGCGGCCTGTCTGGTGCGGCGAGCATTTTTCGGGGACTTCAGCGTGCGCCAATTCCTCAATCGCATCATCGGGCTGCTGGGCGTGGCCACGCTGCTGCTGGCCAGCGGCTGCGGCGGCGGCGACAAGCCAGCGGCCAAGCGCAGCGAGTTCAGCATCGGCTGGTCGATCTATGCCGGCTGGATGCCGTGGCCCTATGCGGCGCAGGCCGGCATCGTGAAGAAATGGGCCGACAAATATGGCCTGAAGATCAATGTCGTGCAGGTCAATGACTATGCCGAATCGGTGAACCAGTTCACCGCCGGCAAGCTGGACGGCGTGACGGTCGCCAACATGGACGCGCTCACCATCCCGGCCGCCGCCGGCAAGGACACGAGCGCCATCATCATCGGCGATTATTCCAACGGCAATGATGGCCTGGTCGCCAAGGGCGCCGCCAGCATCGCCAGCCTGAAGGGCAAGCCGATCAACCTCGTCGAGCTGTCCGTCTCGCACTATCTGCTGGCGCGCGCGCTGGAAAAGGCCGGCATGGCGATGCAGGACGTCAAGACCATCAACACCGCCGATGCCGATATCGTCGCCGCCTTTGCCAGCCCCGACGTGCAGGCCGCCGTCACCTGGAACCCGCAGCTTGCGGCGATCAAGGCGCAGCCGGGCGCGAAGCTGCTGTTCAGCTCCGCCGATATTCCCGGCGAGATCATCGATCTGCTGGTGGTCGATACCGCCACGCTGAAGGCCAATCCCAACCTGGGCAAAGCGCTGGCCGGCATCTGGTACGAGACGATGGCGCTGATGCAGCGGCAGGATGCGGCTGGCAAGGCGGCGCGGGCCGCGATGGCGCAGCTGGCCGGCACCACGCCCGCGGTGTTCGACGCGCAGCTCACCACCACCTTCCTCTACACCGATCCCAAGGCCGCCGTGGCCGCCGCCCGGAGCCCCGATCTCATCACCACCATGAACCGCGTGCGCGATTTCTCCTTCTCGCGCGGGCTGTTCAAGGGCGCCGCAACGCCCGATGCGGTGGGCATCGGCTTCCCTGGCGGCAAGACGCTGGGCGATGCCGCCCGCGTGACGCTGCGCTTTGACGACAGCTACATGAGACAAGCGGCTGACGGGAAACTGTGACGCCACCATGCGCTGGGTAAGCCGCAAGATCGGCCGGCGTGAAGCCGCGACGCTGGGCACGATTCCGGTCGTGCTGCTGCTGCTGGCCTATGTGGTCACGGCCGCCGTGCGCCATGCGGCCAATCCGAATGATCGCATCGTGCCGCTGCCCGGTGCCATGGCCAAGGCGCTGTGGACGCTGGCGACGGTGCCCGATCCGCTTTCGGGCAGCCTGCTCTTCTGGGCCGACACCGCCGCCAGCCTGGAGCGGCTGGGCCTGGGCCTGGGCATCGCCATGGCCATGGCCTTCCTCGTCGGGCTGCTGCTCGGCGCGCTGCCGCCGGCACGGGCCACCTTCAGCCCGCTGGTGCTCGGCATCGCGGTGATCCCGCCAGTGGCGCTGCTGCCGATCCTGTTCATCATGCTGGGCCTGGGCGAAACCGCCAAAGTGGCGCTGATCGTCATCGGCGTCGCGCCGGTGATGATCCGCGATCTGGCCGGGCATGTCGCCGCTCTGCCCACCGAACAGATCATCAAGGCGCAGACGCTGGGCGCCAGCAGTTGGCAGGTCATCCTGCGCGTGGCGCTGCCGCAGGCGCTGCCCCGGCTGATCGAGGTGACGCGTCTCGCCATCGGGCCGGCCTTCGTGTTCCTGATTTCGGCCGAAGCCATCGCGTCCGACGTGGGGCTGGGCTACCGCATCTTCCTTGTCCGCCGCTATCTGTCGATGGACGTCATCATCCCCTATGTCGCCTGGATCGCGCTGCTTTCGATCCTGATCGACATGGCGCTGGTCGCCACCGGCCGCCGGCTGTTCCCGTGGGCAGGCGGAGCGGCGCGATGACGACGCTGCTCGAAATCCGCAATGTCTGGGTGGAATATGGCGCCCATGTCGTCCTCGAACGGCTGAACCTGGAAATCGAGGCCGGTGCGTTCGTCTCCATCATCGGCCCGTCGGGTGCCGGCAAGACCAGCCTGCTGCGCCTGCTGCTCGGTCAGGAAGCCCCGGCCAAGGGCGTGATCACGCTGGATGGCGCACCGCTGGCGCCGGAATGCGGCCCGGATCGCGGCGTTGTCTTCCAGCGTTATTCGGTGTTCCCGCATCTCACCGCGCTGGGCAACGTCATGATTGCCCGCGATTTTGCCGGTGCGCCGCTGCTCGCCCGGCTGTTCGGCGCCCGCCGCAAGGCTGCCCGTGCGGAGGCACTGGCCATGCTTGCCGCTGTCGGCCTGGAAGGCGCGGCCAACCAGTATCCGGCGCAGATGTCGGGCGGGATGCAGCAGCGCCTGGCCATTGCCCAGGCCCTGATGATGCAGCCGCGCATCCTGCTGCTCGATGAGCCGTTCGGCGCGCTCGATCCCGGCATCAGGGCAGACATGCACAAGCTGATCGCCCGGCTGTGGCGCGAGCAGCAGCTGACGATCGTGATGGTCACCCACGATATCCGCGAGGCCTTCACGCTGGGCACGCGGGTGATTGCGCTCGACAAGCAGCGCCAGGATCCGCACGAACCCAATCGCTATGGCGCCACCATCACCTATGATCTGAAACTGCGGCCCAAGGCCGACGAGGTGGCTGAAGAGACGGAAGGGGCCGCCGCATGAAGGCTGTCGCCCGCACCCAAGTCGAGGCCCTGCCCGTCGCCGGCCTCGCCCGGCTGAGCATGAGCTTGCCGGCCAGTCTGCTGCACAAGCTGGACGTGATGCTGCAGGAACGCGCACTCGCCTCGCGCTCGCAGCTGATTGCCGAGCTGATCAGCCACGCCGTGGCCGCGCACGAGGCGCTCACCCACCCGCAGGCGCTGTTCGCCGGCACCATCACGTTGGTCTATCGCGCCGATCGCGGCCGCGTGCGCCAGCAGCTGGCGCAGATCGAGGCCGAGTATATCAAGGAAGTCATCTCGGTTCAGCACGTCTTCCTGGAAGATGACCAATCGCTGGAAGTGCTGCTGGTGCAGGGGCCAGCGCTGCGCCTGCGCGCGCTGGCCGACGCGCTGCGCGTGGTGCGCGGCGTGCAGCAGCTTGAACTCGTCACCACCACCGCCCTGCTGCCGCCGCTGCATGAACAGGGCGAACCTGCCAACCGGAGCCTGCCATGACTGCGCCCCCTTCCCTTGCCGATCCGCTGGCCGCGCGCGAACATGCCCGCGCGCAAGGCAGCATCCGCGTCGAAACCATGCCGATCCTGCCGCCAGTCGCCGATGATCTGCCGGCTGGCGTGAGCGGCGACGATTTGTTGTGGGAAGAAACCGTTGCGCCCGGTGGTTACGCCACCCGCCGCCTGCCGCGCGGCGCCCGCCTGCGCCTGATCGACAAGGCCGGCGATGCCGCGGCTTCGGTGCAGATCTTCAACGCCGAAATGCCCACCGAGCGGCTCAACATGGCCGATACGGTGAAGGTGCAATGGAACGCCTATCTGGGGCCGGGCAAGCTGCTGCTGTCGGACATGGGCCGGGTGTTGATGAGCATCGTCGAGGACAGCGCCGGCACCCATGACTGTTTCTGCGGCGTGTCGAACGCGGCCACCAATGCGGCGCGTTATGGCGACGGGCGCAACAGCGGCGCGCATCCCAATGGGCGCGACCGCTTCCTGTTGGGCGCCGCCAAGCATGGCCTGGGCCGGCGCGACGTGCACCCGGCGATCACCCTGTTCAAGGGCACCCGCATCGAAGCCGATGGCACCATCACGCCCGTTGTGGGCCCGTTCGCGCCTGGCCGCGAGGTGCTGCTGCGCGCCGAGATGGACGTGATCATCGTCATCGCCAATTGCCCGCACGTGCTGGATCCGCGGCCGGAGTATAACTCCACGCCACTGCGCCTCACCGCCTGGCGCGGCCCGGTGACGCCGCCAGACGATCCCATCCGCAATGCGACGCCAGAGGGCCTGCGCGCCTTTCTGAATGTCGAAGACCTTTATCGTCGTTGAGAGCGAACATGACACAAGATCCCCATCTCGCCGGCCTGCCCGGCCCCGTGCTCCACGATGAAATCGTGCCGGCGCGCGCACCCTGGCTGCACCATGTGGCCGCCGGGCAGACGCTGCGCATCGTCGATCTGGAAGGCAACCAGGCGGTGGATTTCCTGATCTATGCCGCCGCCGACGACGCCGAGCGCTACAGCGCGCAGGACACGGTGGCCGCCCAGGGCAATCTGTTCCTGCGCACCGGCACGCGGCTGATGTCCAACGAGGGCCGGCCGCTGATGACGATCACCGCAAGCGCGGTCGAGTATCACGACACCATCGGCGGGGCGTGCTCGTGTGAATCCAACACGCTGCGCTATGGCCATCACACCAAGTGGCAGCACGCCTGCGTGGAGAATTTCCTGGAAGCCAACCTGACCGAAAGCCGCGGCAAGCGCGATATCGTCGCCAACATCAATTTCTTCATGAACGTTCCGGTGGAAGCTGATGGCGCGCTGGGCATCGTGGACGGCATTTCCGCGCCGGGCCTGACGGTCGACCTGAAAGCCGATCAGGATGTGATCGTGTTGGTTTCGAACTGCCCGCAGATCAACAACCCGTGCAACGCCTTCAACCCGACGCCCGTGCGCATGATCGTTGCGGCATGACCATCAAGACCATCCTGATCGCCAATCGTGGCGCCATCGCCACGCGCATCATCCGCACGGCCAAGCGCATGGGCCTGCGCGCCGTCGCGGTCTATTCCGAAGCCGACGAGGCCAGCCTGCACGTCGCGGCGGCCGATGAAGCCATAGCGATCGGCGGGTCGCGCCCGGCCGAATCCTATCTCAACGCCGATGCCATCATCGCGGCGGCCAAGGCCAGCGGCGCGGACGCGATCCACCCCGGTTACGGCTTCCTGGCTGAAAACGCCGATTTCGCCGAGCGTTGTGCAGCCGCCGGCATCATCTTCGTCGGGCCGACGCCGGACAATATCCGCACCTTCGGCCTGAAACACAGCGCCCGCGATCTGGCCGCCGCCCACGGCGTGCCGCTGGCACCCGGCAGCGGGTTGCTGAAGGACGAAGCCGAAGCGTTGGCCGCGGCGCAGGCCATCGGCTTCCCGGTCATGTTGAAGGCGACGGCCGGCGGCGGTGGCATCGGCATGCGGGTGTGCGAAGATGAGGCCAGCCTGCACGAGGCGTTCGCGGCCGTGGCGCGGCTGGGCCAGGCCAATTTCGGCGATGGCGGCTTGTTCCTGGAACGCTATGTGCGCCGCGCCCGCCATGTCGAGGTGCAGATCTTTGGCGACGGTGCCGGCCGCGTGCTGGCGCTGGGCGAACGCGACTGCTCGCTGCAGCGCCGCAATCAGAAAGTGGTGGAGGAAGCCCCGGCGCCGCTGCTGCCCCAGGCCGTGCGCGAGGCGCTGTTCGCCGCCGCCATCCGGCTGGGCGAGGCCGCGCACTACCAGAATGCCGGGACGGTGGAGTTTCTCTACGACGCCGACCGGCAGGATTTCTTCTTCCTCGAAATGAACACCCGCCTGCAGGTCGAACATGGCGTGACCGAGGAAGTGCTGGGCATCGACCTAGTCGAATGGATGCTGCGCGGCGCCGGTGGCGATTTTGGTTTCATGGATGTGCCCGTGCCGTCCCCCAACGGCCACAGCGTGCAGGTGCGGCTCTATGCCGAAGACCCGGCCAATGATTATCGCCCCACCACGGGCCTGATCACCGCCGCCAATTTCCCCGCCGATATCCGCACCGAAACCTGGGTGATGGCCGGCACGCAGGTGAGCGCATTCTACGATCCGATGCTGGCCAAGCTGATCGTGCATGCCCCCAGTCGCGAACTGGCCGTGGCCGCGATGGCGCGCGCGCTCGATGGCACGCGCATCGACGGGATGGAGACCAATCTGCGTTGGCTGCGCGACGTGGTGCGGTCTGTCGCCTTCACCAGCGGCGAGGTTTCGACCCGCGCGCTCGACAGCGTGGAACACAACCTGCGCGCCATCCGCGTGATTGCCGGCGGCACATCGACCACTGTGCAGGATTGGCCGGGCCGCCAGCAGCATTGGGCCGTGGGCGTGCCGCCGTCAGGGCCAATGGATGATTTCAGCTTCCGGCTCGGCAATCGCCTGCTCGGCAATGATGAAGGCACGGCCGGTCTGGAAATCACCGTCACCGGGCCGACCCTGGCCTTCACCGCGCCGACGCGCATCTGCCTGACCGGCGCCGATTTCGGCGCGACGCTGGATGGCGCGCCGGTGCCGCTGGGCCAGGCCATCAGCGTGGCGGCGGGCCAGAAACTGGCGATGGGCCGGGCGAAGGGCGGCGGCTTCCGCGGCTATCTGCTGGTTGCCGGCGGCTTCGACATCGCGCCGTATCTGGGCAGTGTCGCCACATTCGATCTGGGCGGGTTCGGCGGCCATGGCGCGCGCCGGCTGCTGGCGGGCGATGTGCTGCACCTTGGGGACGCACCCACCACCACCCCCCTGGCCAGTGCGCCGCTGCCGGCGCTGCCGACGGAGTGGATGGTGCGGGTGATGGTTGGCCCGCACGGCGCGCCGGATTTCTTCACCCCCGGCGATATGGCGATGATCGCTGGCACGGACTGGCAGGTGCATTACAACAGCAACCGTACCGGCGTGCGGCTGGTGGGGCCGAAGCCGGAATGGGCGAGGCTGGACGGCGGCGAGGCCGGCCTGCACCCGTCCAACATCCACGACAATCCCTATGCCATTGGCGCCGTGGATTTCACCGGCGACATGCCGATCATCCTCGGGCCCGATGGGCCGTCGCTGGGCGGCTTCGTCTGCCCGTTCGTGGTGATTGCGGCGGATCGCTGGAAGATCGGGCAATTGGCCCCCGGCGACCGGCTGCGCTTCGTGCCGGTCACGCTGGCTGCCGCCCAGGCCGCCGATGCGGCACAGCGGGCGCTGCTGGCTACGGGTGCGCCCTTGCCGGACATGGCTGGCAGCGCAATCGCCGATCTGTCGCCGATCCTCGCCGAAATCCCGGCGGCGGGCAGCCGGCCGCGCGTCGTCTATCGCCAGCAGGGTGATCGCAACATCCTGGTGGAATATGGCCCGATCACCCTGGACCTGGAACTGCGCATCCGCGTCCACGCGCTGCTCACCGAACTGGAGCGGCTGGCCCTGCCCGGTGTGATCGATCTGGTGCCGGGCATCCGCAGCTTGCAGATGCATTTCGATGGCGTGCGCCTCGACAGCGCCGTCGCGCTGGCCGCGCTGATGGCGGCCGAGGAAAGGCTGGGCGAGCTGGATGATTTCACCATCCCGTCGCGCATCGTCCACCTGCCCCTGAGCTGGCGCGATCCGGCCACCATCGAGACCATCCAGAAATATATGGCCGTCGTGCGCGATGATGCGCCCTGGTGCCCGGACAATATCGAATTCATCCGCCGCATCAACGGCTTGCCTGATGTGCAGGCGGTTGAGGACATCATCTGGAACGCCTCCTACCTCGTGATGGGGTTGGGCGACGTCTATCTGGGCGCACCGGTCGCCACACCAGTCGATCCGCGCCACCGGTTGGTGACGACCAAATACAACCCGGCCCGCACTTGGACGCCGCCCAACGTCGTCGGCATCGGCGGGGCCTATATGTGCATCTATGGCATGGAAGGCCCGGGCGGTTACCAGCTGTTCGGCCGCACCATCCAGGTGTGGAACACCCACCGCCAGACCGACGCCTTCATCGAGGGCAAGCCCTGGCTGCTGCGCTTCTTCGACCAGATACGATTCTATCCGGTGACGCCTGAGGAACTGGTGGAATGGCGGCGCGATATCCCGAGCGGCCGCCGCGCCATCCGCATCGAACCGTCCGAGTTCCGCCTCGCCGACTATCGCCGTTACCTGGCCGACAATGCCGCCGATATCGCCGCCTTCGAAGCCAACCGGCAGGCGGCCTTTGCCGAGGAGCGGGCTGACTGGCAGCGCAAGGGCGAATTTGACCGGGTGGCGGACGACGCCGCCGACATGGCCCCGGCCGCAGCCGTGGACGTGCCCGATGGCGCGGAACTTGTTGAATCCCCCTTCGGCGGCAGCGTGTGGAAACTGCTGGTGAAGCCCGGTGACGTTGTGAAGGCCGGCGACACCATCGCGGTGATCGAGGCGATGAAGATGGAATGTCCGGTGGAAAGCCCGGCCGCCGGCACGGTGGTCGCGCTCTATCTGGCCGAACGCCAGCCATTGCAACCCGGCGCGCCGATGCTGGCGCTGCGGAGGACGCCTTGAGCCGCCAGCACGCCAGCGCCATCGCGGCGGCGGTGAACGCTGGGACCACTTCGGCCGAAGCGGTGATGGCCGAAACGCTGGCCCGCATCGCCGCTTATGACGCGGTGCAGCCGCAGATCTGGATTTCGCGTGCTGCCGCCGATGATCTTTTGGCCCAGGCCCGCGCCGTCGATGCGCGCGTGGCGGCGGGTGAAGTGCTGCCGCTGGCCGGCGTGCCCTATGCCGCCAAGGACAATATCGACGTTGCCGGCCTTCCTACCACCGCCGCCTGCCCGGCCTTCGCCTATCAACCGGATGCCGATGCCACGGTGATCGCCCGGCTGAAGGCGGCGGGCGCCATTTGCGTGGGCAAGACCAATCTCGACCAGTTCGCCACCGGCCTCAACGGCACGCGCAGCCCTTATGGCGCCCCGCGGAATGCGCATAATCTGGCGTGGGTGTCCGGCGGTTCCTCCTCCGGTTCCTCGGTCGCCGTTGCCGCCGGACTGGTGCCGTTCGCGCTCGGCACCGATACCGCCGGTTCGGGCCGGGTGCCGGCGGCGTTCCAGCATCTGATCGGCTTCAAGCCCAGCCGTGGCCGCTGGAGCGGCACCGGCCTGGTGCCGGCCTGCCGCACGCTGGATTGCATCACCGTGTTCACCGACCGACCGGCCGATGCGGCCCTGGTCGATCAGGTGATCGCCGGCTTCGACGCCGCCGACGCCTACTCCAAGCCGCTCGCCGACCGACCGCTGGGGCCCCGCCGCTTCGCCGTGCCGCGCCGGGATCAGCGCAACTGGTTCGGCGATGTGGAGGCCGAGCATCTGTATGAGCGTGCGCTGGCGACGCTCGCCACCCTGGGCGAGGTCGTCGAACTTGATATCGCCCCGCTGCTGGAGGCCGCGCAATTGCTCTATGGCGGCCCGTGGGTCGCCGAACGCACCGCCGCCATGGCCGAAATCCTCACCAACAACCCGGATGCCGTGGACCCCACCGTGCGGACCGTGGTCGAACAGGGTTGGGCCAAGACGGCGGTCGAATTGTTCAACGGCATGTACCGCCTGGCCGACATCAAGCGCCATGCCGACCTGCTGTGGGACAGCATCGACGTGCTCGCCTTCCCGACCACGCCGACCAGCTATCGCGTCGCCGAAATGCTGGCCGCGCCGGTGGGGCTGAACAGCAATCTCGGGCTCTACACCAACTTCGTGAACCTGCTCGACATGGCGGCGGTGGCAGTGCCGGCCGGGCAAAAGGCCAATGGCGTCGGCTTCGGCATCACGTTCATTGGCCCGGCCGATACGGACCGGGCGCTGCTCGATCTGGCCGAAACCTGGGCCGAAGCCACCGGCCACCCCGCACCACCACCACTCGACCTGGAGGGCAAGATGCAGACTGTGAAACTGGCCGTTGTGGGCGCGCACCTGGAAGGCATGCCGCTGCACTGGCAGCTGACCTCCCGCAACGCGACGTTCGTCGGCGCCTTTGAGACCGCGCCGACCTATCGCCTCTATGCCATGGCCGACAGCGTGCCGCCCAAGCCGGCGCTGGTGTTCACGCCCGATGGTGCGCCGATCAAGCTGGAGGTGTATGAACTGGGCGTCGCCGAGTTCGGCAGCTTCGTTGTCGATGTGCCGCCGCCGCTGGCCATCGGCACGGTGACGCTGGCGGACGGATCGAGCGTGAAGGGTTTCGTTGCAGAGCCGCGGGCGCTCACTGGCGCCGAGGACATCACCCACCTGGGCGGCTGGCGCGCCTATATCGCCAGCAAGACCGCCTGACGCGAAGGGAAAGCTGCCATGATCCGCCTCACCGCCCTCCTGCTCGCCGCCGCCCCTGCCCTTGCCCAGCAGGCCGAAGTGCAGACTGTGCCGGACTTCGGCGATTTCCTGGTGGTGGACGGCAAGACGGTGTGGATGACCAACCGCGGCCGGGTCGAGCAGTGGAGCCGCAGCGGCAGGCAAGCCAGCGTCGCGCTGCCGGGGCCGTGCGGGGCGATGGCGATCAAGGGCAAATATCTGTGGGTCGCCGATTGCAAGCTGGGCGCGCTGCACCGGATCGACACGCGCACGGCCACGCTGGTGCAGACGGTGGAAACTGGCATCGCCGACAAGTCGGGCGAACTGAACGTCGTGTTCGGCGGCGGTTCGATCTGGGTGGCGAGCGATGCCAAGGGCGAAGTGGCGCGGGTGAACCCGAAGACCGGCGCGATCACCGCCCGCATCGCGGTCGATCCCGGCACGTCCTATCTGGCCTTTGGCGAAGGCGCGCTGTGGGCGGTGAGCGCGCCCAAGCAGAGCGTGCAGCGCATCGATCCCGCCAAGGGCGCAGTGACGGCGCGCGCCGCTCTGGGCAAGCAGCCGGGCTTCCTGGCGGCGGGCGCCGGCGGCGTGTGGGTGCAGGAACAGGGCGATGGCACGCTGGTGAAGGTTGATCCCAAGGCGGTCACCGTGGCCGGCCGGGTGAAGGTGGGCGCGAACCTCAAATGGGGCGACATCGACACCGGCGCCAGCAAGGTGTGGCTGCGCACCACCGACGATCAGGAATATGTGGTGATCGACGCCAAAACGCAGGCCATCATCGCCCGTGTGGGCCCCGAAGTGAAAAGCGGCGCGCTGCGCTGGACCAGGGCCGGCGTGTGGACCAGCGCGCATGATGTGCACACGTTGAAATATTGGCCGGCGCCGGCGCTTGGGGCGAAGAATTAGGGCGTGAACTCGCAAGCGTTAACGTCTGCAATGGGGTGGGAAACAGACATCGCCTGCCTGAAATTCCAATTGGGGTTTATCGTGCATCCATCGAATTTTATCGAATCTGATCGTCCAACGGACGATCAAGTCGAAGCGGCTGCTCGCGAGTTGCATCGGTGGGGTGAATTGCACGGCTGGTGGCCCCCAACCGTGACAAGTTATGATGCCCTCGATGCAATCGGCAAGGAGGAGTTCGATGCCATCGTCGAGAGAGTTCTCATGTCTGCGGCTGCGGCCAAGCGCGGAGTGCCGCCCACTGCTAACGAGATTGAATGACTGCAGCTGGGTCGGGAGTAGACAGGCGGCTTTTCACGTCCAAACCAGACCTACTGCCTTTGGGTCAATCGCCCTCGATACGGAGGGCGCAATGGCGGCAATGGGGTGGTGAGCAGACCATCAGAAAAAGCGGTCATCTTGCTCATAAATTGCATCAGTCAGGGCGAAGACCTGCGCCGCCAGAGGTGTTCCAATTACATCGTCGCGACGCATGGCGGTGCTGGCGAGGTTTCCGTTTGCGGCCGGTCTGCCGTGAGCATCGATAACCATTAGGGCTGGAGTGCCATCAGCCTGCTGCCGATGAACCATGGAGATAGCGTATCGATCTGCAGGGCTTGTTCCCTCGCCCCATTCACCCAGCACCAAATCGAGGTTCGCGCCAATGTCGCTCAGGTGTCCCTCGGTCCAATGTATCCAGTAGGCTGCGGCGGCATTACCTTGATCATAGACCAATCCTGCAACCGAGCGGCTATCTCTGCCACAACAGTCACAATGCCCTCGGCTTTCATCCATCTTCTTGATCGTAAAGCGATTCGGCTGTTCATTTCGCATTTAAAGAACATACCAAGCGTCAGCCGACGATCATACCTATTTTCGTAAGGCAGAACTGCAGCTTTCGGGTCAAAGCGTGTTTCAGTCGAACGATCGAAAATGGGCGCAAGCTGCCCGACGGCTTGATCAGCCAACTCCCTATGCCCGCGACCCTTTCAGCATGCCGCGCGCGCCGTCGATCAGCGGCGTGAACGGATAGACCATCACGTCCTTGATCCCCAGCTTGCGCCCCGCCTCCTGGCCCACTTCGGCGGTCTCGCCGGCGCGGAAGGTGCCGAACATGCGGTCGAGCAGGATCAGCGCGTTGGCATAGTTGCAGCGCGTGTCTTCATATTCCATCGAATGGTGCAGGCTGTGGCTTTCGATGGTGGTGAACACGTGCGCATACCACGCCGGCGGGTTGAAGCGCACGTTGGCGTGGGCGAAGCAGAAGATCGCGGTGAGCACCGAAAAGCCGGCGAACAGGCCGGGCAGCGAGAAATCGAACAGCGACACCACCGACAGGCCGACCAGGAACAGCTCGATCGGGTTGCCGACATGGCCCTTCAGCGCGTTCAGCTGCGTAAGATAATGGTGCGGCGCGTGGGTGAGCCACAAGGGCCGCCAGTTGTGCATGCCGCGGTGCATCCAATATTGGCCGAATTCCAGCAGCACCACCACCAGCGCCGCCTGCAGCGCCACCGGCGCCGCCGTCAGCCACGGCGTCTTGATGCCCACCATCGCCTTGAACGCCTGGTACCCGCGCTCGGCGATATTGTGATCGAGCCACTGCACCACCGTGTAGCCAAGCGCGACGTAGATGACGTCACTCAGCAGTTCGCGCGGCGTGAGGCGCCAGCTGGCGTGGCGCTCGTTGAACGCTTCCAGCAGCAGCACGAAGCCCTTGATGGCGATTCCGGTCCAGAAGAAGGTCGTGGCGCTGCTGGCAAGGCTGGGCGGCAACAGCGTCCACCAGGCCACGATGGCCACGATGAGGCCCGGCTGCATGTAGCGAAACAGCATGTCTTTCAGGCGATTGCTTGTCATGACATCCCAATCCGGCGGCAGTCCTGATGCTGATCGCATCCTGCCACAGGCGCACCCATACGTCATCCTCCGCAACCAGCTGCGGTCAGGTGCCGCGCTGCCGCCCCTGGCCTGCGCCGTTCGCCGGTTGACTGTGGCCGGCGCTCTGCCATTCCTGCCGGCCATGAACCACCCCTCCCCCGCTGCCGCGCGTGACGCCCTGGCGCGCGGCGATCTGGCCAGCGTCCATCGCCTGGCGTCGCAGCTCGCTCGCCTGCCGCAGCCGGCGCTGGCCGCGG
>NZ_WNJP01000089.1 GCF_009733735.1 Sandarakinorhabdus oryzae | reverse complement strand
GGGCTGGCGCTGCTGCCGCTGGCCCTGATGGGCCTGCTGCTGTCGCTGCGGCTGGCGCGCGGCTGGTGGCAGGCGCTGCCGTCCGCGGGCTTGGTGGCCCTGACGCTGCTGCTGTTCGAACTGGGCAGCCGCATCGATGCCAGCGTGCCGAATGCCGCCGGCGCGATTTCGGAACTGACCAGCGCCAATCTGTTCATCGATCCGGCCACCGGCCTGCCGCGTGCGCCGGTGATCACCGGGCTGCTGGTGGGCGGAATCGCAGTCTGGCAGGCGCGGCGGCGCGGCATTGCGGGCTGGCCGCTGCGCATCCTGATCATCGCCATCGGCCTGTTCACCATCCTGCGTCCGCTGATTGACCAGCGACCGGCCCCGGCCAATGCGCCGCGCCCGGCGGCGGTCAGTCCGGCTGGCGGCGGCTACCGGGCGCCCGTCGCCATCGGAGATCGCTCCACCTGGATCCGGCTGATGCCGGCGTCCAGGGATGCCCCGCCGGGGCGCTACCGGCTCGAGGCGCGGCTGCAGTTGGGGGCTGATGGCCGGGTGGCGGGCTGCCGGCTGGAAAAGCCGTCGGGGGTCAAACCCGTTGATCTCACGGCCTGTCTCCAGCTTATGGCCCGGGGCCGTTACCAGCCGGCCCGCGATGTGAAGGGCCGCGATGTGGCGGCGGTGGATTTTTACGCGCTGGAATGGACCATGGGCGAAACCCGGGCCGCCCCGCCGGCGCCCGATCGCCCGGAACCGGCCATTCGTTGCCCGGATGCGCGCGTCAGTGGCCCGATGGTGGCCGAACCCTGCATGCGTGATGCCTGGATCGGGAATGGCGAATATCCGGCCGGGCCGCTGGCACGCGGCGAGAGCGGCACGGTCGGCTACAAGCTGGCGATCAACCCGCAGGGCTCGGTCGAGCGTTGCGACGTGATCCGCTCCAGCGGACACGCCGGGCTGGACCGTGACACCTGCGCGCTGCTGGCCCGCCGCGCCCGCTTCGTGCCGGCCCAGGACGTCGATGGCAGCCCGATGGCGTGGGATTATGAAAGCGCGATCGCCTGGCAGCTGGCGCAGCGCTGATCGGATCCCGTCAATTCTTCCGGACAGTTGACGCCAGGTCGGGGCGGATCAGCACAACCGCCCATTGATCGGCATGGAGGCGCCGCCAGCCTGATTTTTCGGCCGTTGCCACCAGGCCGTTCTTGGGCTGGACGATGATCCAGCCGACCTTGCCATCGGCCAGCACCTTGTGAACGGCGTCCGGCTGGCCCGCCAGGATCCGGATATACTGCTGCATGTAGACGTCGCCATACATGTCCGCCCGGCCGTCGACATAGGGGCGAATGCCATTCAGGATCAGCACGCCGCCAAAATCATAATGATTGATCACCGGCAGGGCCCGGATCTGCGGCGGAACGGCGGCCAGGGCCGCCATCGGATTGGCACCGTTGTCCTGCCGCACGAGCGGGATAAAGAGGCGGGCACCGAAACCGGCAAGGATGATCAGCGACCCCACAATTACCGCACGGCCCGGGCGCAGGCTCGTTGGGGTTCCCCAGCGCGAATCGTCGCGAACAGCGTCAAGCAGCACCAGGCTGGACACCAGCACGAACGGCGCCAGGTGCCTGATATGAAGGATCGCCATCAGCATCAGTCCAGCCAGCAGCAGGATGCGGACGATCCCCATCTGTCGGTGCAAACGTATGACCCCAATCAACACCAGGGCCATGCTGGCGAGGTGGAGCGCATCCTTGCGCACATCCATCGGGCGCCATTCCTCGATCAGATAGAGCGTGCTCATCGTGCTGACGTCAAACGGATAGGCCCACAGGGCAAAGCCCTGCGGGTTGATCAGGGTCGCCGCCAGGCAGGCAATGCCGAAGACGGACCAGTTCCGCAGCGCGCGCAGGCGCGATTGGCTGCGCAGCAGCGCTTCGAAACCAAAAGCGCCGGACAGCGCAATGCCCAGCACCCAGCTGGCATGCATGTTGACCCACAGCACGAGGACCAACACGCTCCACCACGGCGGGACCCGATCCTTTCGGCGGGCGTCGATCAGCAACATGGTCCAGACCGTGAGCAAGGCAAATGCCAGCAGGTGGGGCCGGATCATCGTGGTGGGTGCAAGCGCCGCCGCAACGACAATCATCATCGTGACGGCTCGCTGAGGTTCCAGCCACTGGCCGGCACGGATCGCGATAATGCTCAAGATGAGGGCCAGCGCGGCAGCCGCGAGCATCGCCAGGCCAGTCCACGACGCCGCCTTGTAGGCCAGCGCCATGAACACTTCGGAAAGCCATTCGTGCGCCACCCAGGGCCGACCGGTTGCGGTCCAGGAAAAGGGGTCAACGGTTGGAATGGTGCCGGTGCGCAGGATCAAGTCACCGGCGGCCAGATGCCAGTTTGTATCTGAATCGTTGAACAAGCCCGGATTGAACAGAACGGTCACCACCCAGCATGCGACAGCAATCGGTGCCGCCAGCGCAGACCAGGCATCGCGTTGCGCTTCGGTGTTGTTGGTCAAAGCGTTGTCCTGCACTTGGCATTTTCGGGATGCTTGCACCCTGGATATGGGCCTTTGATGGGGGTTGCAACCCGCCGGAGCCGGCCATGCCGACGCCATCGCCTGGCGTTTGGCGGCGCGCTGTTGGGGCTGGCGCGCTACCCCCATTCGGCGCCTGTGGTGGCCTGAAGCTGCGCCGAATCGCCTGTATTTCGGGTCGAAGGGCTGCATGCGCCGATTCGAATCGGGGCATTTTCGATTCGTTTTTGCCCGATTCCGGGCCACTGCCACCTGCAAATCCAACAATCGGCAGACGACGTGACATTTTCGCAACAGTGAAGTTTCAGGCAATTTGGCCACGTCTGGCCCTGCGCTCACGGTCTTTCACAGACGTTTATGAATCAGTCCAAGTCATTGAAATCTAACAGTAAATGACTCATGATGTGAATCGTAAGCCATTGTTTATATTGGGTGAAAATTGGCATCCAAGTGTCTGCTTCACCTTCGTGGCGATTCAATAAATAACGAAACGTAAATATTTATTAAAAACAGTAAACCATAATGAAGATTGAAGAAGTATCCCAAAAAAACGTCAACCAATTTCGATATTGTTCAATTCGTTACGGACGTTTATTCATGTTGTGGGATACCGGCCGGAGGAAGCAGTGGGTTTTCATCCGATCGGCATCAACGGTGGTCCCTCCCGTACGCTCGTCCAAAACGTGCGGGACCTTGCAAAGTGGCTTAGGCCTACAACAGTGGGAAACAAGACGATGATGAAGATCCTGAACGCTCTGAAGGGCAACAAGTCCGGCGCCTCGGCTGCCGAATACGCCCTGATCGTTGCCGTGCTCGGCGGCTTCGTGGTGGCCGGTGCCACCCTGTTCGGTGGTTCGCTGCAGACCGCCCTCGGCACCACGGGCAACCTGCTCGAAGCCAAGGCGAGCGCTGCTAACCCGTAATGTGTTCCTGGCCGGGGCGTCCGCGCCCCGGCCAGTTTCCTTGCAGCCGCTGACAGCCCGGTATTGGCCATCAGGTTGCTCGGTTCCACGTCGTGCGATTGGGTATTGATGCAATGATCTTCTGGTCTTTCATCGCGTGCAAGTCCGGCGCTTCGGCCGCCGAATATGCCCTGATCGTCGCATCGCTTCTGGGTCCCTTGCTGCTGGGCCTGGATGCCTTTGGTGGGTCGCTTTTCGCCATGTTCGAGGCGGCGGGCGGAATATTTTCAGTGGCAAAAGATTGAAGACGGCAGTGCCGTCGATGTGGGCGGGTCCCGGTTACGGTCCGCTCGTGCGTTGCAAGTAGCGTTCGGGCGTAACTGTCAAGCTGGGCCGGAGTCCAGCCGTAAACAACAGGACTTCAGCGGCCATCCGGCCGTGAAGGGGCAGTTGCAAGAGGGGCGCGCTTTGCACACGCAGATGCACCAGTATCCAGGATCGCCGGCCGGCGCAGTGCGCAGGGCCTGGCTTGATCTTGCCACCGGGGCGGCCCGCTGATGCGCCGCTCATCCATCTTCATGCTGATCGCCGCTGTGGCGCTGGGCCTGGTCGCCGTGCTGTTTGCGCGCACCTTCCTCAGCAGCAGCCCCGACACCAGCAACACGACCGCAGCCGTGCGTACCGTTCCGACGGTCATCGCATCGGCCGACATCAATTTTGGCGAGAAGATCACGCCTGAAAAGGTGAAGGTCGTCGACTGGCCGGCCGGCAACCTGCCCCAGGGCAGCTTCCAGCGCATCGAGGAGCTGACCATGGGCGTCGGCCGCACCGCGATGCGCCCGATCGTCGCCAACGAAATCCTGACTGAGAAGTCGCTCGCCACCGGCGCAAACCGGCTTTCGACCGCCCAGCTGCTCAACCCGCAGATGCGCGCGGTGTCGGTGCCGGTGAACGAAGTGTCGGGCGTTGCCGGCCTGATCTTCCCGGGTGACCGGGTGGACGTGTTCATGACCCGCTCGCCCGACGAGGCGCTGCCGATCTCCGAACTGCTGGTGCAGGGTGCGCGGGTGCTGGCGGTTGGTGTCGACATGAACGTTGGCAAGGACAAGCCGGAAGTCGTCAAGGCGGCCACCATCGAGGTGACCCCGCTGCAGGCCCAGAAGATCGCGCTGGCCCAGACGGTCGGCCAGCTCAGCCTGGCGCTGCGCCACTTCAGCGATGAAAGCCGCGTGCGCCTGCAGACGGCGCAGGTGATGGACCTGAACGACGGCACCATCACCCGGCTTGTGCGCAAGCCGAATTCCGGTGGTGGCGGCGGTGGCCCCGCGGCGGGCGGTGCGCCTGGCGCTGCCAAGCCGGCGCTGGGTCCTGGTGTTGTTGTGATGCGTGGAACCGAAGCCAAATTTGAATCGGTGATTGGCAAATGATGGTGCGACCTCTCCTTGTTGCCGGTCTGGCAATCGCCACGCTCACGGCTCCGGTTGCGGCTCTGGCGCAGTCGAGCAGTGTTGATGCCCGCACGGGCCTCACGCTCAACCTGCCCATCAACAAGTCGCAGACCCTGCGCGTGCCGCGGCCCTTCGCCCGGATCGCCATCGGCAATCCCAAGATCGCCGATGTCAGCCCGGTCACCAGCAATGTCGTCTATCTGCTCGGCAAGGATGTCGGCACCACCAACCTCACCCTCTATGACAAGAATGGCGGGGTGATCGCGGTTGTCGATGTCAACGTGGCGCCCGATGCCATGGGCCTGAAGCAGAAGCTGGCCGAACTGATGCCCACCGAAAGCCTGGGTGTGCAGTCCGCGGCTGACCAGTTGATCCTGACCGGAACGGCAAGCAGTGCGGCCGCCGTGCAGCGCGCCGTCACCATCGCCCAGGCCTATGCGCCCGACAAGGTGATCAACATGGCCGGCATCGGCACATCCCAGCAGATCCTGCTGGAAGTGCGCTTTGCCGAAATGCAGCGCGGCACCGCCAAGTCGCTGGGCATCGACACGATCAGCTACAGCAACGACAGCGGCAGCAACACGGTTGGCGTGGTGACGCCTGGCACCCCTATCACCGGCAAGTTCACCGCAGCGCTCAGTTTCCCCAATTTCGGGATCCGGTTGCAGGCGCTGGAGCGCGAAGGCCTGATCCGCACGCTCGCCCAGCCCAACATCATCGCGCTGTCGGGCGAAACCGCCAATTTCCTGGCCGGCGGGGAGTTCCCGGTGCCGACCGGTGTGACCGCCGCGGGCCAGGTCAGCATCGAGTTCAAGCAGTTCGGTGTTGGCCTCGCCTTCACGCCGACCTTGCTGGAGGACGGGCTGATCAACCTGCTGGTGGCGCCGGAAGTGTCCAGCCTCGATCCGGCCGCCGGCATCGATCTGAACAATTTCCGCATTCCGGGCCTGAAGGTGCGGCGCGCCCGCACCACGCTGGAGCTGCGCGATGGCCAGACCTTCGCGCTCGCCGGCCTGATCCAGAGCGATTTCACCGACACGGTGAACCGGATCCCGCTGTTGGGGCGCATTCCGATCATCGGCGCGCTGTTCCGGTCCACCAGCTTCTCCAGGCAGGAAACCGAACTGGTGATCCTGGTGACGCCGCGCATCGTCCGCCCGGTGCAGGCCGGCACGTCGCTGCAGCTGCCCACCGATCGCGTGCTTGAACCCAGCGACTCCGATCTGTTCCTGATCGGCAAGGCCGAACACCGCGTGCAGCCCGCTCCCGCGCTGCCGCTGCCCGGCCCGCCCAGCCCCATCAACAAGCCCGGCGGCGTTGCTGCCGAGCACGGCCACATCGTGAGGTAAACCATGTTCCGGATTGCGACCTCTCTCCTGCTGCTGGCGCTGATGGTCAGCGTTGCCGCCCCGGCGGCCGCCGCCGACAAGGGCATGGGCCTGGTGGTGCAGAACAATATCGCGGCGATGACCGTGGATCTCACCCCGAGCTATGCCAATGTGGCGATCGAAGGCGGCAATGGCCAGCTCGCCGATGCCGCCATCACGCGCTACCGCCAGGGCAAGGTGAAGGCGCTGCTGCCGCTCTCGGGTGACAGCAAGCTCGGCCAGAGCCAGAGTGGCGGCGCAGCCGCGGCCGCGCCGACGTCGGGCCCACGCTAATGGCTCTGCTGGCACGTCTGGGGGCCTTTGCCGGCCGCGGTGAGGCGGTCGAACCGCCGACGCAGGGCGATGCCGGCGATCTGCGGGTGACCATGGCGCTGCGGCCGGAAACCGCGGCCCAGGTCGATCAGTCGCGCCTCACTGATCTGGGCGCCGAGTTCCGCATGTTTGATGGCGGCCTTGAAAAGCTGGCCGCGAATGGCCCTCTCATGCGCCGCACCGACCTTCTGGTGCTGGAAATCGATCCGGCCAATGCTGGCGATCTGGCGGCGCTGGAACAGTTTGCCACCACCGTGGGCGGCCGCATTCCGGTGGTGGCCGCGGCGTCGGATCTCACCATCACCGCCACGCGCAAGCTGATGCGGCTCAGCATCGCCGATGTGCTGCCGATCCCGTTTTCCCGCGAGGAATTGGGCCAGGCGCTGGAATCGGGCCGCGAAAAGCGCGCCATGCTCAGCACCGGCGGCGGTCCGGCGCGCAGCGGCAATGTCATCGCGCTGCAGGGTGCGCTCGGTGGCGTCGGCACCAGCATGATCGCCAGCCAACTGGCCCAGATCTGGGCGGGCGACAACAAGCGCGTGCTGCTGATCGATCTTGATCTGCAGCGCGGCACCGCGGCGCTCTACATGAACCTCAAGCCGCGACTGTCGATCGGTGACCTGATCGAGGCCGACGAGCGGCTGGACAGCGAATTCCTCAAGATGGTCATCGAGCGCCACACCTCGGGCGCGTCGGTGATCGCCGCTCCGTCCGACATGACACCGCTGGACGCGATCACGCCGGAATTCATGGATCGCCTGCTCGAGACGGCCACTCAGAATTTCGATCTGGTGTTGCTCGACCTGCCGGGGGTGTGGATGGACTGGACGGCGACCGCCATCCAGAAGGCCGACCTGCTGCTGCTGATCTCGCAGATGACCGTTTCGGGCGTGCAGCAGGCGCGCCGCCAGATCGATGTCGCCGAAGCCAATGGCCTGGGCGAACGGGTGCGGGTGGTGATGAACCGCATGGTGCCCGGCCTGTTCGGCAAATATGACCTGGGCGAAGCCGAGACCGCGCTGCGCAGCCGCGTGCATTTCGCGCTGGCCAATGATTATCCCACCGTTTCGGCGGCGCTGGATGAAGGCCGCACGCTCGGCCAGATCAAGTTGAAGGCCAAGGTGGAGCGCGACCTGCGTGTCATCGCGGCGCAGCTGAGTGACGAACTTCTGCAGATGGGGGCCACCGCGTGATCTTCCCCACCCGCCGCAAGACCGGACCCGGCCCTGGCGAGACGCCGGAGGGTGGCGGCGCCATCCAGGCGGCCGAGCCGACCTCGGCGCCGGTGGTGAGCATCAAGGACCGCCGCCGCGACGATTACACCGAATTGAAGGTCACGCTGCACCAGCAGCTGATCGACCGCATCAACCTGGCGGCCCTCGACACGATGACGCGCGAGCAGATGCAGCGCGACATCGGCGATCTCGTCCAGGAAATGCTGAAGGAAAACAACCAGGCCCTGAACGCTGCCGAGCGGCGCCAGCTGGTTGAGGACATTCTGGACGAACTGCTTGGCCTCGGCCCGTTGGAGCCGCTGCTGAAGGACCCGACGATTTCCGACATCATGGTGAACAGCGCCACCAAGGTGTTCGTGGAACGGCGCGGCCGCATCGAGGAAGTCGGCACCCGCTTCGCCAGTGACGCCCACCTGCTGCGCATCATCGGCAAGATCGTTTCCAACGTCGGCCGCCGCGTCGATGAAAGCTCGCCGATGGTCGATGCGCGCCTGCCCGACGGCAGCCGTATCAATGCCATCATCCCGCCTTTGGCCATCGACGGGCCGTGCCTCTCGATCCGCAAGTTTCCGCCCAGCCGCACCAGCATCGACAAGCTGGTCGAATATGGCTCGATGACCGCCGATTGCGCCACGATGATGAAAGCCGTCGTCGCCAGTCGCCGCAATGTCATCGTTTCGGGCGGCACCGGTTCGGGCAAGACCACCATGCTCAACGCGCTGTCGGCGTCGATCGGCAGCCACGAACGCGTGGTCACCATCGAGGATTCGGCCGAACTGCAGTTGCAACAGAGCCACGTCGTCCGCCTGGAAACCCGCCCGGCCAACATCGAAGGGCGCGGCGAAGTCAACCAGCGTGACCTTGTCAAGAACGCGCTGCGCATGCGGCCCGATCGCGTGATCCTGGGCGAAATCCGTTCGGGCGAAGCCTTCGACATGCTGCAGGCCATGAACACCGGCCACGATGGCTCGATGACGACGCTGCACGCCAACACGCCGCGTGATGCGCTGTCGCGTCTGGAACAGATGATCGGCATGTCCGGCATCGACATCAGCCCGAAATCGGCGCGCGCCCAGATCGCTTCAGCCATCAACGTGGTGCTGCAGCTGGAACGCCTGCAGGACGGTTCCCGCCGCGTCACCTCGGTGGCCGAAATCACCGGCATGGAAGGGGAGATCATCCTGATGCAGGAGATCTTCAAGTTCGTCCGCGAAGGGGTGGACGAGCACGGCAAGGTGATCGGCGAGATGCGCCCGATGGGTGTGCGGCCCAAGTTCATGGAAGTGCTGAAGGCGCGCGGGTTCGACCTGCCGTCCACCATGTTCGATCCGTTCAAGCGCAAGGAGGGTTGAGGTGGAACTGCCCTCGTTCATCGATCCCCAGTTCGTCTTCTACACCATCGTCTTCCTGGCGGTGGTGCTGTTGCTGGAAGGCGGCTTCATCTGGTATCGCGATACCTATGGCAGCAAGCGCCGCCTGTCGAAGCGCATGGAGCTGATCGAGCAGGGCGCTTCCTCCGCCGAAATCATCACGGCCCTGCGCCGGCAGACCACCGACGTGTCGCGCTCGCTGTTGCCGTCGGTGCTGACCTATCTCGACACCCGCATGAACCAGGCCGGCATCCGGCTCAGCTCGCAGCGCATGCTGACCTACATGGCCAGCGCGACTCTGCTGATCGGTTTTCTGTTCCCGCTGCTGGGCGGTATCACCGGCCAGGTCCACAGCGTCGGCGCCGTGCTGCTGCTGGTGCTGTTCGCGGCTGGCATCGGCATCGCGCTGCCCATCCTCTACATCAATTATGCCGCCGCCAAGCGCCTGAAGAAGATCGAGGCGCAGTTCCCGATCGCGCTCGACGTGCTGGTTCGCGGTCTGCGCGCCGGCTATCCGGTGACGGGCGCCCTGGAGCTGGTGGTCAGCGAAATGCCCGACCCGCTGTCGTCGGAACTGGCGCTGGTGCTGGCCGAAATGAACTATGGCTATCCGCTGCGCGACGCGCTCGACAATCTGGCGGGCCGTGTGCAGACGCAGGATATCAACATGTTCGTCGTCTCGGTCGCGATCCAGACCGAAACCGGCGGCAGCCTCGCCGATATCCTGGATGGTCTCGCCCGCGTGATCCGCGACCGTGCCGCCATGGTGCTCAAGGTCCGCGCGCTGGCGTCGGAAGGCAAGATGACCGGCACGCTGCTCACCGCCATGCCGATCCTGACCTTCCTTGGCGTGTTTTCCAGCCAGCCGCGCTTCTATCTCGATGTCGTCGATGATCCCTGGTTCATGCCGGGCACGTTGGGCGTGCTGTTCATGTACACGTTGGGCGTCGTGATCATGCGCCGCCTCATCGCGATCAAGGTGTAAGCGTCATGGTCACTGGTCAATTCGCCAACTGGATCGTCCTCGGCCTCGTCTTCTTCGCCGCTGTGCTGGTGGTGCTGGCGCTGGCCCCGATGATCCTGGGCCGCACCGACATCAAGGCACGCCTCGCCAGCCAGGGCGGATCGGCCGCGGTGGACAGCGGCCCCGGCAGCATCCGCAACGATGCCATCAGCTCGCGCTGGGCCCGCCTGTTGCAGCAGATCGAGGAGCGCGGTCTCAACCTCACCGACAGCGCGTCCAACAAGATTGCTGAAAAACTGCAGATGGCTGGTTTCGACCAGCCCTGGGCGCCGCGCGCCTTCACGCTGGCGCGCGCTGCCGGCACACTGGGCCTGCCGACGCTGATGCTGCTGTTCATTGCGGTCAGTGGCAACTGGCCGACGCCGGGCAAGCTCTACATGTTCGTGATGGGCTCGGCCCTGCTTGGCCTCTATGCGCCGGGCATCATCGTGTCGGGCCGCGCGGATGAACGCGCCAAGGAAATCCTCAATGGCTTCCCCGACACGCTCGACCTGCTGCTGGTCTGCCTGGAAGCCGGTCTCGGCATCGATGCAGCCTTCAGCCGCGTCGGTTCGGAAATCACCTCGTCGCACCCGCTGCTGGCCAAGCTGTTCGGCCAGGTCAGCCTCGAACTGCGCGCCGGCCGCAGCCGTGAAGCGGCGCTGCGCCTGCTCGCCAAGAAGAGCGGCGTGCCGGAAATCACCGCTTTCACCACGCTGATCATCCAGTCCGACAAGCTGGGCGCCTCGGTGGCATCGGCGCTGCGCATCTATGCCGCGGAAATGCGCGAGCAGCGCCGCATGCGCGCCGAGGAAAAGGCGCACCGCATTCCGGTGCTGCTGTCGATCCCGCTGGTCTGCTTCATGCTGCCCACCATGGTGGCGGTGCTGATGCTGCCGGCCGCGATCGGCATGAAGAACCAGATGGCAACCGTTGACAAGCAGAGGGCAGCGCAGCAGCAATGAGCATGGCTTCTGGCAAGAAGGCCGCGGGCCTTATCCTCGCGCTGGCCGGATCGGCCCCGGCGCTGGCGGACACCAACGATCGCGACCTGCGGCCGCGCAGCGACGGGCTCCCGGCGACGGCCGTGGCCGGGCAGGATGTCGAAACCGCGCTGTCTGAAGGCCGCAGCCTGCTGGTGGCCGGCAACGCCGCCCAGGCTATTTCCGCTTTCCGGCTGGCGCTGGCGCAGGACAACAGCTGTGTCGCTGCGCTGAATGGCATTGCCATCGCCTATGACCGCATGGGCCGCATCGATCTGGCCCGCCAGCATTTCGAACAGGCGCTGTCGATCGAGCCCGATGCCGGCGACATTGCCTATAATCTCGGCTGGACGCTGCACCGTGCCGGCCAGAGCCGCGCCGCCATTCCGTGGCTGCAGCGCGCGAGCGCCGGCAGCGATGGCCGCGCCGCTGCCGCCG
>NZ_WNJP01000088.1 GCF_009733735.1 Sandarakinorhabdus oryzae | reverse complement strand
GTAGAGCCAGGCCAGTTCCTTGGCGACCTGCAGCGCCAGCTCGCGCGTCGGCGCGATCACCAGCGCCAGCGGGCGCGCCGGCGGCGGCAGCGCATCGGCCGCGCCGAGCAGATTTTCGGCCATGGCGAGGCCAAAAGCGACGGTCTTGCCCGATCCGGTCTGGGCGGAGACAAGCAGATCGCGGCCGCGCGCCTCCTCGGCGATCACGGCAGACTGGACGGGGGTGAGCTCTTCATAGCCGCGCTGCGCGATGGCCTGGGCCAGCGGCGCGGGGAGTGTTTCGATGGTCATCGCGGGCCTATGGCGCAAAAGGCGCCGAAAGGCGAATCAGTAACGCCCCTCCCGCAGGCGGGAGGGGCTGGGGGTGGGTATGTGGGCCCGCGCAATCACGCCCACCCCCGACCCCTGCCGCAAGTGGGAGGGGCGCTTTTTAGTAGACTTCGAACAGCCCGGCCGCGCCCATGCCGCCACCGACGCACATGGTCACGACCACATATTTCGCCCCGCGGCGCTTGCCTTCGATCAGGGCGTGGCCGGTGCAGCGGGCGCCGGTCATGCCATAGGGGTGGCCGATCGAGATCGAGCCGCCGTTGACATTGAGCAGATCGGGATCGATGCCCAGCACGTCAGCGCAGTGCAGCACCTGCACGGCAAACGCCTCGTTGAGTTCCCACAGGCCGATGTCGTTCATGGTCAGGCCGTTGGCCTTCAGCAGCTTGGGAATGGCATAGATCGGGCCGATGCCCATCTCGTCCGGCTCCAGGCCGGCGACTGCCATGCCGCGATAGGCGCCGAGCGGGGTAAGGCCGCGACGGGCGGCTTCCTTGGCTTCCATCAGCACGCTGGCCGACGCACCGTCCGACAGCTGGCTGGCATTGCCGGCGGTGATGACGCCGCCTTCGATGACCGGCTTCAGGCCCTTCAGCCCCTCCAGCGTGGTTTCCGGGCGGTTGCCTTCGTCCTTGCTCAGCGTGATCTCGTGGGTGGTGACCTCCTTGGTCTCCTTGTTGACCATCGCCATGGTGGCGGTCATCGGCACGATCTCGTCGTCGAACTTGCCGGCGGCCTGGGCGGCGGCGGTGCGCATCTGGCTCTGATAGCCATATTCATCCTGGCGATCGCGGCTGACATTGTAGCGCTTGGCCACCACTTCGGCGGTCTGCAGCATCGGCATGTGGATGTTGGGATGCATGGCGACCAGGCTGGGATCGGAGCCGACCCGCATCTTGTCGTTCTGCACCATCGAGATGCTGTCGACGCCGCCGCCGACGCAGATGGTCATGCCATCAACAATGATCTGCTTGGCCGCCGTCGCGATCGACATCACGCCCGATGAACATTGCCGGTCCATCGACTGGCCCGACACGGTGACCGGCAGGCCGGCGCGCAGCAGCGACAGGCGGGCGATGTTGCCGCCCTGCACGCCCTGCTGCAGCGCGCAGCCCATCACCACGTCGTCCACGTCGCCACCTTCTATTCCAGCGCGCTTGACGGCGTGGGCAATGGCGTGGCCGGCCAGTGTTGGCGACGGCGTGGCGTTGAAGGCGCCGCGATAGGCCCGGCCGATGGGCGTACGGGCAGTGGAAACGATGACAGCTTCACGCATGGGTTATTCCTTTCAGGGGGTCAGGCCGGCTCAGCCGACATATTGCAACGTGATCCATTCCGCAGCGAGCGCCGGCTTGGTTTCACCGTCGATCTCGACCGTGATGGCCGTGGTCGTCTGCCAGGCGCCATCCGGGCGCTGCGACACGTCGGCGATCGTGAAGCGGCCGCGCACCCGGCTGCCGGATTTCACCGGCGCCATGAAGCGCACCTTGTTGAGGCCATAGTTCACACCCATGCGCGTGCCCTTGATGCCGGGCATCGCCGAATAGGCCATCACCGAAAGCAGGCTGAGCGTGAGATAGCCATGGGCGATGGTGGTGCCGAACGGGGTCTGCTTGGCCAGTTCCGGATTGACGTGGATGAACTGGTGATCGCCGGTCACTTCGGCAAAGGCGTCAATCTTGGATTGCGGCACGTCGATCCAGTCCGACACGCCCACCTCGGTCCCGGCCAGGGCGCGATATTCGTCCAGCGTCAGCGATTTTCCAGCCATCTCGGCATCTCCCCAATGAGCTTGTTTGGCGCGCAGCCTAGGCCCCGGCTTACGCAAACGTCAACCCGCCCGAATGCCTGAGTCTCCCTGCCAACCCCTCACCGCCCATTGGCAGGCCGAGATTGCCCTGGCGGTGAGCAGCGCTACCGGCGCGGTGACGGTCTACAGCCTGACCGGCACTGCTGTTGACTGCCGATTTCAGCCGCGCCGGCATCATTGCCCGGCGGCACCAGGCCCAACACTGCCCGGCCTGACGCGGGGCGACCGTCAGGGCTCAGCGACGACGCGCGCTGTCACCCATTTGCCAAACTGGACCTCCAGCCACTTCGCACGCCTCATCCTTTCAGAGTGGTAAATTCACCGTTAATTGCCATTGCCTGTGAGGTAATAGTTTGTTATGCCCTCGTTCAGTAATAGCGAGGGGTAATTGTATGAAGCGTCTGTTTATCGGCCTTGCGGCCACCGCCATGATGGCGACGGCGGCACAGGCCGTCACTGTGACTGGCACCTTTGGTGCTCCGGATCCCGGCCCGGCTGCGGGCCAATCGATCGTCGTCAGCTTTGATGGCCCCAATGCCGCCGGCTACAGCTGGTCGGGCGGTATCGCCACCAGCTGCACGTCGATTGCGGGCGCGGCCATGCCGGCCGTTGGCCCGGGCGGAACGGCGAGCTGCTTCGGCTATGTGTCGAGCGCGATCAATCCGAACAATGCCACCCTGTCCACGCCTGACCTGAAGTCGATCAGCTTCTATTGGGGCTCGATCGACACCTACAACCAGGTCGATGTCCTGGGTGCTGGCGGCGCGACGATTTTCTCCATTGGCGGCGCATCGCTGCCGCCGTCGAATGGCAACCAGGGCCTGCCGTCAACCAACCGCCGTGTGAACTTCATCGCCGATGCCGGCCAGGTGATCACCGGCCTGAAGTTCACCTCGACTGGGGTTGCCTTCGAATTCGACAGCTTTGCCGCTGAAGGCGCCATCACCACCGGTGGTGGCGTGCCGGAACCGGCGACCTGGGCCATGCTGCTGGCCGGCTTCGGCATGGTGGGCGTCTCCGCCCGCCGTCGTCGCCCGACCGTGGCCGCCTGATCCTTCCGCGCCGCCCCCGCACCGGGCGGCAATGATGGACGGCATCGCCGGCACGCTCGCCCAAGGGCCAGCGTGCCGGCGATCCTGTATCTGGGGCACAGGCGGCAGCCCGGTGCGTGCGGACAGCCTGGAGACGCAGTTGCGTTCAGGCGGTGCTGGCTGCTGGAGCGCTGTTCACCAACCCATCAACAACGCCCGCCATTGCCGCTGACACCGCGGCGCCGGAACGCGGGGCCAGCCGCCAAATGGTGGAACCCATTGCGGCCGCCTGGAATCACAACGGGCCGGGCGCCTTTCGGCACCCGGCCCGCTGTTCACTTGGCTGCGTGGTTCAGGCCGCGACCGCGGTCGACCGCCGCCGGCGCACGGCGCCAACCAGGCCAAAGCCGGCCACGAGCATGGCCCAGGTCTCCGGCTCAGGCACACCGCCACCCGGATCGAACAGATCTTCGGCGGTAATGCGGATGATCATGTCGTCATGATTGTCATCGTCGCCAGTGATCTGGTCATCAAAGCCCAGGTAGAGGACGTTGGACGCATAATTGCCGCCCGCCTGCACGCCGGCCGGCAGGAAGATGCCGAACTCCAGGGCACCGATGCCCTTGTTCGTCGCGCCACCCGACGAGCTGAAGATCCAGTCGCTGATCGGGCCGGCAAGATAGTTCAGCGAGCCGAGCGCAACCGGATTCCAGGCGGTGAAGCTTGAATTTTCCGACGCGAAGATCGAGCCACCACCGGCCTTGAAGCTGTCGCTGAAGCCGCTTTCCGAGCCCAGGAACTCGAAGGTCAGCTTGGCCTTGCCGCTCAGCGAAACCGTCGCGCCGCCGGCGGTGTATTGGAACAGGCCGAGACCGTTCAGGTTGCTCTTGAAATCATTGTTGCTGGGAATCGCGTTCACGGGCGACCCGATTCCGACGTTGAACGTCACCGCTGCGGCCGCCGGCATGGCCACGGCCATGGACGCAATCGCGGCCACTTTCAATAGCTTGGACATGTTCTTACTCCCCCACACAGTAGCGGCATCACAGCCGCAGACACCCCAGAACTAATTGGGACGACCAGAACAGTAACCAATTTTTGACGTTTTCGAAAGTGAAAATTAGATGAATGGCAATCTTCTGTTCATCTTCACGATAAGCGACGCCGCAGCCCGGCGATGGCTCACCGTTCAGCGCGGGCGTTCGGTGATCTGGGTGGGGTCGATCAGCCGGCCATCGGGCGCGGCAGTAAAGGTCGTCTGCGTTGGATAGGCGAATTGCACGCCCAGCTCGGCAAAGCGGCGCACAATGGCAAAGCCCACCGCCTGCCGCGCGCTCAGCATCGCGGCGATATCGGCCGAGGTCACGAAAAAGATCAGCTCGAAATCCAGGCTGGATGGGCCGAAGCCCGTGAACGCCGCGCGGTCGAACCGGCAACCGGGCTGGGCCTCGACTATGGCCTGCAGATGGCCGGGCATCGCCTCCAGCAGGTCGGGCGCGGTCTGATAGACAAGGCTGAGATTGAGCACCACGCGCCGTTCCTCAATGCGCCGAAGATTGGCCACCTGCTGTTCCAGCAGCTTGGTGTTGGCCATGATCAGCTGCTCGCCCGACAGCGCGCGGATGCGGGTGGTCTTGAGCCCGATATGCTCCACCGTACCGGTGGAAGTGCCGTAGCTGATGGTGTCGCCCACCCGGAACGGCCGGTCGAACAGGATGGCCAGCGCCGCGAACAGATCGGAGAAGATGCCCTGGGCCGCCAGACCAATGGCAATGCCGCCAACCCCCAGGCCCGCCACCAGCGCGGTGACGTTCACGCCCAGATTGTCGAGGATTAGGATGGCGGCGAGCAGCCAGACCACGACATTGACCAGCACGGTGATGACGCCCATCGCGCTGCCAAGTGCGGCAGCATCCTCGCCGCCATTGCCGGCGCGGCGGCGCACCAGGCCCAGCACCAATTCGCGGATCCACAGCGCCCCTTGCACGGCCAGCGCAATGGTGAAGAGATTGTCCACCAGCCTCAGCAGCGGCCCCGGCGGGGCGACGGCGTGGGTGGCGCCATCCAGCGCGACCGCGGCCAGGAACAGGAAGAGCGTGCGCTGCACCAGGGCGCGCAGCAGGCTGGGATGGCCGCCCAACTCGCGCGGCAACAGCCGCAGCGCCGTCCATTTCAGCAGCCACAATCCGGCCAGCAGGGCGCCCGCGATGGCGACGCCGAACAGCGCCTCACCGCTGTCCTGGGTGATCCAGGCCCAGCTTTCGCCAAACACATGCTCGACGCGCGTCGAGGCGCGGACCAGCGGATCGTCCATCACCAGGCGCTTTCCAGCCACGTCGGGCGCCGCACGCTGAGCGCCGCGTCGCCGAGGAACAGCGGCGCATCCGCTGCCTCCAGCCGCAGGTGGACGATGGCCTGATCGCCCCGCCGGCTGCGCAGCTTGCCGCAGGCCCGACCTTCGCCATCCTTCACCTCGGTCGCTTCGCCGGAATCGCCGGCAATTGTCACCGGCACCAGCCGGCGGCGCACCTTGTCACGATGGTGCATGCGCGCCGTGTTTTCCTGGCCGACATAACAGCCCTTGATGAAGGACACGCCGTCCAGCAGATCGGCGCCGGTTTCCAGCCACAACAGCTCGTCGTTGCCGATATCAGCGCTGTCGGGCACGCCGATGGCAAGGCGATGCGCTTCATAGGTCGCGGCATCGGCCGGCGCGCTGCCGGCGGCATCAATCCAGCGTGCGCCCAATGCCGGCGTGCGCGCATCGGCCGGTCCACCGCCTGGCCAGCTCGCCAGCACCGCCAGATCATCGCGCCGGGCCAGCGTGACCGCCTTGCGCAGCTTGTACATGCTCAGCCGCTTCAACAACGCGTCGGCCTTGTCGGTGGCGACATCGATCAGGATGGCGCCCGCTTCGCCGGCGTGGAGGTGGAAATCGAACAGCGCCTTGCCCTGTGGCGACAGCAAGCCGGCAAACAGCCCGCGGCCGGGTGCCAGCAGCGTCACATCATGCGTGATCAGCCCTTGCAGGAAGCTGGCCGCATCCGGCCCGTCCACGGCCAGCACGGCGCGATTTTCAAGGGAAATGGGGGTCATGCCGGCTGAGATAGGCAATCCGGTCCGTCCTGCCAATGCTGCATGCTGTCAGCGGGGCGAATGCCGCGTTGCACCGCTTGACTCTGCCCCGATATTCCATCATTGGAGCCGCCTTCGTCGCGGTGGCCATGCCTCCCGCGCGCAACCTGATTTACGCGGAACGGAACCATGGCCAAGCCGACAACCATCAAGATCAAGCTCGTGTCCACCGCTGACACCGGCTATTATTATGTCACCAAGAAGAACCCGCGCACCAAGACCGACAAGCTGTCGTTCCGCAAGTACGACCCGGTCGCCCGCAAGCACGTGGACTTCAAGGAAGCCAAGATCAAGTAAGCGCCCGCGCGCTTGCGAAACACAAGAGGGCCGGCGGCAACGCCGGCCCTTTTTGCATGGCAGGCGGCATCACGCCGCTTGGCGGCGACAGGCTTAGCGATTAGGGCTTGCCCCTGTGTTGCGCGACAAACCCTCCTCCGCCGATCCGGCCGTGCTCGCCTTGCAGGCGCTGGCACATGTTGCCGGTGACGAGGCGATGGGCCCGCGTTTCCTGGCGCTGACGGGCATGGATGCCGATGCCTTGCGCGCCAATGCCGGCAAGCCGGCAACGCTGACCGCCCTGCTCGATTATCTGATGGCCAATGAACATGATCTTGTCGCCACGGCCGAGGCCATTGGCGTGAAACCCGAAGCGCTGGCGCTCGCCGCCCGCAAGCTGGGCAGCGACTGGTGACGGCGCGGCCACTCATCGTCTCCGATTGCGACGGCGTGCTGCTGCACTTCATCGCGCCGTTCGTCGATTATCTGCGCGAAGTGCACGGCCTGACCCTCAGCCTCGATACGTTCGCGCTCACCGGCAATGTGAAGCGCGCCGATGGCTCGGCGGTTGAACCGCAAGAGTTCCCGCCGCTCTTGAATGGCTTCTTTGCCGACTGGATGCACAACCAGCACCCGATCGCCCATGCCGCGGACTCGCTGGCCAGCCTGGCCCGGACCTGCGACGTGGTGGTGCTCACCAACATCGCCGATCATCACGCAACAAGGCGCACGCTGGAGCTGGCCAAGGTCGGCATGCCCTATCGCGTCATCGGCAACCAGGGCGGCAAGGGCGCGCCGCTGAAGAAGCTGCTCGATGAATTCCAGCCGTCGGAGACCATCTTCATCGATGATCTGCCGCCCAACCACACATCGGTGAAGGCGCATGTGCCGCATGTCCACCGCCTGCACATGGTTGCCGAACCCGAAGTGCGCCACCTGATCCCGCAATCGCCTGATGCCCACGCCCGCCATGATGACTGGCCGGCGATGCTGTCGCATATCGAAACCATCCTGAAAGGCTGACCGCATGACCCCGGAACAGAAACTCGCCGACCTCGGCATCACGCTGCCCAGCGCCGCCGCCCCGGCAGCCAACTATGTGCCCACGGTGACGGCCGGCAATCTGATGCACATCAGCGGCCAGATTCCCTTTGCCGAGGATGGCAGCCTGATGAAGGGCCGGCTGGGTGACACTGTGGATGTCGCCTATGGCCAGGCCGCTGCCCGTCGCTGCGCCGTCGGCCTGATCGCCCAGATGAAGACCGCGCTGGGTGATCTGTCGCGCGTCAAGCGCGTGGTGAAGCTGGGCGTGTTCGTCGCCAGCCACCCCGATTTCACCAGCCAGCCCGAAGTCGGCAATGGCGCCTCCGATCTGATGGTCGAGGTGTTCGGCGATGCCGGCCGCCATGCCCGCGCCGCCGTGGGCGTGGCCGTGCTGCCGCGCGGGGTGGCTGTGGAAGTGGACGCGGTCGTCGAGATCGCCTGATGGCAACAGTGTCGGTGCGTGTTGTCGGCAAGGCCAGAGAGATCCCGCTGGCTGACTGGAACGCCTGCGCCGGCCGCATCAATCCGTTCGCCCAAGCCGAATTCTTCCGCGCCCTGGAAGAGTCGGGCAGCGCCAGCGTGCGCACCGGCTGGCAGCCCGTGCACCTCGTCGCCGATGGCGATGATGGCCGTCCGGCGGGCATCATGCCGGCGTATCTCAAGACCCACAGCCAGGGCGAATATGTGTTCGATCACGCCTGGGCCGACGCCTGGGAACGGGCAGGCGGCAGCTATTATCCCAAGTTGCAGGCCGCCTTCCCGTTCACGCCCGCTACCGGCCCGCGGCTGCTGCTGCGCGATGCGGCCGTCGCCCCAGCGCTGATCCAGGCCGCCGAGCAAGTGACCCAGAGCAATGGCTTTTCCAGCGCCCATGCCACCTTCATCACCCCCGAACAGCAGCCGCTTTTCCGCGACGCCGGCTGGCTGATCCGCACCGGTGAGCAATTCCACTGGCAGAACGAAGGCTATCGCGATTTCGCCGATTTCCTCGCCGCCCTCTCCTCCTCGCGCCGCAAGATGATCCGCAAGGAACGCGAACGCGCGCTGGCTGGCCTCGAAATCGTCCACCTCACCGGCGGCGCCATCACGGAGGCGCATTGGGATGCCTTCTGGGTGTTCTATCAGGACACCGGCGCCCGCAAATGGGGCCAGCCCTACCTGAAACGCAGTTTCTTCAGCCTCGTCGGCGAGGCCATGGGTGATCGCGTACTGCTGATGCTGGCGCTGCGCAATGGCAAGCCCATTGCCGGCGCGCTCAACTTCATCGGCGATGAATGCCTCTATGGCCGCTATTGGGGCTGCACCGAGGATGTGCCCTTCCTGCATTTCGAGCTTTGCTATTACCAGGCCATCGAATGGGCGATCGCCAATGGCCGCGCCCGGGTCGAGGCCGGCGCGCAAGGGCAGCACAAATTGGCGCGCGGCTATCGGCCGACGCCGGTGATTTCCGCCCACTATATCCCCAACGCCAGCTTCCGCGACGCGGTGGCCGACTATCTCGCCCGCGAAACTCGTGCGGTGATCGAGGAAATCGAGTATCTGGATCGACATGGCCCGTTCAGGCAGGCGCAAGAGTGAACCATGATAGACTGCCGCATGCGACTCGCGATTGCCCTGGCCATATTGGCCACCTCCCCCGCTGCGTCCACAGAGGTCGTCCGCCTGTCAGACGCGCAGCGCGAGGCGGTGATCGCCGCGGCGGCCAACGGGCCAGAGAAGGAGCCCGTGCTCACGCCCGAGCAGGCCAGGCGCCAGTCCGTTCTGGACCGCTCGCTTTACCCCGAATTCTATGGCCAACAGGCTGGGGCGCCTGGCGTTCGTGACCGCAGGGTGCACGGCGAAATGTCGGTGTTTGCCGGCAGCGGCGGTACGGTGGGTTACAGCGGCACCGCCATCCTGCCCGTCGGCCAGACCGGCAGCGCTGCCATCTCGGTGACGCAGGGCACCAGCCGCTATGGCGGCTTCCAGAATTTCGGCTTCGGCTATTCGTCCGGTGGCAACAACGCGCTCGGCGTCAGCGGCAGCTTTGGCAACCCTTATGGCTATGGCTACCCTTATGGCAGCCCGTTCGGTTTTTACGGGCCAGGGCGTTTCCGCCACCCCTGGTAAGCCGCGCTACAGCGCCAGATTGTCGATCAACCGCGTCGTACCGATCACGCCGGCGCCCATCAGCCGCGCGCCCGGCGCCGGCGCGCCCAGGCTGTGCAGCGTCTCACCATCGACCAGTTCCAGATAATCCAACCGCACGAACCCCGCGGCCTTGATGGTGCGCTCGCCAGCGGCCAGCGCGGCGGCCACCGGCATGCCGTTCAGGATCGCCGCCCGGGTTGCCACCAATGCCTGCGGCAGGGCCAGGGCACGGCTGCGCTCATCGGCCGAAAGATAGGCGTTGCGGCTGGACAGGGCGAGGCCATCCGCATCGCGCACGATGGCGCAGCCGTGGATTTCGGTGCCGATGTCGAGATCGGCCGCCATGCGCCGGATGATCGCCAGCTGCTGCCAGTCCTTCTCGCCAAACACCGCGGCATCGGCGCGGGCGGCGCTGAGCAATTTCGCCACCACGGTCGCCACCCCGTCGAAATGCCCCGGTCGCACCCGGCCGCAGAGCAGATCGGGCAAGCCCGAGACCCGCACGAAGCTGGCAAAGCCCGGCGGATACATGGTGGCGACATCGGGCGCATACAGCAGGCTGCAGCCCGCCCCGGCCAGCTTGAGGGAATCGCCGGCTTCGTCGCGCGGATAGCGCTCCAGATCCTCATTGGGGCCGAACTGCTTGGGGTTCACGAAGATGGAGGCGGCTACGACATCGGCCAGTTCCAGCCCCTTGGTCACCAGCGCCAGGTGGCCGGCGTGCAGTGCGCCCATGGTGGGCACAAAGGCGACCCGCTTGCCCTCAGCCTGCCAGGCTCGCACGCGGGCACGCAGTTCATCAGGGGTGCGCACGGTGGGTAACACGCTGGTCATGGCATCTTCACCAAGGAACAGCCCGCAAGGGGCGTTGACAGGCTGGCGGCGCTGTGGGCGATACGGAAGCTGAGTGCAAGCGACTTCAAAAGGACCATCGTGACAGCGCATGTTATCGTGCTCGCCAATGAAAAGGGCGGCACCGGCAAATCCACCACCGCCGTGCATATCGGCGTCGCCCTGGCGCTGGCCGGGCAGCGCACCGCGCTGATCGATCTCGACAGCCGCCAGCGCACGTCGACTCGCTACCTGGAAAATCGCTGGAATCACAGCCAGCGCCACGGCCTGACGCTGGCCGCGCCCGACGTGGTGGTGGTCGCCGATGGCGAAGATGCAGTGCCGGAACTGGCGCTGCGCCTGGATCAGGCCAGCGCTGTGGATTTCATCGTGATCGATTCGCCCGGCCGCGATTCGGATCTGGCCCGCGCCGCCATGTCCCGCGCCGACACGCTGGTGACGCCGATCAACGACAGCTTCGTCGATTTCGATCTGATTGGCGAAGTTGATGGCGACACGTTCGAGGTGAAGAAGCCCAGCTTCTATGCCGAGTTGGTCTGGCAGGCGCGCACCCGCCGCGCCCGCGAAGAAGGCCGGCCGATGGACTGGGTGGTGCTGCGCAATCGCCTCTCGGCGCTCGATGCCCGCAACAAGCAGCGGGTGGGCGCCGCGCTGGAGACGCTGTCGCGCCGCATCGGCTTCCGGGTGCTGCCCGGCCTGTCGGAACGCGTCATCTACCGCGAATTCTTCCCGCGCGGGCTGACCCTGCTCGATCGCGCCGCGCTCACCGATTTCTCGCTCTCCCACGTCGCCGCCCGCAACGAGCTGCGCGCCCTCATCGCCGGGCTGAACCTGCCCGGCGGCGTGGAGATGGCGGCCTGATGGGAATCGCCCTTATCGCGGTGATTGCGCTGGCCTGGTGGCTGCACCAGCGCGGCGAGTTGCTGCCCAACCTGCTGCGCTATGGCGGACTGGCCGCTGCCGGCCTGTTGGCGGTGCGTTTCCTGTCGACTGGCCGCATCGTGCCGGCGGCGTTGGTGGCGGCGGGCGGCTGGGCCTGGTGGCAGTGGAACCAGCGCCAGGGCGGCGCCAACAACCAGCTCGCGGCGGCAGCGCGCCTGCTTGGCGTGCGGCCCGATGCGCCGTCCGAAACCATCTGGCAG
>NZ_WNJP01000087.1 GCF_009733735.1 Sandarakinorhabdus oryzae | reverse complement strand
GCCCGCAGCCGCTGCCGGAACGCCGGCGACTGGCGCTCGAAATGGCGCGCCAGCCGGGCCAGCTGCGCCAGTTGCCGCGCCTGCAGTTCGGCGGCGGGCAGGCGTTCGGCGGCCCGCAACTGCCGCTCAAGATCAAGGAAGCAATCGGCGTCGGCAAGGTCCAGCCGTGGCGTCAGCACGGGCCGAAGCGGTTCGGGGCTAGCCATGGGCAGGCGCATCCGCCCAAACGCGCCTCACGCCTGCGATGATCACCCGTCGCGCCAAACTGCCCCCCTTCATCAGTCGCATTCGCCCTGATGCTACAGATGGAGACGGGGTTTTCAAATGGTTTGCCTCCGCAGGGGTCCATCCCCGGCGCGGCACACGCCAGACCAACCGGCCGGCGTTCGCAACCTTGCTCATGTAGTGGCGGAGTCGGAGTCCTACTCACTGGGCTCCAGAGAGCTCCTTCTGGCTACTTTAATACCAGTAAGATCAATAGCTTATTCTCTATCTTGCTCTTGAATGGTCCAGTGACCACCACTACAATCTAGCCCTCATTGGAGGGTGCAAAGGTGGGTAGATCTGGACGAACCGCGCTTACGGTCAGGCATGTCGAGACGTGCACGAAGGTAGGCTACACAGCCGATGCCAAACAACCTGGGTTGAACTTGCAAGTTGTAGAGGGGGCATGCGGCTACGCGCGCTCGTGGGTGTTTCGTTACACCAGCCCTGTCACGGGCAAGCGCCGTGAGATTGGCCTTGGTTCGGTGTCGTTACGCGGGCTTGCTGAGGCGCGCGAGAAGGCCGGGGCGTTTCGCAAGCAGGTCATTGACGGCTTGGATCCGAAAGACCTGCGGGACGCGGAGAAGGCACAGCGTGCCGAGGTGCGGCCAACTGCGCTCACATTCCAGCAGGTAGCCGAACAGTGCATCGCGACCAGGCAGCATGAGTGGAAGAATGCGAAACACCGGCACCAATGGGCAGCCACCTTGAAAACCTATGCCTACCCAACTCTCGGTGCGCTGCCGGTAGACCAGATCACGATGGAACGGGTGCTGGCTGTGTTGGAGCCCATCTGGACCACGAAGACGGAAACCGCGACCCGGCTCAGGCAGCGGATTGAGACGGTCATGGACTGGGCCAAGGCGCGCAAGCTTTACACCGGCGACAACCCGGCGTCGCTGAAGGGCGGGCTGGGGCAATTGCTGCCCAAGGCTAGCAAGATTGCAAAGGTGAGGCATCAGCCGGCCCTTCCTTACCAACAGATACACGCGTTTGTGCGCGAGCTGCGGCAGAAGAGGGGCATCAGCCCTAAGGCTTTCGAGTTCCTCATCCTCACAGCCGCAAGGTCTGGCGAGGTGCTGGGGGCAAAGTGGGATGAGTTCGACCTCAATGCCAAAGTTTGGACCATTCCGGCCGAACGCATGAAGGCTGGCCGGGAACATCGCGTGCCACTGAGCGGCAGGGCGATGGTGATTGTACGAGCGATGTTGGCTGGCAAGCAGGGCGACTTCGTGTTCCCCAACCCGAGCGGCAAGAAGGCCTTGTCCAACGGCGCCCTGCTAGCAGTTATCAAGGGCATGCCCGGCTATGCCGAGTATGTGCCACACGGGTTTCGCTCAACTTTCCGTGACTGGGCGGCTGAGACGACCTCGATCGCCAATGAGACCCTCGAACTCGCCTTGGCGCATACGATCCGCGACAAGGCCGAGGCCGCATACAGGCGGCAAGACCAGCTAGAAAAGCGTGTTGCGTTGATGGACCGTTGGGCGAGGTATGTGCAAACGGCTCCACAGGCAGCGACGGTTACTGCAATTGGAGTACGGCATGGCTAAAGCTCCTGGCAATTTCAGTTCAACCCACCGCGCTTGGGTGGCGGAGCATCGGCGGTCAGTGCCGCCATACCGATGGCCCCTAATGAGGCTCGCAATGTGGGTCCAAGCTGGGGCTCTGACTGACGAAGACCGCGAGCAGGTGGCATATATTCTGCGGCAGCTCGCAGGTGGCAAACCACTGAGCCAGGCGATGGGTGTTAGGCCAGGCAGGCGGGTTGATCTTTCCCTCGACGAACTTGTTTACGAGATGGCGATTGCTATCCGACCAACCAGTCAGGGTGGCCGGGGGCTAACCGTCGAAGAAGCAAAGGAAGAGCAGGTCGCCAAACGGAAGAAATCATACGACGCGGTAGAGCGGGCGTGGAAGTCTGCGCGTGGGAAAGCGGTCCGCCGCGCTGTGAAGCGTAGCGCGCCCAGGGGGTATGAAATTGGCCCCATTTAACGGCCCGCCTCATCCCGTGGCCAACACAGTACATGGTCAGCCTTCAACACAAACGAAGGTGATCCATGACCCATATGCCACAGATTGACCCTAGCGGGCGAACGGGGCTTCGCATCGTCCGCCACGCGGAAGTCAGCGAAAGGCTTCAAGTCAGCAGCGCCAAGCTGTTCGACATGATCGCCCGGGGGCAATTCCCCAAGCCATTCGTGATAGTACCCGGCGGGCGGGCGGTAGGCTGGCTGGAAAGCGACGTCGATGCATGGATCATTGGTCGCCATGCAAACGCGCAGGAGGGCTTGGCATGATCTGGCCCGTTACCGAACAGCTGCAGCGCAGCGCTATGGCTAAGATGTGGGCTATCTTCCCCGTCGCACAAGACGACCCGATCCACCTTCGCGCGATTTGGGGCAAGGGCGTGCCGGGCAAACGGCCGACGAGGAACATCACCTTTACTCCGGCAGCTTATCCTAACGTGGCGGAGCGTCAGCTCGCATTCACGGATAAAGCTCTCGGGCTCAACAAGCAGGGTTACAACATCTACATCTGCTTCAACCCCATCAGTCCTGGCTTTCAGGGTGACGAGCATAACGGCCTGTCCGTGAAGGATACTGATATCGTTCGCCGTCGCTATCTCCTGATCGACTTTGACCGTTCCCAGACAAGTCAGCCAGCTACAGACGATGAAATCGACGAAATCCTCAAGGTGGCGCACCAGCTTGAGAAGTATGCGTTCTACAGCAAAGGCCATGAACCTATCACCGTAAACTCTGGCAACGGAGTGCACGTGTACCTGCCCATTGACCTTCCTAATGACGACGGCAGCAAGTTGCTTTGCCAGAACGTGCTGCAAGCACTGGCTAACAAATACGACACTGCGACGGTGAAGGTGGATACGGGGGTGTTCAACGCGTCCCGTATCACGAAGGTGCTGGGGACGATTGCATACAAGGGCACCGAGGCGCCGGACGATACAGGTATCAACGAGCGCTATTATCGCATGGCGTCGGCTGTCGAATGAAGCCGCTTTCAACCAGCGAACTCCGGCAGATGCTGGATGACCTTGAAGCGCATGGATTCGGTGCAGAACGGGGCGGATCTGGGTCATCTGGCGCTCTCTTCACCGCGAAGGCGCCTCTAGACCAGATGTTGCCGGCTCCGAACCCGCAAGGCATTCCTGCGCTTGCAGGCGCTCTGTCTTACATTTCGTCTGACGTTCCGCGTGGTACGGGGACTATCATTGGCCCAGACAGCGCGCCGGTTCCGGATTACTGGCTTGGCGTCGTGCTGGCTGTTCGCCGTGAATATGGTGAAGCAGGCAAGGAGGTCGTGCGGCAATGGTCTCAGCAGAGCAGCCGTTACACTGACGCCGGGTTCGAGCATGCGTGGAAACAGTATAAGCCAGGCCACGCCAAACCAGTCACCATTGGCTCGGTTTTCATGCTGGCTAAGGCGTTTGGGTGGCAGAAGAGCTCATCGGCAACATCACCAACGCCCCACCCATCCGCTAACCGCTTCCGTCTTCTCGACCGCACAGCAATCATGACTATCCAGCCGATCCAGTGGCGGGTGAAAGGCTTGCTGCCAGCAACCGGTATTGCCGCGATATTTGGCCCGAGCGGTTCGGGTAAGTCGTTTCTGGCCAAGGACCTTGGGGCAAGCATTGCGTTGGGCCAAGACTGGTTCGGGCATCGAACAACGCGATGCAATGTGACCTATGTCATGCTCGAAGCCGAGGGAGGGCTGCGTAACCGTGTAGAGGCTTGGGAGGCCCACAATGGAAGGCTCCTTCCTCCCGCCTTCAAAGCAATGACGCAACCATTCCAGCTGGCCGAACCTGAGCAGGTTGAAGAGCTGGGCGCTCTGCTCCCGGTGGGAGGCGTTGTGATCGTTGACACGCTTAATCGCGCGGCGCCGGGCTTGGACGAAAATTCCAGCCAGGACATGGGGCGCATTCTTGCAGGAATGAAGCGTTTACAAGAGGTGACGGGCGGGCTGGTTTTGATCGTTCACCATACCGGCAAGGATGCATCCAAGGGAATGCGTGGCCATAGTTCTCTGCACGCGGCACTTGATGGAGCGATTGAGGTTGAGCGCAGCGCAGCAGGCCGCCACTGGTCCGCCGCCAAGGTAAAAGACGGCGAAGATGGCAAGCAAGTGGCCTTCCAGTTGCACCGTGTCGTGCTGGGTACTGACGGCGATGGCGATGAGGTCAGCAGCTGTGCGGTGGGCCCTGACACTGGTGCGGTGTTTCGCCCCCGCGAGCCTTCGGGGAAGAACCAGAAGTCTGCGCTCTCAACCATCAGGCGTTCGCTCAGCATCTCACCGGAAACCGGCCAGGCTGGATGCGATCCGCAGACACATTGCCTTAAAGTCGAGGACGCCATCGCGGCGGTCGCGGCTACCCTGACCGCCAAAGCGTCCAACAAGCGAAGCAACGAAGCGCGCCGCCTGGTATCTAGTCTGACCTCGGGTGGCTACGTGCAGTCAGCGATTGATGCGGCGGGGGAAGCTTGGCTGTGGCAGTGACCGACGGTCAAAATTCCCGTCCAAAGTCCAACCCCCATAGGGGGTTTGGACATTCTGGACATGGACCGCTTGCCAAAAATATCCAGAAATCACGGTTTTGGAATTTCTGGACCCCCTCCCCCACTTGCTCATACTTCCATGAGGTCAGCGCGCAAAAATTTGGGTGCCCGTCCAGCATGCACTTCAGCTGATATCCTGTCGAAAAGGCGGCCATTGCCCCTCCCGAACATCACCTCAGGAAAGACTCAGCGCTGCACTGCAAAGTGCAAGGCGAGGGGCGCCCAGTGCCGCAACCCGGCAGCGTTTGGCATGGCTGTTTGCCGCTATCATGGTGCCAGAAGGCCGGAGACGATCCGGCGAGACAGCCGACATTGGAACTATCATGGTGCAGGCCAAACTGCGCCTGAACGGCAGCAGTGGCATGACATGGCAGTCTTCTACCATGTGATCGAAAGCCTTATGTCTGCTCTTGATTTGATGGCACCGGGATCAACTCGAACACGGGGGCGCAAGCCGAAAGGGTATTTATGAGAGCAATGAGCCGCCAGAGGTAGATTCGGATGTTTATTGGCAGCAACTGAATCTGCTTTGGTTGCTGCGGTTGGCCTGCGATTTCTGAGATGCTATGACTGCGGCAGGGCGGCGAAGCAGGAGCCGAGCGCTGCGGTTGGCCTGCGATTTCTGAGATGCTATAACTCACATTGTTCATCGCTCAGTCCTTTCGGGGCTGCGGTTGGCCTGCGGTTTCTGAGATGCTATGACTGACGGGCTTGCGGTCGAGATCGCACACGAGCTGCGGTTGGCCTGCGATTTCTGAGATGCTATGAAGTGCATCCGACGTGCAGGATTGCGATGGCCGCTGCGGTTGGCCTGCGATTTCTGAGATGCTATGACCCAAAGTGACCCGCACGGCTTGCGACACGGGCTGCGGTTGGCCTGCGATTTCTGAGATGCTATGACTGCCGCCCTCGAAATGCGTGATGACGTGGTGCTGCGGTTGGCCTACGATTTCTGAGATGCTATGACCCCCACCAAGCGCGGGGGGGTTCAGAGAGGGCTGCGGTTGGCCTGCGATTTCTGAGATGCTATGACCGATACATTGTCAAGTTGTTGCTAAGGCTTGAAAAACGGGTGTGTCGGTCAGGCATTTTCTGGCTCACGTGATCAGAATAATGCCAGCTGATCTGGGTTTTTGCGCTGGCGCTGACGGCGCTGGCGAAATCGAAGATACGCTCCATCGTTCACTCGCGTGGACCCGGATCAAAGACCCGGCCTAATGGGTCAACACGCACCTGCCGTGCCTTCCATTTCTTCAGGGTGCTGGCCGACGTGTTGGTATATTTGAACGGGTCTTGATCGATTGGCTGAGCGTCACGCGCCTTCAGCGGGCCGCCTTCATTGGGCGGCGCCAAGACCAGACTGCCATTGGACGAAAATTTGACCACGCGCATCAATTCGCGAGGTGCCGCTTCCCGTTCGATGGCCACAATGTCGTTTTGGCGCAGTGAAAGCATCTTTTTTGCGGCGGGATGCGGGCGCTGCCGTTCCTCGCGCTGGTGGGCATCGAACATCGAGACGATATCGGCCACCCATTTGCCTTCCGGCAGCCGCCACACGTCAAAGCGGGCGTTGGAATCGCCCTTGTGACCTTTGTAAATCCTTCCGTCCCGATCGCGGATTGGGATGATGTTCAGCGGCTCTCGCACCCGAACCCGTCTTATGCCGGCAAACACCGCGTCATGTCGGGCAAATCGGGCCAGCGCAGCCTCAAAGTCCTTGCCGGTGAGGCCGCCCACTGCGGCCAGCAGGCGTTCATGCAGGGCCTGATCCGCAATTCGGTCGGGATTGGCCACATCGGCCGGTTTCAGGCTGTTGAAGGGGATGCGGTGGACAACGATTGACGTCTTGCCATCAGCCGTCATGGCCCCGGTGAAGCCATAGGCAGTATCATTGTGCAGGCGCCCCGCAGTCATGTCTCTGTTCGCTGCCGGTCGGCCTTTGCGGCCATGATCCGGCTTGTGACTTACGGTTATGGTGGCCAGATTTGCGCCCAAGTCTTCGCGGAATCCCTCCCACGGTTGGGGCAGGCCTTCGAAGAGCCGGTCGAGATCCTTATCTTCCGCCCGGCCGGCGGCCTGGGCGATGCTTTGTACCAAGCCACGTGTTGTAACTGCCACCACTGCGGCATCGATGGCATGATGGCGGTGATCGAGCCGGTTTTTTGGCGCCGCAGAATTTTCGTTTTCAACGAAATTGTGATCTGGCAGCAGGCTGTTGAGCCCCCAAAGCCGGCGCAGCATGGCCGTCATACGGCCGGGGATCACATAGACACTGCCCTCGTCCATTGAGGGATAGAGGGCCGAAAGATAGCGGCCCGCCAGTCGGGACAGATATTGCGTGTCGGTGAGCTGGCGGGCAATGAAGCCGCCTTCACGTTCGAACCGTTCCATCGCGTCCGGGCCGAACCGCCACTGCTTGGAGCGGTGCATGCGTGCCACTTCGGCACGGATCACTTCCCAGCGCGCCGGGTCACTTCCCCAGCGCTCGAACGGCGTCCGGTTGCCCTTTGCCCTGTTGCAACTGCGGTGCGCTGCAACCTTGTTGGCGATCCCGTCGTCCAGGGTGCGCGAATAGGGAAGGATGTGATCAATATCGACTTCCCCACTGAACAGCGCCCGCGGACTGATTGGTTGGCCGCAATAGGGGCAGCGCCTATTGAGCGGGTTTTCAGGGTTTGATTCCTCCCAGATGCGCAGGAGGGCACGATTGGCCCCGGTGTCGGCGATACCCTCAGCAGTCAACCGCTGTCCGCGCGCTATGGCGGCGGCGGTATCGCGGCGTATGCGGCGCTCATGCTCCTCCTTTTCCGCCTCATTGAGCTTGAGCTCGCGCGCCAGTTCCACCACGATCTGATCGGGCCGGCCGTGCACGTCGATGACGCTGTTGACCAGTTTCTCCAGCTGCCGCAGGCCGATGTGCACCGTGGGATTGGTGATCTTGCCCCAGCGCACTTCCGGCGGATCGGTGGGCTGTTGGCTACCAGGCGGAATCTCGCGGGTCAGCAACTCGCCATAGTAGGGCAGCCGGTCCAGGCATTCCCCGGTACGAAAATCGCTGTGATGCCAGCCACAGGCCTCTACCGCTTGATTGTAGGTTAGGGGGGCGCCTTCGTTATGCCCGTCCCTGAGTGCCGCAAGGATGCGCCGGCTGGCGGATTCACCGAGGCGGCCATGACCCTCAGGCAGCGGCGCGCGTGCGACAGCTGCAGCCTGCTCATGGTCAAGGCCACATTCGCCGGTCAGAAAGGCTTGAAGTCGTTCAGGGTCTTCTTCCTCCATCAGCCGATCGATGATCTGCCACTGGCGATCAGCGTCGAACTGCCCCCAGCGCTTGCCGAAGCGCTTCTTGTCACTCATGACCGCGAACACCTCGTCTCCGGCCATGTGCGTTCGGGTCTGGCTAGCCTTATTGAAGCTTTGGCCGTCCTGCAGTTTCAGCAAACGCGCGAGTCCGTCGAAGCTGGCCTTTCCGGTGTTGCGCAGCTTCAGAATCAGCGTGTTGCGCTCATCCATCGTCAGCTTGCGCGGTGCGCCTCCCGGCGTGGTGATTTCCAGTTGGTTGACCTCCTCGTACAGGCGGCGCTCCTGAAAAAGTGGGTGTGCCTTTGGCAGGCGCTCCTCGTTCGTAACGAAGGTGCAAACGCCCACAGTTGGTGCCTTAAGTGGGCGCTGGAAGAACAGGATTCGCGACAGGTCGGCTTTGGCCGCTTTGGTCAGCAGGGCCGGGTGGTATGCGGCTTGCGCCTCCCAGATGCGGGCAAATTCATGCTCATAGTGCCGCCGCTGCGGGTAGAAATCATAGCCTTGGCTCTCGCTGTTCATCCGCACGCGCTTAGTGTCGAGGCCATGCAGAAATTGGCCCAGTGTGTCGGCGCCGACATCGGCCATCGCCCGGTCCAGATCCTGCGCGGCAGCGGCGATCTTGCCGTCCTCCTGGTCCTTGGCCATGCGTTCAGCCTTGCGATTGGATTTGAAGCCCCGTCGCTGGTTGAGATGGAAGAGCGCGCGGCCGATTTCATAAGGACGCAGGGGTTCTGATAGCGCGCGCATCCGCAACTCGTATGGGTCGCGGGCCGCAACCAATCGGGCTTCGTCGGCATCGGATGGCATCAGACCGTGCGCAATCAATGCCTCCAAGAAGGCGCCACGCCGCCCGATATAGCGATCCCTCCGGCGGCGTGCAGATCGTGCCAATCGACGGTCGACCGCCAATGACGTTCCTGATTGCGGATCCCTGCCATCGGAAAAGATACGGCTTCCAAGTGCAACGATCTTTGAGTCATCCTCGATCAGGCACCATCCAATGCTGTTGGTGCCGATATCCAGTCCCAGTCTACGCATGAAGAGGCCTCATTGGCACTGAGCTAGTTCGCGCACGACCATGAGCCGCGATTGCTGGTGTCGATGGAAAGGGCTCATGATAGAGCGCATGGCAATTGTTGGGCAAGCGTAGATCAGGCTTGACGGGCTTCTGATCGCAGGTCAGATTGCCTGTCTCAGAAATCGCAGGCTGGCTGTTAGCAAGCAGTCTGAGCTGCACCAAATAAGGGCGGTCCTACGGGGCCGCCTTTTCTGTATGTGCTAGCTGGTCTTGTTTTTAGATATCCCACGGCATGGACACAGCCGTGAGCCAGCGACAAGGGGTTCGTCTGGTGTGAAGTGGGGCCTCGTTTTCGACTGGCCGCCATCCAATGAGCAAAATCGTATTTATAAAGGAAGCGTGGATCCCATACCTCGGAAAGAGGGGGTGCCTCCGGGCTCTGGTCTGGCCGAGCAGGAATTTGAAGGGGGCGAATTCTTTCCGCTGCACATGCGCCCCTAGGCCGGCTTGAAGATTGGGCACAAGGGCGGGTATTGCCTGCACCCTTCTCTTAAGAATTTGAACTTATTGAATATGCGGGGGATAGCAGTCATCCACAGTATAGACATGGGGGGGAGACCTCGAAGGCCAAGGCTGAACCTAGATGGAGGGTTGCTGAGTTGCGAAAACTTGAGGCATACTCTTTTACATTAGGCTTGGCTTGAGTGGTGCGATGGATGGGAAGAAATTTGCGTGCCCCATGATTTCGTTAGTGACATTCCATTTCGGTCAACTATCAGTGGATCGCTTCCGGAAGGACGGATGGGGGAAAGAGAATGGTAACAAATTGGGCATCCCGCAGTTCAGTTTTCTTTTTGATGATTTTCTTATTTTCGACGCCGGTCCAGGCCCAAGACTACAAAGCTAGATTGTGTAAAATTGTTGCCGACGCGGCTGCTTTCGGTATGCAACAGCGAACGCGAGGCGTTGATGAACAAGAAGCCGTTGCCGAAACGTTGAAACGACTAAAATTGTTTCCAAGCATTGAGATTAAAGTAGCAATTAAATGGGTTCGAGGTGCGTATGAAGTGCCAATGAGAGATCCGCAACTTCACGCAAGAGACGTTCATATATTTTGCATGGAGGAAATTGAGTAAAATATTATTGAATATTTGAGAAGTTTATATTGTTATGTTTTATTGGGTTCGTTTTTCATCGAAAACCGGTCTGTCTATTTTTTATGAGAATGCACGTTGTTCTCAACTGATAATCACAACCAATCGCTCTAAGGCTAGGTAACAGTTCCATCACCGGCGTGGTGGCTCAAGAGCCAGAACCTTGGCAAAATGCTCGCGCACCGTCTTTCACCCATGCCGTGATAGTTGGTGAGCAGCTTAAGATGCACGGCTACGGCTGCCAAATAAGCGCTGTTGTATCCCCGGTAGTGTCACACTTTGAAATCTGTAGCACTCGCCAGCCGCCACCCGCCACTGTATGCTTAGCTGACAACGTGGAGGTTTATGTATGAACGCCGATAAGATTAAAAGAGATATTGAAACGTTGCGCGAGTCGATCCGCTTGGACTGGGCGGACTGGTCAAAGGTCGATCTGTCCCCAAGCGAACGCAAAGGGCTCAGTCAACATATTAAATGGTGTGCTCTTGAATTGAACGCGCTTCTCCTTGCTTTTGAGATGGCGGACAAGCTGGACGCACGCGATCCCTAAGGGGCTCAACGGAGCGAGACGTCCCGCCGAATCTGTCGGCTGTGGTCGTTTTATGACGTGTGGTCCAAGATCGACGCGGCCAAGGTCCCTGCTAAGCGCAGGCCTTAAAAAAAGCGGGTGAAGTCATGAATGAGCCGGGTTGTGGGGCTATCATCGGGATGTTCGTAGGGGCATGCATTCTTGTGATGGTGATTGGCTTCCTCTTCCATATCGGGTGGAACTGGGCCGATCAGGTCAAATGGTGAAATTCAAAGTGTGGCCCAACCGAATTCTAGCGTCCCTCGTCCAATAAGCAGATCAATATGTACGGAGGAAGCTCGGGTCCCATATCTGAGGTAGGGGGGTGCCCCATGGGTGGGGTCAAGCCTAGTCAGTTTCGACGAGGGTGGAGGCGATAAATTAACTAAGCCCCCACGATCCTAGCCGAGCCGCCCCCCAAAGGTGGGTAAAAGGGTGGGTAATGCCCACCCTTTGATCACAACATACTGATAACATTGATTTAGTGGCGGAGTCGGAGGGATTCGAACCCTCGGATCCAGTTACCCAGATCGGCAGTTTAGCAAACTACTGGTTTCAGCCACTCACCCACGACTCCGAGCGAGGCGGCAGGCTATAGCCATGCCGGCAGGGGGTTGGCAACAGGCATGTCATGGCTGGCCGGCGCAGCGTGGCGGCGATAGAAGAAGCGCGTGACGGCTCAGCCCCCGTTCAGGCAAAGATGTTCAGGCAAAAGCGTTCACGACAGCGCGGCGAGGCACGCCACGCGAGGGAGAGATGGGAATGACAGTTCGGGTCGGGTTGATGATGGCCGTGATGCTGGTGGCCATGCCGGCATGGGCGCAGGAGGCGCAGCCAGCGCCGCCGCCTGCCCAGGCGCCCGCCGCCGCCACGCCGGCGCCG
>NZ_WNJP01000086.1 GCF_009733735.1 Sandarakinorhabdus oryzae | reverse complement strand
GTGATGGCGGCGCAGCGCCGGCGGCCGGCGCCAAGGCCGCGCCGCGCGCCTTCGGCTTTGACGTGCCGCGCAACCGCGGCGACGTACAGACGGCGCTGGAAGCCATCATCCGTTATTATTCCGAAAATGAGCCGACCAGCCCGGTGCCGCTGATGCTGCAGCGCGTGCGCCGTTGGGTCGATCTCGACTTCTATGCCCTGATCAAGGAGATTTCGCCGGATTCAACCTCCGACGCGCGTCGCCTCTTGGCAATCAAGGAGGACTGAAGCACACTCAGAAGGTTGGGCTTTTCGGCACCGATTCTTGGCAGACCGACTAAACGTAAGGGGAAACGACCATGGCTCAGGAAGGCCAGAAATTCATCAAGCGTAACCGCAGCCCGCGCGTTCACATCGAATACGAGGTGCAGACTTACGGGTCTGTCGAGAAGATCTCCCTGCCGTTTGTCATGGGGGTCATGTCTGACCTTTCTGGCAAATCAGAAAAGCCCAAGAAGGAAATGGCCGAACGCGATTTCGTCAACGTCGACATGGACAATTTTGGCGAGTTCCAGAAATCCATTGCACCGCGCGCCGCCTTCATGGTGGACAATACTCTGACCGGTGAAGGCAAGATCTCGGTTGATCTGACCTTCAACAAGATGGACGACTTCACCCCCGGCCGAGTCGCGGAGCAGGTGCCGGCCACCGCCAAGCTGCTCGAAGCCCGCCGCCAGCTGTCTGACCTGCTCGCCTACATGGACGGCAAGGACAAGGCGCAGGACGTGATCGACCAGCTGCTGAAGAACCCTGATCTGCTGGGCACGCTGGCGGCCGAATCCAAGGCCCGTTCCGGCGGCGACGCCTGATCTGAACGGCACGAACTCGAGGAGAATGGACGATGGCGAGTGATCCCAATGCCGTGCAGGGCGCGGGCGCAGCAGCGACCGAACTGACGACGGACGATTTTTCCAGCCTGCTGCAGAAGGAATTCAAGCCGCGCACCGACGAGGCCAAGAGCCGCGTTGAATCCGCGGTTCGCACGCTGGCCGAGCAGGCGCTTGCCGGCACCAACCTGGTGCCCGGTGACGTCATTGGCACGATCGAGAGCATGATCAGCTCGCTCGATCGCAAGCTGACCGAGCAGGTGAACCAGATCATCCACCATCCCGAGTTTCAGGCGCTGGAAAGCGCGTGGCGCGGGCTGAACTATCTGGTGATGAACAGCGAAACCGCCAGCGATCTGAAGATCAAGGTGATGAACGTCGGCAAGGACGAGCTGCGCCGCATGTTCTCTTCCTATCGCGGCGCCGCCTGGGATCAGTCGCCGCTGTTCAAGAAGGTCTATGAGGCCGAATTCGGCCAGCTTGGCGGCCATCCCTATGGCTGCCTGGTCGGTGACTATCAGTTCAGCCACATGCCCACCGATGTCGAGGTGATGGAAGGCATGGCCAAGGTGGCCAGCGCCGCCCACGCGCCGTTCATTTCGGGCACGTCGGCCGCACTGTTCGGCATGGAAAGCTGGCAGGATCTCGCCAAGCCGCGTGATCTGGGCAAGATTTTCGATACGCCGGAATATGCCGCCTGGCGCTCGCTGCGCGCCAAGGATGACAGCCGCTATATCGCGCTGACCATGCCGCGCGTGCTGGCCCGCCGCCCCTATGGCGCCGTGTCGGAACCTGTCGAGGAGTTCGCCTTCGAAGAGGATATCGGCGGCAACCACGACAATTATGCCTGGATGAACTCGGCCTATGCCATGGCCGTGCGCATCAATGCCGCGTTCAAGGAATTCGGCTGGTGCACCCGCATCCGCGGCGTGCAATCAGGCGGCACGGTGGAAGGCCTGCCGGTGGCGATGTTCCCCACCGAAGATGGCGACACCGCCGTGAAGTGCCCGACCGAAATCGCCATTTCGGACCGGCGCGAGGGTGAACTTTCGGCGGCGGGCCTGATCGGCCTCATCCACCGCAAGAACACCGACCAGGCCACCTTCATCGGGGCGCAGACGCTGCACCAGCCGAAGGAATATGCCGACAAGGGCGCCACCGCCAACGCGCGGCTGTCGGCCCGTCTGCCCTATCTGTTCACCAGCTGCCGCTTTGCGCATTATCTGAAGTGCATGGTGCGTGACTGGGTGGGCGGCACGCCGACGGCGACGCAGATGCAGAGCCGTCTGACCAGCTGGGTGTCGATGTATGTCGACAACATGCCGGATCTGTCCTCCGAACAGGACAAGGCCCGCAAGCCGTTGAAGGCGGCCGGGATCAAGATCGAGGAAGACGAGGAAAACCCTGGCTATTACCGCGCCCAGTTCGAATTCGTGCCGCATTTCCAGATGGAAGGCATGGATATCACGCTGGGCATGACCTCGGCCCTGCGCCAGGCTGGAAATTGACGACGTAACTGCTGACTGAAACCCGTTAGAGTAAGGAGAGTTCCAATGGCACTTGATATGTTCTTCAAAATCAATGGCGTCACCGGCGAGTCCAAGGACGCCGACGCCAGCAATGTCGGCACCATCGACGTGCTGGCCTGGTCGTGGGGCATGTCCCAGTCGGGCTCCTTCCACAGCGGCGGCGGCGGCGGCTCCGGCAAGGCCAATGTGCAGGATCTGTCCTTCACCAAGTGGATCGATGCGGCCTCGCCGCCACTGCAGCTGATGTGCCTGACCGGCAAGCACATCACGGAAGCCGTGCTCAGCGTCCGCAAGGCGGGGGACAAGCCCTATGTCTATCTGAAGATCACGCTCACCAAGCTGCTGGTCTCGTCGGTTTCCACCGGCGGTTCGGGCGGTGAAGATCGGCTGACGGAAAATGTCACGCTCAACTTTGCCAAGGCGAAGGTGGAGTATTTCAAGCAGGCCGACGATGGCTCGGTCAGCGCCGCTGGCGATTACACCTTCGACGTCGAGGCGAACGCCAAGTCCTGATGCAGCTGCGTGCGGGTAGCGGCCCTGGTCGCCGCCCGCACGTCCGCCGCGCCGGCCGGGCTGCGGATTGACCGGCGTGCCGCTTGCCCCCGGCCGCCGGATGGAGATGGATATGGACGCTCAGGCGCTGCTGCAAAGCGGTGATATCGCCGGCGCTCGCGCCGCGCTTGCGACCCAGCTGCGCATGGAGCCGGGCGATTCCAAAGCCCGGCAGTTTTTCTGGCAGCTGATCGCGCTGCATGGCGAATGGGAAAAGGCCGGCACGCAGTTGCAAGCGCTCTCCACCGCCGAACCCAAGGCCATGATGCTGGCCGGCGTTTACAACCAGGCGCTGGGCGCCATGATGGTGCGCGATGCGGTGTGGGCCGGCAAGGAACGGCCGCAATCGATCGTGGGCACCGAACCCTGGGTCGAAGGCCTGCTCGATGCGCTGCATGCCAGTGCGGTGCAGGCGCCGGATGCCGAAAGCCGCGCCATGGCGGCGCTAGAGGCGGCGCCGGCCAGTGCCGGCAGCCTGAATGGCGAGAGTTTTGCCTGGATCGGCGATGCTGATCCGCGCTTCGGCCCGATGCTGGAAGTGATCGTGGGCGATCAATATGGCTTCCTGCCCTTTGCCGCGGTCAAGCGCATCGTGGCCAAGGGCCCGGAGGATTTGCGCGATCTGATCTGGATGTCGGTCGATATCGAATTGCGCTCGGGCCAGACCTCGGCGGCGATGCTGCCGGTCACCTATCCCGGCACCGGCAGCAGCGGCCAAGCCGGCCTCATGCTGGCGCGCGCCACCGATTGGCGGGACCAGGGCGGGCTGGAAATCGGCCTGGGCCAGCATCTGCTGACCAGCGACGGACCGGAGGCTGGACTTCTGGAGCTGCGCCAGCTCGTGATGGAGTGAGAAGGGGGGCCAGATGCGCGACGAGCGGCCCCTGAAGCCATCGGTGCTGGACAAGCTGATTGCCCCGCTGGGCCGGGTCAAGGGCGATGGCACGCGCGATGTGCTGCCCTGCCATATCGCAGCGGTGGACAGCTTTGGCGAGCGTGACCTGAAGGCCGTGGTGATCCGCGACATCGCCTGGATCATCAACGACATCAACTTCGGGGCCGTGGTGCCGCTGGACGATTATCCGGAGATTGCCACGTCAGTGCTGAACCAGGGCGTGCCCGATCTGACCGCGCTGCGCGTCGCCAGTGCCAGCCTGGAAAGCCGCGCCCGCGATATAGCCACTGCCTTGCGTGCATTCGAACCGCGGCTGATCGCGTCGACCGTGAAAGTGCTGTTCGACACCAGCGAGATCGACAACGAGAACAAGGTGCGCTTCACCATTACCGGCGAACTGAAGGGCGCCATTGACGAGCGCCATGTCGAGTTGAAGACGGCAGTGGCGCTGGATTCCGGCGAAGTGGAGGTGAGCGCATGAGCGCCACCGATCCGCGCCTGCTCTCGGCCTACAACCGAGAACTCATGTATCTGCGCCGCCGCGCCGCCGAATTCGCCGAAGACAACCGCCAGGTGGCCGGCATGCTCGGCCTCGATGCGCCGACCGATCCGGATCCGCATGTCGAGCGGCTGATGGAGGGTGTCGCGTACCTCAACGCTCGCGTGCGGGTGAAGATGGAGGAGGAATTCCCCCGCTTCACCCAGGCGCTGCTGGAGGCGCTCTATCCACATTATTTGGCGCCGACACCGGCGATGGCGATCGTGGCGCTTCGCCCGCAGGATGGCGATGCGACGCCGCCAGGCGGGGTGCTGCACCCGCGCGGATCGACGCTGATGGCCAGCCTGTCAGGCGACATGACCCTGCCGGTGCAATTCACCACCGGGCAGGATGTGACCTTGTGGCCGTTTCGGGTGACGGCACTGGAGTATCTGCCGACCCGCGCCGCGGTCGCGGCGGCCTGTGGGGAGGCGCGCGGCGACGCCGGGGTGCGTTTTCGCATCGAGGCGACATCGGCGGCGCCGCTGTCGGCGCTGCCGATCGACCGTTTGCCGTTGTTCCTGGGCGGCAGCGGCGATGTGCCTGGCCTGCTTTATCAACAGCTGCTGGCCGACAATATGGGCGTGCGTCTGGTGGCGCCGGAACGCGGCCGCAAGCTGAGCTGGAACGAGCCGGCCGGCCCGGTGGCGCCGCTGGGCTTTGGCGCGGGCGAGGCCTTGCTGCCCGATGAGGAGCGCAGCTTTGGCGGCTATCGTCTGCTCGCCGAATATTTCGCCATGCCGCAGAAGTTCCGCTTCGTCTGCCTGACGGGGTTGCAGGCGGGCTTTGCCAAGGCGGATCGCGGCCTTGATGTGGTGATCCCGCTCAAGCGCGCGGTGACGCAACTGGCCGGCGCGCTGGCGGACGACAGCCTGGTGCCGTTCGTCACGCCGGCGATCAACCTGTTTGAAAAGCGGTTTGATCGCGTGCTGCTCGATCGCAAGCAGGCCGATCACATCGTGCTGCCGGACCGCACCGCGGCGCTGGATTACGAGGTCTACCGGCTGGACAGCGTTACCGGCTATGCCGCCGAGGACATGGTCGGCACGCCGGCGCTGCCGCTCTACGCCCGCCGTGTCGAGCGCGGGGCCAAGCCGCTCTATTATTCGCTGCGTCGCCGCCTGCGCCGGTTGACCGAGGCCGAGACCCGTCGCCGCCGTGAAGGCGATTATATCGGCACCGAAAGCTGGATCAGTCTTTCGTCGCCCGGTAACCCGGTGCTGGCGGCCGGCATCATCGAACTGGGCGTGCGCGGGCTGGTGACCAACCGGGCGCTACCGACGCGGCTGCGCCCCGGTGCAGCGCGACTCGATCTGACGATGATGGACATGAAAGCCATTGGTGGCATCGACTTGCTGATCGGTCCGACCCGGCCGCAGCCGCCGATGGGGCTGGCGGATTCAGGCTGGCGCATCGTTTCGCACCTGGCGCCGGGCCGCGATGGCTTCGTGCGACCCGATGGCTCGGCGGAGGCGCTGGCCGATCACCTGAGCCTCTATCTGCGCGATGAATCGCCGGTGATGCGGCGTGAGATCCAGGGCCTGGCGGGGCTGACGTCGAAGCTGGTGACGCGGCGGGCGTCGGGCAGCAGCCGTCTGGCCTTCCTGCGCGGCCAGCGGCTGACACTGGAGCTGGCGTGGAACAGCTATGAAGCCGGCACCGCTTATCTGTTCTCGACCGTGGTGTCGCGGTTCCTGGCGGATTTCGCCACGATCAACAGCTTCGCCGAGTGCGAGGTGAAGGCCGACAATGGCCTGAGCTGGGACTGGCGTGCTTGGGAAGCCGTGTCAGCCGAGACCGGCCAACCGGGTGACGGGGAGGGCGCATGGGCGGGCCGTCGACCGACGATCTGAGCCGGCTGTTTGCCGAGCTGGCCGCGGACCCGCAGCGCTGGGACGTGTTCGCCGCGCTGTCGGGCGTGGAAGCCGCGACGCCCGAACGGCCGCGCATCGGGGAGTCGCTGGAACCGGGCCAGGAAGTGGTGGACCTTGCCCATGTCGCCGATTTCAGCTTCCCGCGCACCACCGTGGCCGGTTGGAACACGGAGGGCCGGCGCCCCACGCTGCAGACCCAGCATCTGGGCCTGACTGGCCCGATGGGCCCGCTGCCCGGCCACCTGACCGAAATTGCCATGTATGAACGGGGTCGGCGCGGGCCCAAGCCGTTCAACCAGTTCCTCGATTTGCTCACCACGCGGCCGTTGCAGCAATTTTATCGCGCCTGGGCCAATGCCCACCCGGCGGCCAACGCGGCGCGGCCCGGCGATGATCTGTTTGCCGGCTATATCGGCGCCACCGCCGGCATCACCGAACTCGCCTTCCTGGTGCCCGGCACGCGCCCGCCGATGGCCGACAGCGGCCATTTCGACAGCTGGCGGCGGCTGCCATATGGCGGTCACCTCGCCTCGCTGCGCTCGCCCACCGCCATTTCGTCCCTGCTGTCGAACCTGCTCGGCCGGCGGGTGACGGTGCGCGAGGCGGTGGGCCGCTGGCGCGACGTGCCGGCTGATCAACGGACGCGGCTGGGCCGCAGCGATTCCACCCTGGGGGTTGGCGCCACGCTGGGCGGCCGTTTCTGGAGCGTGGAATATGATGTCGCCTTCGCCATTCGGGCGCGCAGCATGGCCGATCTCTATGACCTGCTGCCCGGCGGGCGCAGCCACCAGTTGCTGGCGGAAGCGGCGCGCGCCTCGCTGCCGCACCACATCAACTGGCGGGCGCATGTTTCGATTGCCGAACATCTGATTCAGCCAGCGAAACTGTCGGCCAAGGGGGATGCGCTGCCGACCCGGCTGGGCTGGACCAGCTGGATCGCGCCCAAGGGCCATGTTCGCACCCGCACCGATCTTACGATTCACGAACGAACCCACAACCAAGCAGGCCCGGCTGATGCCGACGCCATGGAGGATGCAGCATGACCGAAATCAGCCGGGCCGCCCTGTTCGGCCGCCTTGCGCCGAGCGCGCTCAAGGCCATCGAGACTGCGTTTGGCTTCTGCAAGCTGCGCGGCAATCCTTATGTCGAACTGGTGCACTGGCTGCACACGCTGAACGCTGATCCCAAGGGCGATCTGGCGATGATCCGCGCTCATTTCGGCCTGGATGAAGGCCAGTTGGGCCGCGACACGGTGGCCGCGCTCGACAAGCTGCCGCGCGGCGCGTCTTCGGTGTCGGATCTGTCGAACCATGTCGAGGAAGCGGTAGAGAAGGGTTGGCTCTATGCCAGCCTGATGTTCAACGCTGGCAAGGTGCGCGGCGGCCATCTGATCTTTGCCATGCTGAAAACGCCGAACCTGAAGAACGTGCTGACCGGCGTGTCGAACGAATATCGCAAGATCGATGCCGACAAGCTGGCCGCCAGCTTTGCCAGCATCACCGCCGCCAGCAGCGAGGCCAATGAGGCGGGCGGGCTGGCCACCACGGGCGGCGGCGGTGCCAGCGATGGCGAACCGGGGCTGGAACCGGCCCAGGAAGGCTCGGCACTGGCCAAGTTCAGCGTGGACCTGACTGCCAAGGCGCGCAGCGGCGAAATCGACAAGATCGTTGGCCGCGATGCCGAAATCCGCCAGGTCGTCGACATCCTGCTGCGCCGCCGCCAGAACAACCCGATCCTCACTGGTGAGGCCGGGGTCGGCAAGACGGCGGTGGTCGAGGGCTTTGCCCGCCGTATCGCTGATGGCGACGTGCCGCCAGTGCTGAAGAACGTGACGCTCCGGAGTCTCGATATCGGCCTGCTGCAGGCTGGCGCGTCGGTGAAGGGCGAATTTGAAAAGCGCCTGCGCCAGGTGATCGACGAGGTCGAGGCCGCCGCCAGCCCGGTGATCCTGTTCATCGATGAAGCCCACACGCTGATCGGCGCCGGCGGCTCGGCCGGCACTGGCGATGCCGCCAACCTGCTCAAGCCAGCGCTGGCCCGCGGCAAGCTGCGCACCATCGCGGCCACAACCTGGGCCGAATATCGCCAATATTTCGAGAAGGACCCGGCGCTCACCCGCCGGTTCCAGACCGTCAATGTGGGCGAGCCGGAGACCGACAAGGCGATTGCCATGCTGCGCTCCGTCGCCGATGCGATGGTCAAGCACCATCAGGTCAATGTGCTCGATGAAGCGCTGGAAGCCTCCGTGAAGCTGTCGCAGCGCTATATCCCGGCGCGCCAGCTGCCCGACAAGGCGGTGAGCCTGCTCGATACCGCCTGCGCCCGCGTCGCAGTGAGCCAGCACGCCACCCCGGCCCCGGTGGAAGACCGCCTGCGCCGGGTCGAACTGCTGGAAGTGGAGCGCGAAATCGCGGTGCGCGAAGCCGGCGCCGGCATGGCCAGCCCCAAGCGCATCGACGAGGTGGACGAGGCGCTGGTGGAGGCCCGGGCTGCGCTTGATGAGATCAACGCCAAGTGGGAGGCGGAAAAGGCCGCTGTTGGCGCCGTGATCGCCGCCCGCACCGCACGGGCCGAAGCCGCCGAGAAAGGCGAGGACACCGCCGAGCATGACGCCGCGCTGCAGGCCGCCATGGCCGAGGTCGAAACCGCCCAGGGCGATGCGCCGATGGTGTTTGCGCAGGTGGATGCCAATGCGGTGGCCAGCGTGGTCGGCGACTGGACCGGCGTGCCAGTGGGCCGCATGGTCAAGAACGAAATCGCTGGCGTGCTGACCATGGCCGACAGCCTGAAGAAGCGGGTGATTGGCCAGGATCATGCCATGGAGGCGATCACCAAGCGCATCCAGACCAGCCGCGCCAAGCTGGACAACCCGAACAAGCCGGTCGGCGTGTTCATGCTGTGCGGCCCGTCGGGTGTTGGCAAGACCGAGACGGCGCACGCGCTGGCCGAGCTGATGTATGCCGGCGATGACAGCATGATCATCATCAACATGAGCGAGTTCCAGGAAGCCCACACCGTCTCGACGCTGAAGGGCGCGCCGGCCGGCTATGTCGGCTATGGCCAGGGCGGCGTGCTCACCGAGGCGGTGCGGCGCCGGCCCTATTCGATCGTGCTGCTGGACGAGGTGGAAAAGGCCCACCCCGACGTGCACGAGATGTTCTTCCAGGTGTTCGACAAGGGCTACATGGACGACAGCGAAGGCCGCTACATCGATTTCAAGAACACGCTGATCCTGCTGACCTCGAACGTCGGCACCGACATGATCATGGACCTGACCGCCGACCCGGAAACGGCGCCGGACGTGGAGACACTGGCCAAGCAGCTGCGCCCGGAACTGCTGAAGGTGTTCCCGCCGGCGCTGCTCGGCCGCTTGATCGTGCTGCCCTATTTCCCGCTCAGCCCGGAAATGTTGGGCGGCATCGTGCGGCTGCAGCTGGGCCGCATCGTCAAGCGCATCAAGGAGAACCACAAGATCGCCATGACCTACGACCAGTCGGTGGTGGATCATATCGTGTCGCGCTGCACCGAAATCGCCAGCGGCGGCCGCATGATCGACAATATCCTGACCAACGACATGCTGCCGACACTCTCCACCGAACTGCTCGGCCGGATGGCCGATGGGGTGACCGTGGAGCGCATCGAAGTGACCGCGCCGGACGACAAGCTGCATTATGACTTCGTGGCGGCGGCCTGAGCCGCTTCGCCGCGACCCTGGGGGGAGGGACGCATGGGCAAGGATCTCTATCCGGATCTGTATTTCACCAAGGAACAGATCCTGCTGAGCGAGGAGGAGACGGTGCTGGTCGCCAACGACCTGTTCAGCCGGGCGCCACCGGTGAGCGCGATCACCTTGCGGGATCGCGCCTTCATCCAGCGCTGCCTGCTGATCGCCGTCGATGCCAGCGAGAAGGCCGGGATGCTGTTCGATCTGTACAGTTCGGCGGTGTCTTCGGTGCCAAAGCAATCGGTGAAGGCGCTGGTGAAGAGCTTTGCCAAGAAGGTCGCCAAGCGCTGGTTCAAGGCCTATCTTGATGACACGCCGAAATATTCCGCCGCTGGGCGGGCTGGCCTGCAATATTCGCAATATGCCACCGACTGGCGATCGCGGGTGTCGATGGAGGATGACAGTTTCCTCGACAATTATGTGATCGGCTGATGGTGCTGCGCGACCTTGCATTTGGGCCGGGAGCGGGCCAACCATCGACACCGGCAAAACGGCCGGCGGGGGGTGAGTGACGTGACCAATCCAGTCTGGTCTGAAGGGCTGTTCCTGCGGCCGCAGCATTTGCAGTTGGCCGGCGACGGGGCCAGCGCGGCGCTCAACGCGCGCCTGTCTGGCGCGCTGGCACATCCCTGGGGGATCGTCGAGCTGACGCTGGATGAAGACCTGGCGTCCGGCGCGCAGGTTGGCGTCAAGCGGCTGGTCGCGGTGATGCCCGATGGCGAAGTGATCGCTGTGCCCGGTGACCTGCCGCCGCCGCCGCCGTTTGATGTGAACGACCAGGTGCGCGGCGAGATCGTCTATCTCACGCTGCCAGCCCGGCAGGACGGCGCCGTGCTGTTCACAAGGCCTGACAGTGCCGAGGCCAATGTCACCCGCTATCTGATTGCCGAGCGCGACATCGTTGATTCCGCCGACCCCGATCGCAATGTCGAGCGGGTGGAGGTGGCGCTGCCCAATCTGCACTTTGGCATCGAGGAGGCCGATCTGGCCGGCCGTACCAAGATCGGCATCGCCCGCATCCGCGAACGCACAGGCCGCAAGATCGTGTGGGACGAAAATTACATCCCGCCCGTGCTCGACATTCGTGCCTCGCCGACCCTGGCCGGCTTCCTGATCGACATCCTCGGCCGGCTGGAACAGCGGCAGGACGAACTGTCGATGCGCGCCGTCGAAGGCGCCGATGGCGGCAGCGAGACGTTTGCGGCCTATCTGCTGCTGCAACTGCTCAACCGCTGGCAGCCGGAACTGAAGCATCTGCAGCGACTGGACCGCGTGCACCCGGAACGTCTGTTCACTTGCTTCGTCGCTTTTGCCGGCGAACTCGCCACCTTCACCCGTGCCGATCGCCGCCCTGGCGATTTCCCGACCTATGACCATGAAGACCTGGAGATGTGCTTCAAGCCGGTGGTCGATGCGCTGCGGGCGGGTCTCTCGACCGAGTTCAGCCGCTCGGCGGTGCAGCTGGAACTGAAGCTGCTGCAGCCCGGCGCCTATGTCTCGACGATCACCGATCGCGGGCTGTACGATCAGGGTCGCTTCTACCTGGCCGTGTCCACCCGCCGGCCGGCAGAGGATGTGCGGCGCTCGCTGCCGTCGGTGACCAAGATCGGCGCGGTCAACAAGATGCAGCAGCTGGTGCAGGCCGCACTGCCGGGCGTCCCGCTGTCGGCGGTCGCCGCGCCGCCGTCGCAGATCCGCGCCATGGCCGGCTATGTCTATTTCGAACTGGACCGCAGCCACCCTGACTGGAAGGATTTCGCCACCGCCCCGGCGCTGGGCCTCTACATCGCCGGCGACTGGCCTGATCTGAACATGGAATTGTGGTGCGTGAGGAGGACCCAGCGATGAGCGGTGAGAAGACCGTTTTCCGTCCCTCGCCGCTGGCCGCGGCCCAAGGCGGAACCCAGGGCGCGGCACCGCCACCACCACCACCGCCGCCGTCTGGTGGTGGCGGCGGCGGCCCCGCTGGGGGTGGCCA
>NZ_WNJP01000085.1 GCF_009733735.1 Sandarakinorhabdus oryzae | reverse complement strand
GCCGCCCCGGTGCTGGAGCCGTTCGCGCGCGGTGGCCGCCTGGTGGTGGTGACCGACGCGACCGTGGCGGCCCTGCACCTCGACACGCTGGCCGCCGGCCTGCCCGGCATCCGCATCGAGCCGGTCGTGCTGCCGGCCGGCGAGGCAACAAAGGACTGGGCGCATCTGCAACTGGTCGTCGAACGCCTGCTCGAGCTCGGTGTCGAACGCAGCGATGCGGTCGTCGCGCTGGGCGGCGGCGTGATCGGCGATCTCGTCGGCTTTGCCTGCTCGATCCTGCGCCGCGGCTGCCGCTTCGTGCAGGTGCCGACCACCTTGCTCAGTCAGGTCGATTCATCGGTGGGCGGCAAGACCGCGATCAATGCGCACGCCGGCAAGAATCTCGTCGGCGCCTTCCACCAGCCGGTCGCCGTGCTGATCGATCCCGCCGTGCTCGCCACCCTGCCGCGCCGTGAAGTGATGGCCGGCTATGCCGAGGTGGTGAAATACGGCCTGATCAATGATGCCGATTTCTTCGCCTGGTGCGAGGCGAATGGCGCCGCCGTGCTGGACGGCGATGCGGCCGCGCAGATCCACGCCATCGCCCACAGCTGCCGCGCCAAGGCCGCCGTCGTCGCCGCCGACGAGCGCGAGACCGGCGACATCCGCGCGCTCCTGAATCTGGGCCACACCTTTGGCCACGCCTTCGAGGCTGAAACCGGCTTCTCCAGCCGATTGCTGCACGGCGAGGCGGTGGCGCTCGGCATGGTGCAGGCGTTCCGCCTGTCCGCCCGCCTGGGCCTGTGCCCGCAGGCCGATGCGCAGCGGGTCGCAGCCCATCTCAGCGGGCTCGGCTTCACCATCGAGCCGGCGGCACTGGGCCTCGATTGCACGGCCGCGCGGTTGGTTGAGCATATGAAGCAGGACAAGAAGATGGCCGCCGGCCGCCTCGCCTTCATCCTCGCCCGCAGCATCGGCCAGAGCTTCGTGTCGCGCGATGTCGAACTGGCCGAGGTCGAGGCGTTCCTGGCCGAACAATTGGCCGGCTGAACCGCTACTTGCGCACCCACTGATCCGCCTTTGCCAGCGGCGGTTTGGCCAGCGCCTTGCCGGCGCGGGCATCGCCGAGCAGCCACTGGCGCCACCAAAGGGTGGTGATCGCGGCGACGCGGGTCTGGATCTGGGTATCGGCCGGCAATTTCCGCGTGTCGCCGGCAAACAGCAGGTGATCGGCGCCATCGAAATCGGCCAGCGCCTTGCGGCCATCGGCCGACGCGCCGACGAACAGGCTGAGCCGCCTGGCGCGCGTGTCGGCAATCGCTTCGGGTGAGGCGTTGGCCGGCACACCATCGCGACTGCCGGTGATCACCAGCAGGGGCCGGCCGATGCCGCCGAACTGCGCCCGCGCTGCCACCGCATCGGTCGGACCGGTGCTGCTCATCGCGATGAAGGCGCGGAAACGGCGATCGATCAGCAGCGGATGCTCGCCATCGGGATGCTGGCCGGCCATGGCCTGCACCACCCAGGCCCCCATGCTGTGCCCGGCCAGCGCCAGCCGGTCCTCGTCGATCCGGGTCAGGTCACACGCGCCCTCGCGTGGCCGCCGCGCCAGTTCGTCAGCGACGAAGCCGACATCGGCGACACGCGCCAGCAATTGTTCCGGCGCGATGCCGGCCCGCACCCGGGCCTCGCGCTCGGCCGGGGTGGCGGCACCGCGATAGACGGCGGCATCACTGCCGGGATGTTCGAGCCGGACGACGGCGATGCCGGCCGCATTCCACGCCGCCACCCAGCGCGACGCGTTGCTGCGTATGCCGCCCAGGCCCGGTGACCAGATCACGGCCGGCAGCTTTGCCTTGCCGTCGGGCAGATCGATGCGCACCGGCAGATCGCGCCCGCGCGGGCCATCGCGCCAGATCGCGTCACACTGCACGGCCGCCGCCGGAGCAGCAATCAACAGGGCAAGAAGGGCCAGCGCGGACTTCACGCGCGCACCCTAACGCCTTGTCAGGCCAGCGTCAGCTTCCGTTTGCCGCGCTTCACCACGGCGGCCTGGCCGGTGCTGGTGGCGGTGGACGCGGCCTTGATCGTCTCCATGAACACCCAGTCGCAGCGCGTTTCATTGGGGCTGAACGACAGGGTGAGATAGCCGCGCCGGCTGGTGTCGCACCACTGGAGGCCCGGCGAGCTCTGGATCACACCGGCGCGGATCACCGCCGGATCAGCGGCCAAGGCCCATTCATAACCCGGCGAGGTCACCGATTGGCCGGCAAATTCAGCCGCGACCGGCTTGCCGTCCAGGCTGTGGTTGAAGGCCCAGGCATTGTGGCTGTCCCCCGAAATCACGATCGGATCGGCGCCGGCATCGGCCATGGCTTTGAGCAGCCGCCGACGCGCCTGCGGATAGCCTGACCACATGTCCTGCGCGCCGGGAATGCCGGCTTGCGCCGCGGCGATGCCACCCTTCACATAGCCCTGGGCGCGCGCATCGGCATTGGGCGCCAGCCACGACAGCGCGTCCTTGGGCGTCATGATGTCGCCCATCACCAGCTGCTGCGCGATCAGCTGCCAGCGCTGGCCGGCCTTCACGGCTGCAGCGATCTCGCCGGCGAACCAGGCCTCCTGCTCGCCACCAAGCAGCGTGCGCGCCGGGTTCTGCCATTCGCCGGACTGGAAGGCCTTCAACCCCTCGGCGCCACCTTTCAGCGCGGCGGCCAGGTTGAGCTGGTGGTCGCGGCCGCTGATGCGGGTGTCGAGCGTGATCACCGAAACCAGATTGCCGAAATCATGGCGCTGCCACGGCACCTCGGGCGACATCAGCCATTCGTGGTGGGCTTTCCGCGCCGCGGCCTTGCGCAATTCCCACACGCCCTCATCGGGCTGGTGATTTTCGGCGCCGCCCTTCCAGCTGTCGTTGGCGAATTCATGATCGTCCCAGATGGCGATCATCGGATAGCGCGCGTGCAGGGCCTGCAAGGCAGGATCGGTGCGATAGCTGGCATAACGCTGGCGATAATCATCGATCATCAGCAGCTCATCGACCGGCAAGATCTCGCGGCCCGGCATCGGCGCGTCAGGATAAGTGCCGAGCTTGTATTCATAGAAATAGTCGCCGAGGTGGATGACCGCATCGAGATCATCGCGCGCCGCGGCATGGGCATAGGCATTGAAATAACCGAACGGCCGGTTGGAGCAGGAGAACACCCCCAGCTTCAGCGCATCGAGCCGGCCCTGCGGCAGCGTCTTGGTGCGGCCAATCGGCGATTGCGTGCCATCAGGCGCGGTGAAGCGATACCAGAGCCACTTGCCCGCCGGCAGACCGGTCACCGGCAGCTGCACCGTGCCCCAGCTCTCCGGCCCGGTCACCGCCTCGGCGCGGGCGATCACCCGGCTGAAGCCGTCATCCTCGGCCACCTCCAGCTTTACCGGCGTCGCCGAGCCCGTCACGCTGGCATAGCGCGTCCACAGGATCACTGCATCGCCGGCGCCGTAGCTGGAGGCGACGCCGTGGGTGAAACCGCTGATCGGCCACAGCCGGGCCAGCGCCGGCCGCACCGGCAGCAACAGGCCGGCCGAACTGGCCGCCAGGAAGGCGCGACGATCGATGGCAGGACGCATGGCTGATTCCCCTTTATCTCTGCGCGCCATTAAGCCCGGATTCGTGACAGTTTGAAGGTGCTTCCTCGCCATGCCCAAAATGCAGAAAAAGGCCGACCTGCCCGCCAAGGATTGCGCCGCCTGTGGCCGCCCGTTCAGCTGGCGGAAGAAATGGGCGCGCGACTGGGAAAATGTGCGATACTGTTCCGACGCCTGCCGCAGCGGTGCCTATGGACGGGCACGCGCCGGCACGACAATATGACCGCAAGGACGGGGAGGGAATCGCCATGGCCACGCAACTGAAGACGCCAAGTGTGAAGGACCAGGTTTCGGCCGAGGAATGGGCACTGCGCGTCGATCTCGCCGCCGCCTATCGCCTGGTCGCGCATTATGGCTGGGACGATCTGATCTTCACCCACCTCAGCGTGCGGGTGCCGGGGCCGGAGCATCATTTCCTGATCAACCCCTATAATCTGATGTTCGACGAGATCACGGCGTCGAGCCTCGTCAAGATCGACGTCGAGGGCCATCCGGTGATGGAAACGCCCTATCTCACCAACCCGGCCGGCTTCACCATCCATTCGGCCATCCACATGGCGCGCGAGGATGCCCATGCCGTCATCCACCTGCACACGCCGCACGGCCAGGCGGTGTCCGCCCACGCCGAAGGGCTGATGCCGCTGACCCAGACCGCGATGCTGATCCGCGACGAGCTGACCTACCATCACTATGAAGGCGTCGCGACCGACCTCGACGAACGCGAACGGCTGGTGGAAGACCTGGGCGCGACCAAGACGGCGATGATCCTCAGGAACCACGGCACGCTGACCGTGGGCAGCACCGTGGCCGAGGCCTTCATCAAGATGTATTTCCTCGAACGCGCCTGCGAGGCCCAGTGCCTGGCGTTGGCCGGCGGCCAGGAGTTGATCAACCACCCGCCGCAGGGCACGCCGGAAAAGGCCGCCAACCAGGGCCGCGACGGGCTGAAGATCGTCGGCAACATGCTGGCCTGGCCGGCACTGCTGCGCAAGCTTGACCGGATCGATCCCAGCTTCCGGGATTGAGGCCCTCTGCTCTCCTCCCGCGTGCGGGAAGGGAGCTTAACCCTCGAACCGCTTCAACGCGTCCCCGGCAATGGCGATTACCGCCAGCCACAGCCAGCCGAACATCATCGCGGTGCCGCCGGCCGGGGCGAGTGCCGCGACCCACTTGGGCGCGCCCATGGCGAGCAGGTTCAGGTCCATCGCGAAGATGAAGCTGCCCACGCTCACCGCCCAGGCGCCGGAATGCACCCAAGGCGAATTGCGCCAGCCGAGCAGGCCGAACACCACGGCCACGTGCGGCAGCTGGAACATCACGCCGGTCATGATCCAGTCGCGTGCCTGCGGGTCTTTCACGCCGTGCGCGGCAAAAGTGCCGAAGGCGAGCGCGATCAGCGCATTGAGACAGGCAAAGGCCGGCAGATAGCGGGGTGATGTGGTCATGCCCGGCACATTGCCGTGTCCCACCGAAAAGAAAAGCCCCCGCGCCTGCTGCGCGGGGGCCTTGTCATGCCGGTGAAGGCGCTGGTTCAGGCCGCGACGCGGGCCGTCCGGCGCTGGCGCGCAACGGCGCCGACCAGGCCAAAGCCGGCGATCAGCATCGCCCAGCTCGCCGGTTCGGGCACGCCGCCCGGCGTGATGTCGGCCGTGATCTGGCCGCGGCCCAGCTGGCCATCCGTGGTCCGCACGTAAAAGCCATAGGTGTCGCCGGGATTGACGCTGAACGAGAAGCTGCCGCCCTGCAGTGCCGGATTGGGCAGATCGACCGTCAGCTGGAACAGGCCGCCGTTGATGAAATAGCCGGCCGGGTCATAGGCCGAGCCATCGACGTCATCCGAACGATAGCTCCACAAGCCACTGACCAGCTGGGCGATGGTCGCCACCGTGCCATAGCTGGTGATATTGTTGCCGGTGCTGTCGTTGCCACCATAAACGGTAAAACTCGACGGGCTGTTGACGATCACATAACCGTCCCCGCCCTGGCTGTTGTTGAGTGTGAAAGCGGCCGAAGCCGGAACGGCCAGCAGCGCCAGAGTGGCACCAGCCAGGATATGCGTAAACGTCATTCGTTTGCCCTCATTGCGTCATGCAGCGGAGCGATTGCCCGCCGCTGCGCGAATGAATTTGCAAACGCCGTGCCAATAAGGTTTCTGAAAATTAAGGCTTATATTTCAATGCATTGGCCAACATCCCGGCCGCGCGGTTGGCCGGCCTGTAAACCACGGCTTACAGTTTGGCCTCAGTTCGAATGCCGCATCAATTCACGCGCGGTGATGACGCGCATGATCTCGTTGGTGCCTTCCAGGATCTGATGCACGCGCAGATCGCGGAACAGTTTTTCCATCGGGAAATCCATCAGATAGCCATAGCCGCCAAACAGCTGCAGGCCGCGATCGACGATCGACATCCCGGCATCGGTGGCAAAGCGCTTGGCCATGGCGGCAAACATCGTCTTGTCATGCGCGCCCTCGGTCACCTTCACCGCGGCCTGGTAGAGCAGCGCCCGCGCCGCCGCGAGATCGGTTGCCATGTCGGCCAGCTTGAACTGGGTGGCCTGGAAATCGGCAATCGCGCGCCCGAACTGCTGGCGCTGGCGCGTATAGGCAATCGCCTCATCCAGCGCACGCTGGCCGCCACCCAGGCTGCACGCGCCGATGTTGAGCCGCCCGCCGTCCAGCCCGGCCATGGCGATGGCAAAACCCTGGCCTTCCTCGCCGACCAGATTTTCCACCGGCACGCGCACGCCATCGAAATTCACCTGCGCCGTCGGCTGCGAGCGCCAGCCCATCTTGCGCTCCTGCGCGCCAAAGGAGACGCCCGCCATGTCCTTCTCGATGACCAGGCAGCTGATGCCCTTCGGCCCGTCACCTCCGGTGCGCACCATGGTGACATAGAGATCATTGACGCCGCCGCCGGAGATGAACGCCTTTGATCCGGTCACCACATAATGATCGCCTTCCCTGACCGCCCGCGTCTTCAGCGCCGCCGCGTCCGAACCCGAACCCGGCTCGGTCAGGCAGTAACTGGCGATCTGGTCCATCGAAACGAGACCCGGCAGATATTTCGCCTTCACCCCGTCGCTGCCGAAACAATCGATCATCCACGCCGCCATGTTGTGGATGGAGATGAAGGCACTGGTCGACGGGCAGCCGTGCGCCATCGCCTCCATGATCAGCGCGGCTTCCAATCGGCCCAGCCCGATGCCGCCCGCGGCCTCGCTCACATAGATGGCGCCAAAGCCCAGGGCGGCGGCGGCCTGCACCACGTCCTTCGGGTAATGATGCGCTTCATCCCAGCGCGCGGCGTGGGGGGTGATGGCCTCGGCCGTGAAGCGCCGCGCCACCTCCTGAATGGCCTTCTGGTCGTCGGTGAGATCAAACTGGCTCATGCCGCGTCTCTACGGGGGTGGAAACCGTAACGCAATTCGTGGCATTGGCAGGCGATGAATCTTGCCCCCGCCACCATCGTCGATCAGCTGATCGACATCCACACCCAGTCCGTCGCCGCCCTGCGCGATGCACTCAAAAGCTTCATCAACGATGGCGTTGCCCCCGATGGCTCCAGCCGGGTGCGCGGCGACTGGGCCTATCCGGAACTGCGCCTGGAATTTTCCGGTGAGCGCCGGGCGCTGCGGCCGATCCGCGCCTTTGCCCGGCTCAATCGCCCTGGCTCCTACGCCACCACCATCACCCGCCCGGCCATGTACCGCGCCTATCTCGAAGAGCAATTGGGCCTGCTGATGGCGGATTACGACGTGGCCGTAACCGTCGGCCGTTCCGAAGTGGAGATCCCCTATCCCTATGTGCTCGACGGCGCGACCGAGCTGAAGCTGGAAACTGTGGCCGCCGCCGAACTGGCCCGGCATTTCCCGACCACCGAACTGCAGCAGATCGGCGACGAGCTGGCCGACGGCCTGTGGGACGATGCCCGCGCCGAGACCCGCCCGCTCGCCCTGTTCGACGGCCCGCGCACCGATTTCAGCCTCGCGCGGTTGAAGCACTACACCGGCACCGCGCCGGAGGATTTCCAGCATTATATCCTGCTCACCAACTATCACCGCTATGTCGATGAATTCGTGCGCTGGGCCTGCCGTCAGTTGGGGCCAGAGGGGCGTGGGGGCTATAAGCGGCTGGCCTGCCCCGGCGGGCTGGACATCACCGCGGCCAACCCGGATGCCGACATGGCCGCCGCCGATTTCGCCTGGCGCAAGAACCAGATGCCGGCCTGGCACCTGGTGGCGCCGGGCGGCAAGGGCATCACGTTGGTCAACATCGGGGTCGGCCCGGCCAACGCCAAGACGATCTGCGATCACCTTGCCGTGCTGCGCCCCGAAGCCTGGCTGATGATCGGCCACTGCGGCGGCCTGCGCCCAAGCCAGGCCATCGGCGATTATGTGCTGGCCCACGCCTATTTGCGCGATGATCACGTGATGGACGATGTGCTGCCGCCGGAAATCCCGATCCCGGCGCTTTCCGAAGTGCAAAAGGCCCTGAGCCAGGCCACCGAGAAGGTGACCGGCATGACCGGCGACGCGCTGAAGCCCCGTTTGCGCACCGGCACCGTGGTCACGACGGACGATCGCAACTGGGAACTGCGCTATTCGCAAAGCTCGCTGCGCTTCAACCAGAGCCGCGCGGTGGCCATCGACATGGAATCCGCCACCATCGCCGCCCAAGGCTACCGCTTCCGCGTGCCGTACGGCACCTTCCTGTGCGTTTCCGACAAGCCGCTGCACGGCGAGATCAAGCTGCCCGGCCAGGCCAATCGTTTCTATGAAGGCGCGATTTCGGAGCATCTGCAGGTCGGCATCGAAGCCATGATGATTCTGCGCGATGAGGGGCCGGCGCTGCATTCGCGGAAATTGCGCGCGTTTGACGAGCCGCCGTTCCGCTGACGCGCGCGCCAAATCCGCTCGCCGCAGCCAGATCTCACCCACACTGCAGGCCTTGCCTTCATCATGCTTCCCGCATATGTATCCAGTGGATACATCGGAGATCCCCCATGCTCGACCTGATTCGTGACCAGCTGAACCGCAGCGTGCCCTTTGCCAGCCACACCGGTGTTGCCATCTTGTCGATTGGCACCGGCACGGCCGAGGCGGCGCTGGAGCAAAGCCCCACCAGCATCAACCATATCGGCAGCCAGCACGCAGGCGCGCTGTTCACGCTTGGCGAGGCCGCTTCGGGCGCCGCCATGGTCGGCCTGTTCGCCGCCCGCCTCGGCCAGGTGCGGCCGGTCACCGCCGATGCCGGCATCCGCTATGCCCGCATTGCCCGTGGTCGCATCACTGCCACCGCACGCTGCGACACCCCGGCCGACGCGCTGCTCGAACGGCTCGACGCCGACGGCAAGGTGAGCTTTGCGGTCGACGTCAGCATGAGCGACGACAGCGGCCGCGACGTCGCCGCCATGCAGGTGACCTGGCATGTCTCGCAGCCGGCCCATGCCGCGTGAGGCCTATCATCACGGTGATCTGAAGGCCGCCGCCTTGGCCGAGGCCGAGCGGATGATCGAGACGGACCCGGATTTCAGCATGCGCCAGCTGGCCGGACAGCTTGGTGTCGCGCACCGGGCGCTCTATAATCATTTCGGTGATCGCGCCGGGCTGCTCGCCCAGCTGGCCGCAGCCGGCTTCCGTCAGCTGGCAGCGGCGACGGCCGATGCCGACAGCGTCGCCGCCTTCATCACCGCCTATGCCCGCTTCGCCCTGGCCCGGCCTCGCCTCTATCAGCTGATGATGGCCCAGCCTTATTCGGCCTTTGAGCGCAACCCTGATCTGCGCGCCGCCGCTGATTTTCTGATTGGCGTGGCGCTGGCCGTGCTGGCGCCTGGTGCGAGCGATGCCGACACTGGTCGCCGCCAAGTGATGCGCTACTGGATGCTGGTCCACGGCGGCCTGGCGCTGCACGGCGGCGGCGTGTTGCGCGGCCGCGATGATGCCGGCTTCATCGCCGAACTGCTCGCCATCGCCGGCCTCAAAGGCTGACGACAACCTCCGCCAGCAGGGCCGCCCGCGCCGCCTTCACATCGCGCCACAGGTCCGGGTTGGTCATGTCGGCTGCGCCAATGGCTTCCGGCCACCAGCGCTCGACCAGCCGCTCCAGCCGGTCAGCCTTGGCAACATCGAGCAGGAAACGGGCATCGACCCGCGCCGGATCGGCGACCACCCGCAGCCGCAGACACGCCGGGCCGCCGCCGTTCTGCATGGATTCGCGCACATCGACGAAATGCGCCGCGCGGATCGGGCCGTTCCCCGCCACCAGCGCCGCGAGATACGCCTTCACGCTCGGCGTTTCCTCGGCTTCCTTGGGCAGCACCAGCGCCATGCTGCCATCGGGCAGGGTGAGCAATTGGCTGTTGAACAGGTAGGACTTGATTGAGTCCTCAAGACTGACCGCGTTGGCCGGCACCTCGACATAGATGGCGTCGGGCATCAGCCGCGCGATGTCGGCTTTCAGGGCTGCGGCATCGGCAAAGGCCTGCTCGTGGGCGAACAGCACATTGCCATTGGCCACCGCCACCACGTCATTGTGGAAGGCGCCAGCATCGATGGCGGTCTGGCTCTGCGCCACGAACAGCGCGTTCGAAACGCCGTGGCGACGCGCGATGGCTTCGGAGGCGCGGCGGTTCTGGCGGGCAGGGAAGCGGCCCCCTTCCTCGCCATAAACAAAGATTTCGAGGCCTGGCGCATCATGGCTGGCGCACAGCCGCATGAAATTGGCGGCGCCCTCATCGCCAAACGCGGCCGGCAGCGCCGAATGCACCGCGAAGGCCGGATCGGCAAAGGCGATGGACAGCTGCGCGTGGGTTTCGGGATGCTCGATGCTGCGATGGGCCATGCGCGACAGGTTGGCGGCGCTGATGTGGCAGCGACCGTCCGCCGTGTCGGGCGCCGGCGAGACGGTGGCGGCGTTGGCCGTCCACATACTGCTGGCCGAGGCCGCAGTCGCAAACAGGCGCGGGTCTTCGGCGGCGGCGCGGGCGATCACCTGTTCGTCGGTGCCAGAGAACCCCATGGCGCGCAGGAAGCCCACATTCGGCCGATCCAGCGGCAGCAGGAAGCCCTGGGTGAGCCCCATTCCCATCACGAAGCGCATCTTGGCGATGCCCTGCAACGCCGCCGCGCGCGGGCGTGACGTGGCCCCGCCATGCTTCGCGCTGGCGAGGTTCCCCAGCGATAGTGCCGCATAATTGTGGCTCGGCCCGATCAGGCCATCGAAGTTGATCTCGCGGATCATGAACGAAGGCCCGTGGTGATGCTGCCGGCCAGCGTATCGGTGGCGAGCGTTGCCACCGGGAAAGCGCAATAATCGGCGGCGTAATAGGCGCTGGGCCGGTGGTTGCCGCTCGCCCCGATGCCGCCGAACGGCGCGGCGGAGGACGCACCGTTGGTCGGCCGGTTCCAGTTGACAATGCCGGCGCGCGACCGCGCCCAGAAATCATCGAAGCGCGCCGCATCGCCGCCGATCAGGCCCGCTGCCAGGCCAAAGCGCGTGGCGTTGGCGGCGGCAATGGCCGCATCCCAATCGGGCACGCGCACGATCTGCAGCACGGGGCCGAACAATTCATCGTCGGACGGCGCATGGCCGGACATGTCGATCACGGCTGGGGAGAGGAACGGCCGGTCGGCTGCCACGCGCAGCAACGGGCGCAGCAGCTTGCCACCGGCCGCCTGCAGCTGTGCCCAGCCGCGCTCCAGTCTATCGGCGGCAGCGTTGGAAATCACCGGCCCCATGAACGGCTGCGGCTCATCAAACGGACCGCCAACGATCAGCCGGTCCGCCAGCGCCAGCACCGCCTCGACCAGCCGGTCGTCGCCATCCTTCAGGATCAGCCGGCGCGCGTTGGTGCAGCGCTGGCCGGCCGACAGGAAAGCCGATTGCACCACAGTGGCCGCCGCCGCGTCGATATCGTCAACATCCCAGGCCACCAGCGGATTGTTGCCGCCCATTTCCAGCGCCAGGATGCGGTGCGGCGTCTCCGCAAACTGCCGCGCCAGCGCCGCGCCAACGTGCGCCGAGCCGGTGAACAGCAGCCCGTCAATCTCGGCGCCGGCCAGTTCGCGGCCCACGTCGCCGCCGCCGTGGACGAGGTTCAGCACACCTTCCGGCAGGCCGGCCTTCGCCCACAGGCTGGCCATCATCTCGGCCACCGCCGGCGTTTGTTCCGACGGCTTGAAGACGATCACATTGCCGGCGAGCAGTGCCGGCACGATATGGCCATTGGGCAGGTGGGCTGGGAAATTATAGGGCCCGAGCACCGCCAGCACGCCGTGTGGCTTGTGGCGCAGCAACTGCTTCACGCCGCCGGCTTCACCGCCCTTCTCGCCGGCGCGCTCGGCCTGCGCCTGGATCGAAATCTCCACCTTGGCCGCCACGCTGGCGACTTCGGTGCGGGTTTCCCACAGCGGCTTGCCGGTCTCGCGCGCGATCAGGCGCGCAAAGGCGTCGGCTTCGGCGTCCACCGCCGCCTTGAAGGCGCGGCAAAGGGCGATGCGCTGATCGAGCGGCGTGCGCGCCCAGCCCGGTGCAGCCGCGCGGGCACGCGCAACCGCCGCCGCCACGCCGCCCACCGGC
>NZ_WNJP01000084.1 GCF_009733735.1 Sandarakinorhabdus oryzae | reverse complement strand
CCCGCGCCGAGCGCAGCGCCGAACGGCTGGCCAATGCGTCGGCGCGGCTGGCCCCGGCGCTGGCGCGGCCGCTCAACCTCGACACGCAGAAACTCGCCCGCGTCGGTGCCACGCTGCGCCCGTTCTTGATCGAGCAGCGGCTGGCCACAGCCGCCACCCGGCTGGCACAGGCGGATCGCATGCTCGCCAGCCTCAGTCCGCTCGCCGTGCTGGGCCGCGGCTATGCCATCGTCACCGGGCCCGATGGCCATCTCGTGGCTTCGGCCAGCGCCGCTGCCGCAAAGCCAAGCTTGACGATCCGCTTCGCCGATGGCGAAACGCCGGTGTTCACCAAACCCGCCTCACCGCAGGGGAGTCTGTTCTGATGCTCGATCGTTTCGGCCGACCGGCCCGCCTGCTCTATGAATCGGGCAGCTACCGCATCCTCGAAGCCGGCGACCATGTGCTGTGCGCCGTCACCGGCCAGCGCATCAACCTGGCGGCCCTGCGTTACTGGAGCCACGAGTTGCAGGAGGCCTATGCCAGCGCCGACATCGCCAGCCGGCGCTATGCCGAAATGCGCGCCAAGGGCCAGTTCCCGGCGTGATGCGGTACCTGGCCTTGCCGTTGTTGGTGGCAACCGCCGCCATCACCGGTGCGGCCGCCCCCTTGCCGCTGGTTGAACCGACGATCACCGCCGTGCAGGGCGAGTTGCTGATGGCCGCCCTGCCCGCCGGCAGCCATGATCTGCGCCTCGATGACCAACCGCTGCACATCGATGCCGATGGCCGCTACATGCTCGGCGTCGATCGCGATTTCACCGGCACCCGGCGGCTGGACTGGATCACGAAGGACGGACGCAGCGCCCATCGCCTGATCACGGTGGCGGCGCGCGAATGGGATATTGATCGCCTGCCGGCGCGCCTCAACCCACCGGCCGACCCCAACGCACCGCGCAACCTCGAATATGAAGCCCGGCGCGAAGCCGAGATCGCCCAGGTCAAGGCCGCCCGCGCCGACGTCTCACCCTGGCCGTTCTGGCGCGCGGCGTGGCAGTGGCCGGCGACGGGGCGCATCTCCACCCATTTCGGCTCGCAGCGCGTCTATGGCGACGTGCCGGCGAGCTATCACGGCGGCATGGACATTGCCGCGCCCAGTGGCGCGCCGGTGACCGCGCCGGTGCCGGGCGTGGTGCGGTTGGCCACCGGGCCGTTCGCGCTGGAAGGCAATCTGGTGATCATCGATCACGGCCGCGGGCTGTTCTCGGTGATGATGCATTTGTCGAAAATCGACGTGAAGGTGGGTGACATCCTGGCCCAGGGTGACCCCGTTGGCCGCATCGGCAGCACCGGCCGCTCGACCGGGCCGCACCTGCACTGGGGCCTGACCTGGAACGGCATCAAGGTCGATCCGGAGAAGCTGGTGCCCCCGATGCCCGTCAAGACGCCAGAAGCCGGCCGTTGAGCGACGCGCCGCAGCTGTTTGCCCTCAATCCGGCCATCGACCGCGCCGCGGTGCGCGCCGCACTGGCCCGCGATCGCTTCGTGCAGGTCGAAGATGTGCTGCTGCCAGATGCGGCGGAAACCCTGTGGTCGATCCTGCGCGAAGCGACGCCGTTCGGCCTGGCCTGGGCCGGCGAGGGTGCGCCGCATGGCCAGCGCCTGCGGCAGGACCAGTTGCGCCAGCTGAGCCCGCAGCAGAAGGCGGCGATGGGCAATGGCGCCGCCGCGGCCGCGCGCGCCGGCTATTTCGCCTTCCTCTATGGCCAATATCCGCTGGCCGAAGCCGCGCGCGAACAATGGCATCCCGGCCACCCGCTTTATCAGCTGTTCGAGGAGATCAACGGGCCCGAGGCGCTGGACTTTGCCCGCGCGGTGTCCGGCATCCCCGGCCTCACCGTCGCCGATGCCCAGGCCACCCTCTATGGCCCCGGCCATTTCCTCACCGAACATGACGACCACGTGGAGAAGGAGGGCCGCCGCCTCGCCTATGTGCTCAACCTCACCAAGGATTGGCGGGCGGACTGGGGCGGCTATCTCAACATTCTCGATGCGCGCGGCGACATCGTCGCCGGCCTGAAACCGCGCTTCAACTGCCTCAACCTGTTCACCGTGCCGCTGCAGCACAATGTCGGCGTCGTCGCCCAGTTCGCGCCGATTGGCCGCTATGCCATCACGGGGTGGTTCCGCGATTTCTGAAATGGCGCCCCGCTCATTCCACGATGCGCTTCACGCGCACCGCGCTCTGGCCCGCGACATTGGCGAAATAACTGCCCAGCGCCGCCTTGCGGATGCGCACCGTCATTCCCGGCTTGGGATCGTGGCGGAAGCTTTCATTGTCGGTCTGCAGCCAGGTGCTGCCATCGTCGAGCGTGAAGCGCCAGCCGGCGGTGCGTGACGGGCGGGCGGCGGTGATGGTCCCTTCGATCTCGGTCAGGGCGCCGCGCTCGTCCTTCTTCTCGCCCTTGTCGGCGGCTTCCTTGTCCGATCCGAACAGGTTGAAGCTGGGCAGGGTGAGGCCGAACAGGCTGCGCCGCGCCTTCTTCACCTGCTCGCGATCGGCGACCAGCACGTCACGGCTTTCGACGGCGCCGGCCAGCGCCGCCACCCCGGCATCGAGGCAGGCCAGCCGCGCCGCAGAGTCAGTGAGCGCACGACAATCGAGCAGTTTCTGCACCACAGCCGGCGGCGCCTCTTTCGGCTTGTCGGCCGCCGCGGCGGGGGCGGCGATCAGCAACAGGATGGCGGCAGCGGTGCGCATGGGTCAACCTCGTCTTGGCGTCTCGCGCCTTCGATACGCCATCGCCGCAATCTCGCCAACCGACTTGCCGAGCCGCCAGCGGCGCGCCATGACAGGCGAAACGGAGGGGACATGATCAGAACGCTCGCACTTGCCTTGGCCCTGGCCACCAGCGCCGCCGCCCAGACGCCGACCATGGCGCCCGACATCGGCGCGCCGTTCAACGCGGTCACCCCGGCGGCCGATTATATCCGCCGCGAAGTGATGATCCCGATGCGCGACGGGGTGAAGCTCTACACCGTCATCGTCATGAAAAAGGGCACCACGAACGGCCCGATCCTGCTCACCCGCACCGTCTACAACGCCGCCAAGACGACATCGCGCAACCCCAGCCAGCAGATCACCGAGATCCTGCCGGTCAGCGATGCCGAGCTGGTCACCGATGGCTATATCCGCGTCTATCAGGACGTGCGCGGCCGCAACAAATCGGAAGGCGACTATGTCATCACCCGGCCGCTCAGGGGCCCGTTGAACGCGACGGCGACCGATCACAGCACCGATGCCTGGGACACGATCGACTGGCTGGTGAAGAATGTGCCCGAAACCAATGGCCGGGTCGGCATCACCGGCTCGTCCTATCCGGGTTTCACCAGCCTGATGGCGCTGGTCGATCCGCACCCGGCGCTGAAGGCCGCGGTGCCGATGTCCCCCATGGTCGATGGCTGGATGGGGGATGACTGGTTCCACAACGGCGCCTTCCGCCAGACCATGCTGGATTATTTCACCGCGCAGACGGCCACGAAAGGCGATGGCGATCCGGTCGCCACGGGCCGGCGCGACACCTATGGCGAGTTCCTCAGCGCCGGCTCGGTGGGCGGTTATATCGCCCGCTATGGCCTTGATCAGCTGCCGGGCGTGAAGAAACTGATGGAGCATCCATCATACGACAGCTGGTGGCAGGGCCAGGCGCTCGACAAGATCCTGGGCGCCCGCCCGCTGACGGTGCCGACCATGCTGGTGGTGGGCCAGTGGGATCAGGAAGACAGTTATGGCGCGCCAGCCGTCTATCGCGCACTGGAGCCGAAGGACACGGGCAACAACATGCTCAGCCTGGTGATCGGGCCGTGGCGGCACTCGGGCGTCAATTATGACGGCTCGGCGCTTGGCGTGCTGAAGTTTGCCGGCGATACCGGCCTGCAGTTCCGCAATAGGGTGATGAAGCCCTTCCTCGATGCCCATCTGAAGACCGGCGCCCCGGCTTTCGACGCGCCGCCGGTGTTCACCTATGCGGTCGGGGCCGACCGCTGGGAGCGGCACGACCGCTTCCCGGCCGGGGAGACGGTCAATCTCTACCTCGACGACCGCTTCAGCCTGTCGCTGAACGCGCCGGCGGCGAAGGCCGCACATGATGACTATGTTTCCGATCCGGCGCACCCGGTGCCGTTCGTGCCGGTGCCGGGCAATGTGCGCGACCGCTCGGTGTGGACGACCTGGCTGGTCAGCGACCAGCGCCATGCCAGCGTGCGGCCCGACGTGGTCACCTATGTCTCGCAGCCGCTGAAGGCGCCGCTGCAGATCCACGGCCAACCGCAAGCCAATCTCTTTGCCAGCACGTCGGGGACCGACAGTGATTGGGTGGTGAAGCTGATCGACGTTTTCCCTGAGGAAAACAGCGCCCAGCCCGATCTGGCCGGGCTGCAGCTGGGCATCGGCATGGAGATATTCCGCGGCCGCTATGTGAAGAGCTTCGAAAAGCCGGAGCCGCTCACCCCCGGCAAGGCCGAGCATTACCGTTTCCTGCTGCCCGGCGTGAACCATGTCATCCCCGCTGGCCACCGGTTGATGGTGCAGGTGCAGTCGAGCTGGTTCCCGCTCTATGACCGCAACCCGCAGAAATATGTGCCCAACATCTTCACCGCCCGGCCTGAGGACTACAAACAAGCGACACAGGGCGTGTGGCGCGATAGCGTGCGGCCCAGCCACATCGCCTTGCCGGTGATCGGCGGGGCGGCGGCGGCCAGGGCGGCGCTCGCCAACTGATTTTCAGGCAGATCAATTCTCAACTGGGGACCAACCACATGCTTGCCACCTTCCCGCTCACCACGCTGGCGCTCGCACTGGCGCTGCTGGTCTATTTCTGGACCAGCCTGAACGTCGGCCGCGCCCGCGTGGCCTATGGCGTGGCGGCCCCCGCCGCGTCGGGCCATCCCGAGTTCGACAAGCGTTACCGCGTGCAGATGAACACGGTGGAGCAACTGGTATGGTTTGTGCCGGCGCTGCTGATCGGCGCGCCGGTGCTGGGCGACGCCATTGCCGGCGGCGTGGCCCTGCTGTGGTCGGTGGGCCGCATTGTCTTTGCCACCGCCTATTACAAGGATCCGGCCAAGCGCGGGCCGGGCTTCCTGATGACCTTGCTGCCGACGGCTGTGCTTGTCGTCGCCGGCATTTGGGGCGCCATCACCAACCTTTGAACCGACAACCGGCCCGGCGTCCGGGGATAGGGACGCCGGGCCGGCGACAGGGACGCGGCCATGGCAGGGAGAGTGCCGCGCCCGGGAGAGCTCAGAACCGCCAGCCGACGCCGACCCCCACGATCAGCGGGTTGATGTCGGCACGCAGCGTGTTGACCGCCGCGCCCGTGGTGAGCCGGGCGTTGCTGTGCATGTCGACATATTTGACGTCGACATTGACGAACATCTTCTCATTGATGTCGAAATCGGCACCGGCCTGGAGGGCAAAACCCCAGCTGTTGGACAGGTTCACATGGGTGGCGCCAATGGCGGTGTTGAGCTGGCTTGACGCCTTCTCGTTGTAAAACAAGGTCCAGTTCACCCCGGCGCCAACATAGGGGTGAATCTTGCCCTCCGGCGCGAAATGATATTGCAGCGTCAGCGTTGGCGGCAGCACCCAGGTGCAGGCCAGCCGTCCGACCGCCGCAAGGCTGCCGCCGCCATCAATGCAATGCTTGGTGGTCGCCGCGATCAGCTCGACGCCGACATGATCGCTGATCATGTAGGTGAAATCGATTTCCGGCGCATAGGCGTTGGTGATGCGGCCACCACTGGTCGGGAAGCTGGGCAGTACCGGACCCACCTTCTCCTGCGGCTGCACGGTGATCGCCCGCAGCCGCACCAGCACATCGCCCTGCTTGGCCAGCGCCGGGCTGGCGGCCATGGCCAGCGCCAGCCAAGCCGCGGTCCTGATTTTCGTCGTCATTGTGTCGCCCCTGTTGGTTGTGCTGGCCGGTTGTGGCGGGCGGGACGCGGCTTCTCCTTGATCTGGCGCAAGAAATGCCTAGGGGCGATCCCCATCCGCAATCATCCGTAGCACCCAATATGAAGGGCTGGCGCGGCCCGCGCGGCGCTGTCAGGCTCCTCCACAACAACAGTGGAGGATCATCATGGGCACACTTGACCGTCGCGTTGCCTTCGTCACCGGGGCCGCCAGCGGCATCGGCCGCGCCTGCGCCATTGGCTTGGCGGCCGAAGGCGCCATCGTCTTTGCCACCGATATCGATGCCCCAGGCGGCCGCGAGACAGTGGCGATGATCGAAGCCGCCGGCGGCCAGGCCACCTTCCGCGGCCAGGACGTGGTAGAGGAACCGCGCTGGGCCGAACTCGTCAAGCGCGTCATGGATCTCTATGGCCGGCTCGACATATTGGTGAACAATGCCGGCATCGGCACCTCGGGCCTGATCACCGAGGTGACGCTGGAACAGTGGAACCGGCAGATGGACATCAACGTCACCAGTTGCTTCCTCGGCATCAAGCATGCCCTGCCGGCGATGCGGACACCGCGGCCCGATGGCCATGTCGGTGGCTCGATCGTCAACATCAGCTCGGTGGCGGGCCTCGGCGGCTCGGCCGCCATGTCGGCCTATTGCGCCAGCAAGGGCGCGGTGCGGCTGCTCACCAAGGCGGTCGCCATGGAATGCGCCGCCATGAAGGACGGCATCCGCTGCAACAGCGTCCACCCCGGCATCATCGACACGGCGATCTGGCAGAAGATCGACACCTCAGGCTCCCTCTCGGCAGCGCTCACCGGCGCCATCCAGCCGGGCGCCAATGCCATCGATGTCGATGTGGTCGGCGCCGGCGCCCCGGTGGGCTTTGCCGGCAAGCCCGAGGACATCGCAAATGGCGTCGTCTTCCTGGCCAGCGATGCCAGCCGCTACATGACCGGTTCGGAACTGGTGATCGACGGCGGGTGGACGGCGCACTGAGCGGGGTGCGGGCCCCCGCGACCACAAACAAACAAGGCGGGGTGCGGGGCCCCTGCGACCACAAATCGTTACGGCGTCACCCGCAACACCCGGCCCCGATCCTCGTCCGTCGTCACCCAGATCGCACCATCCGGCGCCACCCGCACATCGCGGATGCGCACATTGAGCGACGGGAAGATGCGTTCCTGCCCGACCACCTTGCCGGCGGCATCAAGGTCCACCCGCCGCACCTGCTGCGCCGCCAGCGCGCCGACGATCAGATCGCCCTGCCAGTCCGGCCACAGCGCGCCGCGATAGACGGCCAGGCCCGACGGCGCGATTGACGGCACCCAGACGACCTTGCCATCGATCATGCCCTTGTAGCGCTTGAACGGGCTGATCGTCGCGCCGCTGTAATCCAGGCCGAAGGTGGCGACCGGCCAGCCATAATTGCCGCCGCGCTGGATCAGATTGATCTCATCGCCGCCCTGCGGCCCATGCTCATGTTCCCACAGCCGGCCGGTGACCGGATCGACGGCGAGGCCCTGCGGGTTGCGGTGGCCATAGCTCCAGATGCTGGCTTGCGCGCCCTTCACACCCACAAAGGGATTGCCCGCCAGCGGCCGGCCATCGTCAGCCAGGCGCACGATCTTGCCCAGGCCGGACTGCAACCGCTGCGCCTGCTCGCGATAATCGAAACCGTCGCCCGTGGTCATCACCAGGCTGCCGTCGTTCAGGAAGGCCATGCGCCCACCGAAATGCACCGGCGTGTCCTTGGCCGGGCTGACCTGGAAGATGACCTTGGCATCCACCAGCCGGTCACCATCAAGGCGCGCGCGGGTGATGCGGGTGAAGTTCGCGTCCTTGGTGCCGGCGGCATAAGAGAGATAGAGGAGGCCATTCTCGGCAAATTTCGGGTGCAGCACCACGTCGAACAGGCCGCCCTGGCTGGCCAGCCGCACCGCCGGCACGCCCGCCACGGCACGCGGCTTGCCGCCGGGGGTAAGCCGCAACAGCCGGCCGGCGCGTTCCGTCACCAGCACATCACCGCCCCATTTTTCCTTGGGGAGGAAGGCCACGCTCCACGGGTGATCCAGCCCGCTGGCCATCACCTGCACCTGCTCGGCACGCGCAGCAAACGCCGAAAACGCCACCAGATTCAGAGTTATTAACAGCTTTTTATTGAAGATGACCATTTTCGACGAATCAGCCCTTCCCTCGCGATTCCATCATGGCGTAATGCAGGACAACGAACAGGAAAAACTATGGCAAGCATCAAAGACCTGTTGCGTAAGGATATCGTGAAATCCGGCCCGGCCTGGTCCGCCGCGGTTCTGGTCACCACCGCCATCGCCAGCATGGTGCAAAGCTGGCAGGTGCAATCCGGCCTGCGTGATCTTGGTGTGGAAATCCCGGCCAGCGTGGCGCTGGAAACGGCGGTGCGCGATTTCACCGGCCTGCTGATTCCACTGCTCCTCGTCTTCGGCTTTGCCCTGCTTGTCGCCTTCGGCATCGCGCACTGGCTGAAACCGCGCGTGCCGCTGCTCGCCCCCATCGCCTGGCCGTTGGCCGGCGGCTTCGCGATTGCCGCCGTGCTGGTCGCCATGCACGCCCGGTTCCAGACCACCCCGCTCGCCGGTGCCCGCGGGCTGGATGGTTTCGTGTTGTTCTGCCTGGCCGGCGCCATCGGCGGCTTCGTGTTCGGCTGGCTCAAACCGCGCTGAGCGTCATTTCCGCAACACCCCTACTTGTGTTGCTTTGAAGCCACACCATATCCTCCCCTGAACAGGAGGACGTGCCTCAATGAACATCGAAAAATTCTCCGATCGCGCCAAGGGGTTCCTGCAATCGGCGCAGACGGTGGCGATCCGCAATTCGCACCAGCGTTTGGCGCCGGAACATGTCCTGAAAGCACTGCTGGAAGATGATCAGGGCCTCGCCTCCGGCCTGATCAAGGCCGCCGGCGGCACGCCCGCCACTGCCCTGCAACTGACCGACCAGGCGCTGGCCAAGATCGCGCAGGTGTCGGGCAGCGGCGCGCAGTCCCTGGCGTGGGACAATGACACGGTGCGCGTACTCGACAGCGCCGAACAGGTGGCGGTGAAGGCCAATGACAGCTTTGTGACCGTCGAGCGCCTGCTCGTCGCCCTCGCGCTCGCCACCACCACCGAAGCCGGCAAGGCGCTGAAGGCCGCTGGCGTCACCCCGCAGGCGCTCAACGAAGCCATCAACAGCGTGCGCAAGGGCCGCACGGCCGACAGTGCCGGCGCCGAAGACAGTTTTGACGCGTTGAAGAAATATGCCCGCGACCTGACCGAAGCCGCCCGCGCCGGCAAGCTCGATCCGGTGATCGGCCGCGACGAGGAAATCCGCCGCACCATCCAGGTGCTCGCCCGCCGCACCAAGAACAACCCGGTGCTGATCGGCGAGCCCGGCGTCGGCAAGACCGCGATCGCAGAGGGCCTGGCGCTGCGCATCGCCAATGGCGACGTGCCCGATGGCCTGAAAGACAAAAGGCTGATGGCGCTCGACATGGGCGCGCTGATCGCCGGCGCCAAATATCGCGGCGAGTTCGAGGAGCGGCTGAAGGGCGTGCTCGACGAGGTGCGTTCCGAAGGCAGCGACGTCGTGCTGTTCATCGACGAAATGCATACCCTAGTGGGCGCCGGCAAGGCCGAGGGCGCCATGGACGCCTCCAACCTGTTGAAGCCGGCGCTGGCCCGCGGCGAACTGCACTGCATCGGCGCCACCACGCTGGAAGAATACAGGAAGCATGTCGAGAAGGACGCCGCGCTCGAACGCAGGTTCCAGCCCGTCCTTGTCGGCGAGCCGACGGTGGAAGACACGATCTCCATCCTGCGCGGCCTGAAGGAGAAGTACGAACTCCACCACGGCGTGCGCATCACCGATGGCGCCATTGTCGCCGCCGCCACCCTTTCCAACCGCTACATCGCGGACCGCTTCCTGCCCGACAAGGCCATCGACCTGATGGACGAAGCGGCATCGCGCCTGCGCATGGAGGTGGAGTCCAAGCCCGAAGAGATCGAGGCGCTCGACCGCCGCATCATCCAGCTGAAGATCGAGGCTGCCGCACTGTCCCGCGAAACCGATGCCGCGTCCAAGGAGCGGCTGACCGCGCTCAACGCTGAACTGGCCGGGCTGGAGGAGGAATCCGGTGCGCTCACGCTGCGCTGGCAGGCCGAGAAGGAAAAGCTGGCCGGCGCCACCCGCATCAAGGAGCAGCTCGACGCCGCCCGCCTGGAAGTGGAGCAGGCCCAGCGTGCCGGCGATTATGCCAAGGCCGGCGAACTGACCTACAGCCGCATCCCCGAACTGGAACGCCAGCTGGCCGAAGCCGAGCAGGTGACCCAGGCCGCCATGGTGCGCGAGGAGGTGACCGGCGACGATATCGCCGCCGTCGTCAGCCGCTGGACCGGCATCCCGGTGGACCGGATGCTGGAAGGTGAACGCGACAAGTTGCTGAAGATGGAGAGCATCCTGTCCGCCCAGGTGATCGGCCAGGCTGCCGCCGTGAAGGCCGTGTCAGCCGCCGTGCGCCGCGCGCGGGCCGGCCTGCAGGATCCCAACCGGCCGCTGGGCAGCTTCCTGTTCCTCGGCCCGACGGGCGTGGGCAAGACCGAGCTGACCAAGGCGCTGGCGCAATTCCTGTTCGACGATCCGCGCGCCATGGTCCGGCTCGACATGTCGGAGTTCATGGAAAAGCACAGCGTTGCCCGGCTGATTGGCGCGCCTCCCGGCTATGTCGGCTATGAAGAAGGCGGCGTGCTGACCGAAGCCGTCCGCCGGCGGCCCTATCAGGTGGTGCTGTTCGACGAGGTGGAAAAGGCCCATGGCGACGTGTTCAACGTGCTGCTGCAGGTGCTGGATGATGGTCGGCTGACCGATGGCCAGGGCCGCACGGTGGATTTCACCAATACGCTGATCATCCTGACCAGCAACCTGGGCAGCCAATATATCGCCGCCCTGCCCGATGGCGCGCCGGTGAGCGAGGCCGAGCCGCAGGTGATGGAAGTGGTGCGCGGCCATTTCCGGCCCGAGTTCCTCAACCGGCTCGACGAGATCGTATTGTTCCAGCGCCTGGGCCAGGACGCGATGGCGCCGATCGTCGATCTGCAAGTGGCCCGCGTCGCGGCGCTGCTGAAGGACCGCAAGGTGACGCTGAACCTCACCGACGCCGCCCGGCGCTGGCTGGCCCGGGTCGGCTATGACCCGGTCTATGGCGCGCGGCCATTGAAGCGCACGGTGCAGAAGCACCTGCAAGACCCGCTGGCCGAACTGATCCTGGCCGGCAGCGTGCCCGATGGCAGCACGGTGAAGGTGGACGAAGGCGACGGCAAACTGGTGCTGGTGGCGGCATAAGCCGGGGTGACGGCGGGGACGTCAGAACCCCGCCACCACTTGCAGCAAAGCCTGCCGCCCAACCGGGCCATCCATCCGTCCGGCATCGCCAACATTGCTCACACTCGCCACGACCCGCACACGGGCGCTCAGCTGGCGCTCGACGCTGGCATCCACGCCACTGCGCGCCGAAAGGCCCGCTTGCGACGACCGCTGTCGCCAGCCAGCCGTGAACGCCCACGGACCCGTTTCGAGCGTCGCCCGCACCAGGCTGGCGAAGCGTGGCACCGGCAGCGGCGTCACATCGGCCCGATCATGCCAGACCCCTTGCGCAGTGAGGGCCAGTTGCGCGCCGGGCGACACCCGACCGCGCCAGCTCGCCGCCACGTCCACCGCCTGCACCCGCGCTGCGCCCAATGACTGCCAGCGCCGATCAAGCGTGAGCGCGAACCCCGGCACGAAGGCCGGCGTCGCGATCAGCCCAAGGCTGCGGCTGATGCCGCTCGCCGTCGCGAAATCATCGATCCCTCGCGCCAGCTGCCCGCGCAGCGCGATACCGGGGAACATTTCCCAACGTCCGCCCGCTTGCCACAGCGTCTCGGTCCGACCTGCCAACCACGCCTGCCGCACACCCAAAGTCGCCACCAGATTTTCAGCCGCCGGCCGATCCTGCAGGATCGGCACTGCGGCTTCGGCAAACAGCTCCCGCGCCCGCACCAGTCCCGCGCCCAGCCGCAGCTGCCGCCATTCGGCGCCGGCGGCCAGGCTGATCGGCTCGGCCGCACCCGGCAGCACCAGGCCGGTGGAGCCGCTCACCACGGCCCGGGCCTGCGCCAACTGGCTGCTGGCGGCGGACTCCTGCTGGCCACCGGTGGCCGCCACCAGCCGCCACTGCCAGCGCGTTCCGCCCGAAAGGCCCA
>NZ_WNJP01000083.1 GCF_009733735.1 Sandarakinorhabdus oryzae | reverse complement strand
CCGCCGCCTCCCCCGCCGCCCCCGCCGCCGCCGCTGCCGCCGTGCCCGCCGGCTGCTGTGACGCCTGGTCCGTTCCTGGTCTTCTTCGATTGGGACAAGTCCAATATCACGGCTGAAGCCGCTGCCATCCTCGACCGCGCGGCCGAGCAGTACGCAGCGACTGGCCAGACCCGCGTTGCGCTTGCCGGCCACGCCGACAAGTCGGGCAAGGACGATTACAACGTGAAGCTGTCGCAGCGTCGCGCTGATGCCGTGAAGGCCTATCTGGCCGGCAAGGGTGTCCCCGCCGATGCGATGGGTACGGAAGCCTTCGGTGAAGGTCGTCCGCTGGTTGATACCGCCGATGGTGTGCGCGAACCGCAGAACCGTCGCGTGGAAATCACCTTCAGCGGCGCTCCGGCTCCGGCTCCGACCGGGCCCTGCCAGCCGCAGTAAGCGGCCGACAGGCTAAAAGAAATTGGGGGAGTGGCGATGCCACTCCCCCTTTTTCTTTGTCTTCATTCAAGAACGAGATCCGCAAGCCATGGCTACGCCGCCCGCTCAGGCGGCTGGGCGGCAATGCAACGGGTGTGAGTAGCGATCAGTCGTCGGCGACGTAGATCGGTAGCCTGAAATCGGGGAGCGTCGCCATGGGTGGAACCATCAGGCCGGCAGCAGGCGGCACAATGCCAAGCGCATCGCGCAGCGCCACGACGGCTGTCTCGGCAACCCGGGCCATCTCGCCCGGCGCCGCTGCCCGGAGCGCAAGCCCGGCCTGGCCGGCCGCCCAGCAGAAATTATACTGCGCATCGAGCGTCGAAAAACTGTTGTAGCTGCGGGTGTTATACCGATCGAACGCGGCCATGCCGCCGCTCTTCACCGTTCGCACGAAGTGACTGATCATCATGGCCTGCGCCGAAGCCAGGTCGTCACCGTGCTTCTTCAGCATCTGGTTATAATTGTCGACGGCCCGCAGGAACGGCGAGTATTGGCACTGCAGCGCGGCCACGTTTAGCGCTGCTCGCAGGGTCCATACCGCATGGGCCCTCGCTTCAGCTGGCGTCGGTTTGGTGAGCACCACTGCCTTTGGCACCATGATGCCGGGCGTGATGGGAGCCTTGGGCGCCACCGGCTTTACCACAGCCTTGGCTGTGGGCCGTTTTACAGGGCGCTTTCCCTTGCGTGGTGCCGCATCAGCGGCACCCGCAAACAGCACAGCTGTCAACGATAGCCAGAGGATTGAACGCATTTACACTATCCCCAATGAACTGCGCTCTGCCACTGGTCACCGGGCAGGCCAAGGGCCAGCCCGGTGTACCGCATCGACGGGTCAGCCCAGGATGCTGCCCAGCGACAGTGCGACCGACATGTCACCTTCGATCTTGAGCTTGCCCATCATGAACGCCATCTGAGCATTCTGCTTGCCCGTGGCGATATCCATGAAATCGGCCATGCTGACCTTGATGGTGCAGGCGGTCGGACCATCGTCATTGCTCACCACAACGGGCGAGACCGTATCATCGATGCGCACCAGGCCATCGTCGCCAAAATCAAACTTCACCGACTTCTTGAACTGGCCGCCGGCACCCAGCCGTTCGGTCATGGTTTCGGTGATCTGTGCAAGGCTCATCTTGTATCCTTCCCCAAAGAAAAAGGGCCGCCCCATGCGGGACGGCCCTTCCTAAAGCAAATCGACGAAAAGTCGAAATTACTTGGCAGCCGGAGCTTCAGCAGCCGGAGCAGCAGCGGCGTCGGCGGCCGGAGCAGCAGCGGCGTCAGCGGCCGGAGCAGCGGCGTCAGCAGCCGGAGCCATGGCGTCGGCAGCCGGAGCGGCTTCCGGAGCCGGAGCGGCTTCAGCAGCCGGCGCTTCGGCGGCCGGAGCTTCTTCAGCCTTCTTTTCGCCGCAAGCGACGACGAGCAGGGCGGCGCCAGCGATGATCGAGGCGGTCTTCAGCTTTTCAACGATGGTCATTGTTTAAACTCCTTGGACGGTATCGCCTGAACCCAGGACGAGTTGGGTCGGCTCGGCCTTAATCCCCCAACTGGGGTAGACATTAGCGATGCCAGCGAAATCCTGCAAGCGGGTCGTTGCACGTAGATGGCATCATGCGACGAGACGTGCCAGCAGTGCGGGCATATGGCGGGCGAACGCCCGATCGACATCAGCCATTGTGGCTTCCACGCCCAGCGCCGAAAGACTGGTCACCGGCTCTGCCAGGCCGCAGGGGATGATCCCATTGAAATCATTGAGTTCAGGGGCGACGTTCAGCGAGAGCCCGTGAAAGCTCACCCAGCGCTGGACCCGAACGCCGATGGCAGCGATTTTTGCCGTCCCGTTGGGCGTGTCGACCCAAACCCCGACCTTGCCAGCGATAATGCGCCCGCTGACGCCAAAATCACCAAGCACATCGATCAGCCAGTGCTCCAGACCCGCGACATATCGTCGGACATCACGGCCGCGGGCGGCGAGATCCAGCATCACATAGACCACCCGCTGCCCTGGCCCGTGATAAGTATAGCGGCCACCACGGCCAGCGCTGAATACCGGGAAGCGTTCAGGGTCAATCAGTTCAGCCGGGATGGCACTGGTTCCGGCCGTGTAGAGCGGCGGATGCTCCACCAGCCAGATGCGTTCCGATTCGGAGCCCGCCCTGATTCCCGCCGCGAGTCCCTGCATGCGCGCCAGCGCCTCCGGGTAGGCCGTGAGGCCAGCCGAGACCTCCCAGACCGGGTCCGTCATGCTCACAGCCCGGCGACAAACGCCCTGAGGTCGGCGAGGAACAGCTCAGGCTCCTCCAGGCTGGCAAAGTGGCCGCCGCGCGGCATGCTGGTGTAGTGCACGACATTATATCCACGTTCGACCATCGTGCGGGGCGGAAAGGCGAGCAGGTCGCGCGGGAAGGCGGCGACGCCAACCGGCACTTCAACCCGGCGCCCCGGCGGCATGCCGAAGCCGCCTTCCAGGAACATGCCGCGATAGATCCAGGTTGCCGTGAGGAAACTGCGCGTTGTCAGATAGATCATGATGTTGGTGAGCATCTGGTCCATCGTGAATGGCGGATCGGTATAATCATTGGCGACATCCGACCAGCCGACGAACTTCTCGGCAAACCAGGCCGCCACGCCCATCGGCGAGTCCATCATGGCAAATCCCAGGCTTTGCGGCTTGGTGCCCTGCAACTGGAGATAGGCGGTTTCGGTAGCACGCATGGCCACCGCCTTCTCCATCCACGCGCTCTCGTCCGGCGTGCGCGGCGTCATGTCGGCACTTCGCAGGCCATAGCCATTGAGGTGCACGGCCTGCACCCGCTGCGAATCAAGCCCGATCCAGCCGCCGATCACGCTGCCCCAATCGCCGCCCTGGTAGATGAAGCCGTCATAACCCAGCGCACCCATCAGCGCGTCGTAGCGGCGGGCGACTTCGCGGGGCCCGATCGGCGCCGACGGTCGGTCAGACCAGGCATAGCCCGGCAGCGATGGCGCCACGACATGGAAGGCAGGCGCCGCCGGATCCTCGGGCTCGGCCAGCCGTTCGATGATGGCGTCAAATTCCAGGATCGATCCCGGCCAGCCGTGTGCAATCAGCAGCGGCCGCGCATCGGGGCGGCTCGAGCGCAGATGCACGCAGTGCAGGTGGAATGGCTTGCCGCCATCCTCCCCAATCTCAACCCGCACATGCGGCAGGCGATTGAAATGCGCCACCGCCGCGCGCCAATCAAAACCCCCCAACCAATGCGCCTGCAGCCGCTGCAGGTAATCGCGGTTGGCGCCGTGCCGCCAGCCGGCGTTCGGCGGCTCCTCGAACCAGCGGAACGCGGCCACGCGGTCGCGGATCCAGGCAACTTCATCGGCATTTTCCGGAATCGTGAACGGCGTGATGGTCATGCCGCGAGCCCCAGCTTGCGGCCCAGCTTGGTGCGCGCCGCAATGATGTCGGCGGCCTTTTCCGCGATCATGATGGTCGGCGCATTGGTGTTGCCCGACACCAGATATGGCATCACGCTGGCATCGATCACGCGCAGGCCTTCAACGCCGTTCACGCGCAACTGGCCATCCACGACGGCGTGATCATCCACGCCCATGCGGCAAGTGCCGACGGGGTGATAAATGGTCTCGGCCCAGCCACGCATGCGCTCCAGCAGTGCGTCTCGGCTTGTCACATCGGCCCCGGGCCAGGCTTCGCCATCGTTATAGTGCGCAAAGGCCGGCTGCCGGCCAATCTCGCGGGCGATTTCCACGCCGCGCAGCAGGGTCTCGACATCCTCGGGCGCGCTCAGATAATTGGGGTCAATCGCTGGCGGGCCGAGCGCGTCGGGCGATTTCAGCCGGATGGTGCCACGGCTTTCCGGTCGCAACTGGCAGACGTGCAACTGGTAGCCATGACGGCCGTCCATTTCACCGCGGCCGTGCGGATTGCCGCGCACCGGCATGAAGTGCATCTGGATATCGGGCGCCGCTAGCCCCTCGCGGGTGGCAATGAATGCGCCAACAGGGGTCGGCATATGGGCGCCATTGCCGGTGCGGGCGAACACCCATTTGCCCAGCGCCACCATCTTGTTGATGAATTTGCTATTGTTGTTGAGCGTGATCGGCTGGCTGCAATGCCATTGCACGATCACGTCGAGATGATCCTGCAGATTGCCGCCGACATCCGGGCTATCGGCGACAACGCCAATGCCCATGGCCTGCAGATGCGCGGCCGGGCCAACACCTGACAGCATCAACAGCTGCGGGCTGTTCACGGCACCCCCACACAGGATGATCTCGCGGCCCATGGCCTGGTCGCTGCGATTGCCCTGGGTATAGGCAACGCCAACGGCCCGGTTGCCGTCAAACAGCACGCGCTGCGCTTGTACGCCGGTCCGGATTTCGAGGTTGGGGCGCTTGCGCACCTCCGGCGTCAGATAGGCCTTGGCCGCCGAGAAGCGCTCTCCATCCTTGATGGTGGCATCATATTGCCCGGCGCCTTCGAACTGCGGCCCGTTGAAATCGTCGGTGCGCTTGTAGCCGGCCTGTGTCGCCGCTTCGATGAAGGCAGCGTTGAGCGGATTGGGCAGTGCGCCCTTGCGGCTGGTATGCAGCGGGCCACCCGCCCCATGAAAATCATCGGCGCCGCGCTCTGAGTCCTCGGCCTTGCGGAAATAGGGCAGCACGTCAGCCCAGCCCCAGCCGGTCAGCCCCAGCTGACTCCAGCGGTCATAATCGCTGGCATGGCCGCGGATATAGACCATGCCGTTGATCGAGGATGATCCGCCCAGCGCCCGGCCGCGCGGCCAATAGAGCGGCCGATTGCCAAGATGCGCCTGCGGCTCCGTCCAGTAACCCCAGTCAAAGGGGCTCGGCTTGTCGGGCGGGATGATCTGGGCGATGCCGGCCGGCATCTGGATCAGCATGCTGTTGTCGTTGCCGCCGGCTTCCAAAAGCAGCACGCGGGTGGCCGGGTCGGCGGAGAGGCGATTGGCCATGGCGCAACCGGCAGAGCCCGCGCCGACGATAATGAAATCCACTGCCTCGCCCATGGCGACACTCCCCATATTCACGTTTGCCTCACGCTAACCCGCTTCTGAGTCGCGCGCAAACCGTCTGCTTGGGGAGGCAACAGCTCAGGCGAGATCCACCATGATTTCGGCCGAAACGCCTTCGAGGGCTGCCTGCACGTCGGTTTCCGACACGCCGGCCGGCAGGCTGGCGACCACCTCGGCGCGAAACAGCCGCGCGCCCGACCAGGCGCCATCTTCGGCGGTGGTTTCCAGCGACTCGATGTTCACGCCCAACGGCGCCAGCGCTTGCGCCAGTTCGTTGACAATGCCGGGCCGATCCTGCGCCACCAACTGCAGGCTGAGCCGCGTGCCAGCAGACGCCACTGCCTCGCCGGCATCGACCAGCGTGACATTCAGGCCGTTGGCATCCACGGCGGCGACCGCCTTGTGCAGCGCCGCCAGCTGTTCCGGCGCGATTTCCACCAGCACGCTGCCGACATAGCGGCCAGCAAGGCGCGCCAGGTGTGATTCCAGCCAGTTGCCGCCGGCATCCAGCACGGCCTCGGCCAGCGCGGCGGTGAGACCCGGACGGTCCGATCCGATGACAGTGAGGATGACCCTGCTGGCCATGGCGATGCTCCCTGATTGTTTTCCTGCCCATGCGCCGGCCCGGTCAGGCTGGCAAGTCAGGCCCGCATGAGTTCAGGCAAGGCCGCGGCATAGCGCTCCACATCGGGCAGGCGCCCGGTCGAGACCCGCGACCATTCGGGCCAGGCCGGCCCCCATGCCCCGCGCACCAGGATGCCGCGCTGGGCCATGGCGGCGGCGAAGCGATCGGCATTGGCGACCTTCACGAACAGGAAATTGGTCTGACTGGGCAGGGCGATGGTGCCGGCCTTTGCAACGGCGGCTTGCAGCACCCGCCGCGCCGCGATGATGGACGTGCGGCTCTGTTGCTGAAACGCACCATCATCCCAGGCCGCGATGGCGGCCGCAAGGCCGGGCGCATTCAGGCTGATGGTGATGCGGTGGCGCTTCAGCTCGCCGGCATTGGCCGGCGAGGCGACGGCGTAACCGATGCGCAGGCCGGCCATGCCGAACAGCTTGGAGAAAGTGCGGGTGACGATGACATTGGCGCCGCCTTGAATCAGCGGCAGCATGGTCGAACCGGCCGGATCGTCGGCCAGTTCCATATAGGCTTCATCGACAAGCAGAGTGACCCGCGGCGGCAGTGCCCGGGCAAAGGCCAGCAGATCTGCCGCTGGCAACATCATGCCGGTCGGGTTGTTGGGATTGCACAGATAGATCATCGCCACATCGGGCGCAGCGGCGGCACGGGCCAGCGCGCCCAGATCAATGCCCATATCCGGCGCCATGGCGACCCGGCGATAACTCAGCCCCTGCGCCATCGGATAGAGCAAGGGTTCGTCGAACTGCAGCGCCGGCATCAGGATGGTGCCGCGCCGCCCCCAAGCCAGCGCCGCACTGGTGATGACCTCCGAACTGCCGTGGCCGAGCACGACCTGCGACGCCGGCACACCCAGCCGCTTGCCGATCATCGCCGCCAGCCGGCCTTCCGCATCATCGGCATAATACCAACCGCTGCGCGCCAGATCTGCCATCGCCTTGATCGCAGACGGCGGCGGGCCGAGTGGATTCTCGTTATATTTCAGGTGGGCAATGCCCGGCGCTGGCGCAAAGCCGGTGGGATCCGCCACCATCGGGCGGATGGTGATGGCGCTGGCCTGCGTGCTTGCCGCTGCCATGCCTGCCAGCCCCAGCCAGCCCCGCCGTGTCACGTCCATATCTGCCCCCTCAGGCTTGGTGCCAGCTTTTCAGTGGCGTCGCCGTATCGGCCAGCGCGTCCAGCGGCACCGCCACGCCTTGTTCCACCAGCGCCTTACCCTGGACATAGTCGCGCGCCGCGTTCACGCAGTCCAGCGCGATCACCTTGCCGGCCTTCAGATAGATCAGGCTGAACGCCCGCGTAGCGGGATCGCCGCGCAACACGGTCTGATCATGGCCGAGGCTGAGACCCATCGTCTGCAGCCTGAGGTCAAATTGATTGGACCAGAACCACGGCACTGCATGGTATGGCGCCGGATCGCCGGTGATGGCCCGCGCCACGGTCGCGGCCATGTCGGCGGCGTTCTGCACCGATTCCAGCCGGATCTCAGCGCCGCCGGCAAAGGCGTTGGCGTGCAGCGCGCAGTCGCCGATGGCGAAAATGTCGGGCAGGCTGGTGCGGCAATGATCATCCACCCACACACCGTTTCCGCCCTTGGCACCGGCGTCGAGCAACGGCTGCACGGCTGGCACGATGCCGATGCCGACAATCACCACATCCGCCACCACTTGGCGGCCGTCGGCCAGCGTGGCCAGCCTTGCGCCGCCCGCATCGGCAATCGCCACCACCTGCGCGCCGGTGACGATCTCCACGCCATGCGCTGCATGCTCCGCCTGGTAGAAGGCGGACAATTCCGGCCCCGCCACGCGCGCCAGCACCCGGTCCATGGCTTCCAGAACGGTCACCGCATGGCCGAGCTTGCTGAGCACCGCTGCGGACTCCAGGCCGATGTAGCCGCCGCCCACCACCAGCACGCGCGATTCGGGCTTCAGATCGGCCTTCAGCGCATCGACATCGGCGCGCGTGCGGATGGCATGCAGCCCGGGCAGATCATGGCCAGGGCACGTCAGCCGGCGCGGATCGCCGCCCGCCGCCCAGACCAGTTTCCCATATTCGACTGGCCCAGCCGTCGTCTCCAGCCGGTGCACCACCGCATCGACCGCCGTCACGCGGGTACCGGTCATCACCTCCACCTGGCGCTCTGCCCAGAAGGCCGGTGGCCGCAGCAGCATGCGCTCGAAAGTCTTCTCGCCGGCAAGATATTCCTTTGAAAGCGGCGGGCGTTCGTAGGGCAGTTCCGGCTCGGCCGTGACGATGGCCAGGCTGCCGGCAAACCCGCGCTGGCGCAGCTGCGCCGCCTGTGCCGCACCGCCATGGCCGCCGCCCACGATCACCACATCGAACTGCATCTTTTGCCTCCCGTTGTGTCACGCATGCGGCAATGGCGCGCCGCCTTCAAGCCGGGTTGTTGCGGATCGGGCCTTTCAATTGGCCGTGGCCGCTGCCACATGGGGGCCATGGATATGGCCAGCCATCCTGACAGCGCCGCCTATGGCCATCTGCAGCCGCGTTCGCCGCTGGTGCGCCGGCTGCTGGCGAAAAATCCGTCGCCCTTCACCTTTACTGGCACCGGCACCTTCGTGGTCGGGCAGGGCACGGTGGCCGTCATCGATCCTGGCCCGGACGATCCAGCGCACATAAGCGCGCTGATTGATGCGCTGGCTGGCGAAACGGTGAGCCATATCGTCATCACCCACACCCACATGGATCACTCACCCGCAGCCCCGGCGCTGAAGGCCGCGACTGGTGCCCAGATCGTCGGCTGCGCGCCGCTGGTGCTCAGCGACGATGGACCGCGCGCCGATGCTGGGTTCGACGCGACCTATGCCCCTGATCGCGTGTTGGCCGACGGCGAGAGCATCCACGGCCCCGGCTGGACGCTCACCGCCATCCACACGCCGGGTCACACCAGCAACCACCTCTGCTTCGCGCTGGCGGAGGAGAAGGCGCTGTTCACCGGCGATCATGTCATGGGCTGGAGCACCACTGTGGTCGCTCCGCCCGATGGCGACATGGCCGATTACATGGCATCCCTCGAAAAGTTGATGGCCCGCGACGACGCCATCTATCACCCCACGCATGGCGAGGCCGTGACCGATCCGCAGCGCTTCGTGAAGCATCTGCTCGGCCACCGCCGCCAGCGCGAAACCCAGGTGTTGCGGGCGATAGGGGAGGGCCTCACCACCATCCCGCAGATGGTTGCGGCGATGTATGCGATGGTCGATAAGCGCCTGCACCCGGCCGCCGGCCGCAGCGTGCTCGCGCATCTGATTGATCTGGAACGGCGCGGCAAGGTGATCCGTGCCGGCGAAATCTGGAGTCTTGTCTGATGGACGCGCGATTGAACCTGTTGGGCGGCGGTGGCGCCGCTATCGATGTGAAGGCGGAAATCAACCGGCTGCGCAAGGAGCGCAACGCCGTCATCCTCGCCCATTATTATCAGGCGCCGGAAATCCAGGACATCGCCGATTTCGTCGGCGACAGTCTCGATCTGTCGCGCAAGGCCGCGGCGACCGAGGCGGACGTGATCGCCTTTTGCGGCGTCAAGTTCATGGCCGAAGTCGCCAAGATCCTCTCGCCGCAAAAGACCGTGGTGCTGCCCGATCTGAAGGCCGGCTGCTCCCTGGAAGACAGCTGCCCGCCGGAAGCCTTCGCGAAATTCCGCCGCGCACACCCGGATCATATCAGCCTGACCTACATCAACTGCTCGGCGGCGGTGAAGGCGGAGAGCGACATCATCGTGACGTCGAGCTCGGCCGAAAAGATCATCAACCAGCTGCCCGCCGATCAGAAGATACTGTTTGCGCCCGACAAGCATCTGGGTGCCTGGCTCAACCGCAAGACCGGGCGCGACATGCTGCTGTGGGATGGCACCTGCATGGTGCACGAGAAATTCTCGGTGACGGAATTGCTCAAATTGAAAGCCCAGCACCCGGCCGCGCCCGTACTGGCCCACCCGGAATGCCCGGCGCCGATCCTGGAACTGGCGCATTACATTGGCGCCACCAGCGGCATCCTGAACTATGCGCTGAATTCGCCTGAACCCACCATCATCGTCGCGACCGAGCCGAACATCATTCACCAGATGCAGAAGGCTGCACCGCACAAGAATTTCATCGGCGCACCTGGCGCGGATGGCAATTGCGGCTGCAACATGTGCCCCTACATGGCCTTGAACACGATGGAGAAACTCTATCTTTCCCTGCGCGATCTCACGCCGCAGATCGAGGTGCCGGAGGATGTTCGCGTGAAGGCCAAGCGCAGTCTTGATCGCATGCTGGAAATGGCCGGCAATGTCTCGGCGGTGCCGGTGCGCGGTGATTGACGGGTTTGATACGGCCGCGTTTGTTGCGGCAACGCTGGCGGAGGACATGGGGGCCGGCGGCGACATCACGTCAGCCGCGGTCATTCCGGCCGACGCGCGACTGACCGCCGTGATGGACAGCCGCGACCCGGTGATTGTCGCCGGCCTGCCGCTCGCCGTTGCTTTCTTCCGTGCGCTCGATCCGGATTGCACCATCGCCCTGTTGGCGCGTGATGGTGATGCCGTGCCAGCGGGTGCCGATCTGATGCGCATCGAGGGCAATGCCCGCGCCCTGCTCACCGCCGAGCGTTCGGCGCTGAACACCGTGCAGCACTTGACCGGCATCGCCACCATGACGCGGCAATATGTGGACGCCATTGCCGGCACCGGCGCCGTGCTGCTCGACACGCGCAAGACCTTGCCGGGCCTGAGGGCGCTGGAGAAATATGCCACTCGAATGGGCGGCGCCACCAACCACCGTCTGCGGCTGGATGACGGCGTGATGATCAAGGACAATCACATCGCGGTTGCCGGCGGTGTTGAACCAGCGGTGCGCGCGGCCAAGGCGGCGGGCCTGAAAGGCATCGTGGTCGAGGTCGATCGCATCGACCAGATCGAGCCAGCGCTTGCTGCCGGTGCCGATCGTCTGCTGCTCGACAACATGGACGTGCCGACGCTGCGGGCGGCTGTGGCGATGGTGGCTGGCCGGGTCCCGACCGAAGCCTCCGGCGGCGTCCACCTCGTCACCATCCGCGCGATTGCCGAAACCGGTGTCACCTTCATCAGTGTCGGTCGCATCACCCAGAGCGCGCCGGCAGCGGATGTTGGTCTGGATTTTGCCTGAACAGGGCCGATTGGCCACATGGCGCTGCCAGCTTTGCTGAAGTAGCGTCGCCCCATGGATCAGCCCCAACACGAGGTGCTCAGCCCGGCAGACCGCGCCCGCGCGCTGACGATGTTTGGCCTCATCGAACGCGGCCTGCTGTTCCTGATCGCGCTGCTCACGCTGGGCGCGGTGGCGCTGGAGTTGCTGCGCGTCTGGCAGGCGCAGAACATCAACCTCGCCGATATCCTGCTAATGTTCCTCTATACCGAGGTGATCGGCATGGTCGCCGCCTTCTACAGTGGCAAGACGGCACCGGTGATCTACCCGATCTTCATCGCCATCACCGCGCTGGCCCGGCTGATCGTGCTGCAAGGCAAGGAAATGGCGCCCCAGTCCATCATCTTCGAAGCGTCCGCTATCCTGCTGCTGGCGGTGGCGGCGACCATCCTGATCCGCTTCAGGCAGCCGCGCGATTGAGGTGCCGCCGCAGCAACTTGAGGTTGCGGCTGTTGGAACGGAAGAAGATGTCAAACACGTCGCCGGCCAGCGGCACGCTGCCGATCAGCGCATCGATGCCGACATTGCCAAGCATGCGGGCCAGCATGAAGCGCGAAGCGCCAAGGTTTCGCGCCTCCCACACCAGATAAAGCCCCATCGCCGCCATCGCCGCGTCGCCGACGCCGGGCACCAGGCCGATCAGGGCATCAAGGCCGATGCGCGTGCCCAGGCCGGGAATGCGCACGGCGCCTTCCAGCATATACTCGAGCCGCTCGATCCGAACGCGGGCGGATGCGGCGTCAGTGCGGGGCAGGCGGGCGGTGAGGGCTGTGGTCATACAACTGAATCTGGCCCTGTTGCGCCCGCATTCAAGTGGCGGCGGCTATTTCTTGCCGAACATGCCCATGACGTCGTTGATCGGATTGCCGTCGCCATCCCGATCCAGCATGCCGGCAACCTGGCCGAGCATGCCGCCAGCGCCGCCGCCGCCCAGCCCGGCCAGTACCTGCTCCAGCGCGCCACCCTTGCCGCCGGCGCCCTGCACGGCCTGCACTAGTTGCGGCAGCAAGCCGCCCAGCGCGC
>NZ_WNJP01000082.1 GCF_009733735.1 Sandarakinorhabdus oryzae | reverse complement strand
GGCGCGGTGCGGGCGGGCGCTGGCGGGCCGGCTGGCATCACCTGCACCTGCACAGGCTGGCCAGCAGGCGCGGTGGTGGTCGGTGCCGGCGGCGCGCTGCCATCAGGCGGCAGCAGGTCGCGCGGGCGGCCCACCGGTTCTTCCGGCAGGGCATTCATGTCAATCACCGCGCCCGGGTCCTGCCCGCGCACCGCCTCGTGGATCACCTCGCCCTCGCCGGACACGTCCATGCCCTGGCGGTCGGCCGGCGCCACCTTGTAGGGGCCGGGATCCGCCTCGATCAGCGGGGCCTGGCTGGCTTCCATATAGCCCTGGGTCGAGCCGCCATCGCGGCGGCCGAGCAGCATCAGCAGCGCCACCGCGGCAACGGCGGCCAGCGCCAGCACGGCGATGGCGATGTTGAGGATCGGGCGCTTCTTCGGCTCCGCGCGCAGCGGCGCGGCTTCCGCCAGCCACGGGGCATCTTCGTCGCGCCCAGCCATCAGTGCAGCTCCTCGGCAGCGGCCACGCCGATCACGGCGAGGCCATTGCGGATCACCTGCCCGACAGCGCGGGCCATGGCCAGCCGTGCGGCCGTCAGGTCGGGCCGGTCTGCCAGTACAAAGCGGCGGGTCGCATCATCATTGCCGGCGTTCCATTGGCTGTGGAAGGCGGCGGCGAGATCACCCAGATAGAAGGCGATGCGGTGCGGTTCGCGCGCGTCGGCGGCCTGTTCGATGATGCGCGGGAAGTTGGCGGCCATCTTGACCACGTTCAGTTCATCGGCATCGAGCAGCGTCAGGTCCGGCGCCGGCAGCGCCAGCCCAGCCTCGGCGACCTTGCGGCCCAGCGAGGCGATGCGGGCGTGGGCATATTGGACATAGAAGACCGGGTTGTCGCGGCTCTGTTCCACCACCTTGGCGAAATCGAAATCCATCAGCGATTCCGGCCGCTTGGTCAGCATGACGAAGCGCACGACATCCTTGCCGACTTCCTCGACCACCTCGCCCAGCGTCACGAAGGTGCCGGCGCGCTTGGACATCTTCACCGGCTCCCCGGCGCGCAGCAGCTTCACCAGATTGACGATCTTGATGTCGAGCGGAACCTTGCCATCGGAAAGCGCCTTCACCGCCGCTGTCATCCGCTTCACATAGCCGGCGTGATCGGCGCCGAAGATGTTGACCAGCGCGTCAAACCGCCTCGTCAGCTTGTCCCAGTGATAGGCGACGTCGCCGGCAAAGTAAGTCCAGTTGCCGTTGGATTTCATCATCGCCCGGTCCTGGTCGTCGCCGAAATCAGTCGAGCGGAACAGGGTTTGCGGGCGCGGTTCCCAATCATCGGCGGCTTCGCCCTTCGGCTTTTCCAGCACGCCTTCATAGATAAGGCCCTTGGCCTTGAGCGTATCGAGCGATTCCTGCACCCGCCCGCCGAGCGAGGCTTCGGAGAAGAAGATATCCTGTTCGATGCCGAGCAGGGCGAGATCGGCGCGGATGCGCTCCATCATCAGGGCGACGGTGCGGGTGCGGAACAGGGTCAGCCACTCGGCTTCCCGCGCGGCCACATATTTGTCACCGAACTCGGCGGCAAAGGCCTGGCCGACCGGCACCAGATAATCACCGGGATAGAGGCCCTCCGGGATCTCGATCGTCTCGCCCAGCGCCTCGCGGTAGCGCAGGTGGGCGGAGCGGGCGAGCGTATCGACCTGGCCGCCGGCATCGTTGATGTAATATTCCTTGGTGACCTCCCAGCCGGCATATTCCAGCAGCCCGGCCAGCGCATCGCCCACCACGGCGCCGCGGCAATGGCCCATGTGCATCGGCCCGGTGGGATTGGCGGAAACATATTCGACGTTGATGCGCTTGCCGGCGCCCCCGCTGGAGCGGCCATAATCGGCACCAGCGCCCAGCATGGCGTCGATCTGCGCGTGCCACACGCTGTCGGCCAGCTTCAGGTTGATGAAGCCCGGCCCGGCGACTTCGGCGGCGGATATGCCCGGCTTGGCTGTCAGGGCGGCGACGAGCGCCTCGGCCAGTGCACGCGGATTCAGGCCGGCCGGCCTGGCCAGCACCATCGCGGCATTGGTGGCGAGATCGCCATGCGACGCATCACGCGGCGGCTCCACCGTCACGTTGGCATAGGACAAACCGGCCGGCAGCGTGCCAGCTTCGGTCAATTCATCCAGCGCCGCCCTCACGGTGGCGGCATAGTCGGCAAACAGGTTCACAGCTTCGGGCTTTGCATGAAGGAAGGGGATCGCCCGTTCCCTAACGCCAAGCAGCGGCGGCGTCTATCTGGTCTCCTGGCATCTGGTCAGACGAAGCCCAGCGCCTGCTCGAAATCGGCGATCAGGTCGCCGGCGTCCTCCACCCCGATCGAGACGCGCACCAGATTGTCGGTGATGCCCAGTTCCTGTTTGCGCGCCGGGGGCACCGAAAGATGGGTCATGGCGGCGGGGTGGGAGGCGAGACTTTCGGTGCCGCCCAGGCTCACAGCCAGTTTCACCAGCTTCAGATTGTCGAGCAGGCGGAAGGCCTCGGCCTCGCCGCCCTTGACGATCACCGAGAAGGTGGAGCCAGCCCCTGAACAATGGCGGGCATAGATATCGGCCTGGCGCGAGCCGGGCTCGAGAAAGCCGAGATAGCCGACGCGCTCGATCTTGGGATGATCGCGCAAGAAAGCGCAGACCTTTGCGGCATTCTCGCCGGCGCGGCTCATGCGCAGCTCCAGCGTTTCCAGTGAGCGCAGCAGCATCCAGGCGGTGTGCGGGTCGGTGATGGTGCCGATCGTGTTGCGCATCATGCGGATGGGGGTGAGCGTCGCCTTGGCGCCGATGCAGGCCCCCGCCACCAGATCGCTGTGGCCGCCGACATATTTGGTGAGCGAATAGAGGGTGACATCGGCGCCCTGGTTGAGCGGCTGCGCCCACAACGGCCCGAGGAAGGTGTTGTCGATGACGATAGGGGGCAGCGTGCCCCCGCCCAACACGGCGGCGCGCGCGGCGTGGACGGCCTCCACATCCACCAGCGCGTTGGTGGGATTGGCCGGGCTTTCCAGATAGATGGCGGCGATGCGGCCCTTCTGGGCGGCGGCGCCCAGCACGGCTTCGATTTCGGCCTGGGTGGCGCCGGCCGGGAAATCGAGCCAGGTCACCCCCAGCCGGCCGAGGATGCGGCCGATCAGCGTCTCGGTCGCGGCATAGAGCGGGGCGCTATGGACGATGACATCGCCGGGCTGCACCAGCGCCAGGAAGGTGGTGGCGATGGCCGACATGCCGCTGGAGAAGGTCAGCGCCTCTTCGGCGTCTTCCCACAGGGCCAGCCGGTCCTCCAATATCTCCTGATCAGGGCCGTTGAAGCGGCCATAGACCAGGCCTTCCGCCCCGCCGGGCCGCACGCCGGTGATGCCTTCGAAGAAGCGCTTGCCGTCGGCAGCGGTCTCGAACACGAAGGTGGAGGTGAGGAAGATCGGCGGCTTCAGCGCGCCTTCCGACAGGCGCGGATCATAGCCGTGGCCCATCATCATCGTCGATGGCCGCAGCTTGCGGTTGCCGATGCTGCGCGCCTGATGATGCATGGTGCGGTGGTTGCCGCCTGTTGGATCAGGCGTGTCTTTGGCCATGGTTCAGATGCTCCCGGCAGCGTAACGCCGCCGCCGGTGAAGCTGAATCAAATCGGGCGCGGGCGCAAGCCGGATGGCCGCGATCAGGCAGCAACGGTGTCAGGCAGCTACGGCGTCTCTGGGCCAGGCGCGTTGCGGGCCACCAAATTGGGTGAGGCGCAGCTTTTCCTGCGCAGCGCTGCGCGAGGTGGCGATGACATGGTCAACCCCGGCGATGCTGATCGCCAGCGTGCCGGCATCGGTGGTCTCGATCAGGCCCTTGGACTTCAGATACCAGACGTGGAAATCCAGCGCATCGTCCGAGCAGACCAGCACGCGCTGCAATTCCATCACGCCGACGCCCGGCTCGCGGGTGCGTTCGCGGCGGCGCTTGTAGAGCAGCATCAGCATCTCGGCGTGCACCTCGGCATCCGACAGGGCGGCGCGCTCTTCGGCCAGGATCGAATCGCTGGTGGAGAAGGCGAAACCGGTGTGCTCGCTGTAGATCGCATCATAGGCGAGGCGCTTGGTGTGATCCTTCAGCGCGCGATAGGCTTCGACCACCGCGTTGAACTGCACGACGTCGGCGGTGTCGGGATGATCAGGGTGATAGAGCTTGGCCAGCCGGCGATAGGCGATTTCCAGCGTGCGGCCATCGCATTCCGGATGCACGCGCAGCACGGCGTAATAATCGATGAAGGGCTGATCATGGTCCATCACGGCTCTCCCCCTGTTGGGCGCCGGTGGACTCGAACCATACCAACGCAACCAACTAATAATCTTTTGTTAAAGAAGATCGCCAATTTGTCAATATTCCGGCGTGGTAAATGCCGTTACCCCGCCAAAAATGCGGAGTTGCACTCCGCACGACACCGGCGCAGCCTGCCAGCATGAGCCATTTGCCTGCACTTGAAGCCAGCCTGGAACTGGCCGTCACCCGCAGCGGCGATCCGCAGCCGGCGATCTATGCCCGGCTGTTTGCCCTGCACCCGGCAATGGAGGCGGAGTTCTGGCGGGACGGATCGGGCCGCATCCGCGGCGAGATGCTGGCCCGCAGTTTCGAGATGGTGCTCGATCTCGCTGCCCCCCACGCGCCGGAAGGCGGCCAAGGAATCGGAGGTTGGGGCAGCGCCTTTCTGGGCACCGAGGCGGTGACCCACGACGCCTATGGCATCCCGCGCGCGGTGTTTGCCGATTTCCTGCCCATCATGGCCGGCGTGATCCGCGACACGTGCGGCGATGGCTTCACGCCGGCGATGGCCGCTGCCTGGGATCTGGTGCTGGACCGCGCCGCCGCGACGCTGGCCGCGCTGCCGGGCAGCAGCATGGAAGCGCGCGTCATCGATGTGGACGACGTGTTGCCACCCCGGGACGAGCGCGGCATCTTCTTCCCGATGCGCTGACCGGTCAGCCCGGCGGACGTAACAGATCGGCCCACACGAAGCCGTCGATCAGATTGTCACCCTTCAGGCTGACCTGGGCCCAGCCATCACGCGTGGCCAGCACATGCACGAGCTGGCCCGGCGCCAGCCCGTCGAGCCGATTGGCCGTTTGACTCGGCAACCCGCGCAGGATGGCAGCCTCGCGGGTGGCGACCAGCATGGGGGCGGGCGGCGCATGGGCAGGCGCGGCGATGAACGGCACCGGCGCGGGGGCCAGCGCATCGGGCCGCCACAGGGTGACGCCCAGTGCCTTCATCACGTCCTCGGCATGGCAGGCGAGCGCGCAGTCCTGCGGAAATCCCGATCCCTGTGCCGGAAAGCCGACATTGACTCCAGCCAGCAGGGGCAGCGCCTTCCCGCGGCCATCGGTCAACAGCCATGGCGCGCCGGAATCCCCATGGTCGATCAAGGGTCCGGACGTGGACGGATCAGGCTTGATCAGGAACCCGCGCACCGTCTTGACGCCCGTATCATACTGGATTGGCACGGCCACATCCGGGTCAACAACGATGCCAAGGGTAACGCCGGTGGCAGTGCCGGATTTGATCACCTGCGCATCTTTTGTCACCCGCGCCACCGCCTGCATTGTCACGCCCAGGCGGGCAACCTGATTGTCTGCAGTGCCAGTCGTGATGCGGGCCAGCCCGGCATCAAGTGGCGGATTGCCGGCAACTAGCGCGACCTTGCCGCACGGCTGAGCGCCCTGTTCGGCGCAAACGACCTTGGCCTTGGCGACCACCAGCACATGGCCGACAGACATGAGCAGGACGTCGGTTGGGTCATCGCTCGCCACGCGGGCCGTGACTGTGCCTGATCCCCCGCCGGTGCTGATGCCAGTGCCAGGCCTGATCACCATCAGACTAGCCCACGGTCGCCGGGCAGGCTTTCACCTGGTCCAGCGCAGCGGCGAACGGCATTGCAGACTGAAGATTCTCCACCGCCGCAATCCTGTCGAGCAGCGCGGCCAAGGTTTCATCAAACTTCTGCGTGCGCGTGATCACGTCGGCTACAATTGCCGGGGCTCCGGTCGCGGTCGGGTCCTTCTTGGGCGGTATCATGGCCTTGAACTGATCGAGCAGCGTTGGGTAGCTGAGATCAGTGCCTTCAAGCCCCTTGCTGGCCACCTTCAGGGCGATTCTTGAAACAGCCACCCTGATCGTTGCGGGTGCGGCGCGGCCGGCCACTTCGTCCGCCACGCTGGCCGTATAGGCCGCCTTGGCCCGCACAATCCCCTCGCTCAGCTTTGTCAGCGACTGCTGCATGGCCGTTCGCTCTTCTTCGCTGCCATCCGTAACGCCGCTCAGCCCCTTTGCTTCCCAGAAGAGCGCGGTTGCGATCTGATCGCCAAGCTCTCGCCGCCTTGCGGCCAGTTGCTCCACGCCGGTGTCTTTTGTGGCCCCCTGATTGACCAGAAAGACCGACGCTGGCGCATGGATGCAGGTCAAGGCTTCATGGCCTTTCAAGTAAAGGCCAGGCAGCGACTTTGGCGACAGCGCGCCGCGCCCGATCTCGTAGGCGCCCGCACCGATGCCGACAAAGGCGAGCACCTGGGCGACACCCGCCGGATTGGCGATGGTCAAGACGGCGGCTCCAGTGGCGGCCGCAATGGTGGGCAGGGTGAGGAGCCGATTGTCCTTTGCCGTGCGCTGATAATTTCTGGCGTATTGGGCGGCCAGCTTGTCCGCAGTGTCCAGCGCCGGCCCGACATCATAGGGGCCGGTTGACGGCATCGTCGAAGGCTCAGGCAAGGGCGGAATGCTGGCTGCACAGCCAGCCAGGATGACGGGAATCGCGAGGATCAGGGCGCGGTGCATGGTTTTCCCCCGTTGCACGCCGGCACACCCCCATGTGCCAGCCACGACCCGCGTTCAAGATTTCATGATTCGCTATGTCAGGCAAGCCCACTGCACCTCACGGCAGCACCGGCGCCGCCGTTGCCTCCGCGCCGCGCATCACGGTCACGCTGTTGCTGGGGCCGGCCTGCCTGGCGGGAGCTGTCGCTGGCACGGCGCCGCTGCCCGGCTTGCGGATCAAACGGGTGGGGGTGCCGTCGTTGAGGTCGCTCAGTTGCAGGCTTTCAAGGCGGATGCGGTCTTCGTCGCCGAGGTGGCGCAGGGACAGGCTGATGCGGCCGGTGGCGACGGCCAGGGTGAGTTTCTGGGCCTGGGCCGGTGTCAGTTCCAGCGTCGCGGTCTTCACCACGCCGGGCTTGTCGCGGGCGATGTTCATGTCTTCCCCCACCGCCAGCACGCGCACATTCTGGGCCAGCAGCTCGGCGTGGGGCAGGGCGACGTCGGGCTCCTCGGTCAGCAGCACGTCCACCCGGTCACCGGGAAACAGCAGGCCCGACACGCCCGAAACCTCGTCCACCGGCACCGCCAGCGCCCGCATGGAACGGCCGAGCAGCGGCGTCGCCGAGAGCCGGGTGCCACCGGCGGCCAGCGCGGCGGCGGTGATCACCTCATTGGCCGCGATCGGCCGCAGCGCAGCGTGGCCGCTGCCCTGCACGACCGCCTCGAGCTGGCGGAAATGGCCCTGTGGGAGGGCGGCGACCGGCAGCTCGACCAGCTTGAGCTTGTCCGCCGTCAAGGCCTGGCCAAAGCCGATATCGGCCGCGGCAACGACCACGCCGACGGTGGGCACCGCGGCCCTGGCTGGTCGTTGCCCGCCTGGCTGGGTGCGAGCCAGGAAGACGGCGGCCAGCGCCAGGATCATGCCGGCGGCCAGCATGATGAGCGACCGCCGCTGCCGGCCTTCGCCGCGATCATTCCGGCCCAGGCGATACAGCAGCGGCGGCCGATGCCGACCCAGCACCTCGCGCCAGCTCTCCTCGATTCCCATCGCGCACCCTCCCCATCGCGCATCCGCATTGCCGAAGTGGTAACGGGCGCGGGGGCAGAGGGTTTAGGCGGGCGATTGACCTTGACAGGCCGGCGTGCCCCAATGGCCGCCTGAACAAGCCGGGGGGCAACAGGTGGGCAGCATGCGGGGTTTGTGGGCGGAAGCGGTGGGCACCTTCTTCCTGTTTGCAACGGTGATCGGCTCGGGCGTGCTGGCCCAGCAGTTGGGCAGCGGTGAAGTGCTGCTGGGCGTGCTGGTGGTGACCCTGGCCACCGTGATGATGCTGCAACTTCTGGTCACCATGCTGGGCCCGGTCTCGGGCGCGCAGTTCAACCCGGTGGTGAGCCTGGTGCTGCGCCTGCGCGGGCAGAGCAGCTGGGGCGCAATGCTGGTGATGGTGGCGGTGCAGATCGCCGCCGGCATTGCGGCCGTGCTGTGCGTGCACGCGATGTTCGGCCTGCCCATCCTGCAGGTGGCGACCAACGCCCGTGGCGGGCCCGGTCTGATGCTGGGCGAGTTTGTCGCCACCTTCGGCCTGATCCTGACCGTGCTCCTGACCGGCCGTCACGCGCCGCACGCCGGGGCGACCAGCGTCGCGCTCTACATCGGCGCCGCCATCCTGTTCACCTCGTCAACCTGCTTCGCCAACCCGGCGATCACCATCGCCCGCGCGCTCAGCGACACATTCACCGGCATCGCGCCCGCCCATGTGCCGGGCTTCATCGCCGCGCAATTCGCCGGCGGGCTGTCAGCGCACTGGCTAGAGCGGGTGTTGTATCCGGAGGGGTGAACGGGCCACCGCTTCCCTAAACCTTGGACGCCCATGGTGCCTGGCAGGCCCGTTCATGATTGCGCGAGGAACTGCTAACTCAGGCTGACAACGGGATGGGCAGATAGCCGGCCGTTGCCTGACATCCGGCTCGGCCAATCGGCCCATCCGTTCGGGTGACGACAGATTGGCCACATCTGTACATTTTGCCTCCGGTCGTGATGGACAGGGGATGCAAACCATGAAGAGTTTCAGGAGCACCGGCGGCCTCGCAATGGCGATGTTTGCCGCAGTGGCGTTGCTTGCCGACGCACCGGCAACGGCCGCCAGTGTTTCTGTTTCGGCCAATGCGGGCAATTATCCGGCATTGCCGAGCAACATGACAGTCTACACGGATCAACACAGCATCAATAATCGCCTGCCCGGCGCTGGCAGCCTGGGCGATCTAGTCCGCACAGACAATGGTTTGGTGACGTTTGTCGGACCCGGCAGCCATTCGCCACGCTGGGCCATCTCGGCGAGCGAACCGCAATCGTCGGCGCGGGCCTATGGCGATCTGAGCACCGGCAAGGTGGGGGCCTATGCCGCGACCACCCCGTCCGGCTTTGCGTCGTCCAGCGCCATCATCTCCGATACGCTGACCTTCGCCATTGCCGGCGCTGGCGCCAGCACCATCACACCCTTGCGCATGCTCCTGACGCTGCATGCTGAAACGCCCGATGCGCATGGGGCCTTCGTTTTCCAGGCCGGAACCGGGAAGTTCCTGGTGCTGGGCGATCTGGCAACACCCTATTATTCCACAAACAGCGGCCTGAGCCACTACAACACATGGGTGGAAGGCTCGACCCGGTTCTTCGACGTGGTGCTCGACCTCGAAGGCGCCAACCCGACCTTTGGTGTTGAAATGACCCTCGAAGCCATTGCCTCGCTCGGTTCGACGTCGGACTTCTACAACACGGCCGGCCTGCAGTTTCTGCTGCCGCAGGGCATGACCTACACATCCCAGTCCGGCGTGTTTCTCACCGCCACCGGCGTGCCCGAACCGGCAACATGGGCGATGCTGGTTGCGGGCTTTGGTCTGGTGGGCGCGATCTCGCGGCGGCGCGTCAAACCGGTCGCCGCCTGATCGGCGGTCACGCGGCTGCCAACCCGTCTTCCGGGATGGCATAGAGCAGCGCAGCGCCGCGCATGGCCGACGCGCTCAGCGCCTGCACTTGCGGCAGCAGTTGCTCGGCGAAGAAGCGGGCGGTGGCACGTTTGGCGGCGGCGAACTGCGGATCGGGGTGGGCGCGTGATGCGAGGGCCTGCCTGGCGAGCAGCCAGCCGCCAAGGGTGAGGCCCATCAGCTTGAGATAGGGCGTGGCGCCGGCGGCGACATCGTCAGGGTTGTTGGCGCCGGCGAGCCAGAGCGAACTGGTCTGCGCCGAATCCAGCGCGTCCTCCAGCCACGGGGTGATGAGCTTCAATTCCTCGTCCTCATCGAGATCGGCGAGGGTGGCGCGGACCTCGCCCAGGAGGTCCTTCCAGTGCTGGCCGCCGTCCATGCCCAGTTTGCGGCCAACCAGGTCCATCGCCTGGATGCCGTTGGTGCCTTCATAGATCGGGGCAATGCGGGCATCGCGCAGATATTGGGCGGCGCCGGTCTCCTCGACATAGCCCATGCCGCCGAACACCTGCACGCCCAGTGAGGCCACCTCGACGCCGATATCGGTGGCCCAGGCCTTGGAGATGGGGGTGAGCAGATCGGCGAGGCCCTGGCCGGACTTGTCGCCCGTGTGCGCTCGGTCAACGGCGGCGGCGTTGAGATAGACCAGCGCGCGGCTGGCTTCGGTGAGCGCCCGCATGGTCATGATGGTGCGGCGCACGTCGGCATGCTCGATGATGCGCACCGGCTCCCGCCCGCCGCCAAATTTGGCGCTCTGGACGCGGGTGCGGGCATAATCCAGCGCATGCTGCATGGCGCCTTCGGCAATGGCGACGCCCTGCAGGCCGACCTGCACGCGGGCGTTGTTCATCATGGTGAACATGGCGCGCATGCCGCCGCCTTCACTGCCGACCATCCAGCCGATGCAGCGGTCATTGTCGCCAAAGCTCATCGTGCAGGTGGGGGAGGCGTGGATGCCGAGCTTGTGTTCAAGGCCGACGCACTTCAGGTCATTGCGGCTGCCGTCGGGCAGGAACTTGGGCACCAGGAACAGGCTGATGCCCTTGGTGCCCGGCGGGCTGTCGGGCGTGCGGGCGAGGACAAGGTGGACGATATTCTCAGCCGCGTCATGCTCGCCCCAGGTGATGAAGATCTTGGTGCCCTTGATGCGCCAGCTGCCATCGGGATTGGGCTCGGCGCGGGACTTCAGCGCACCGACATCGCTGCCGGCGGTCGGCTCGGTGAGGTTCATGGTGCCGGTCCACTCGCCGGTGACGAGCTTCGACAGATAGCGTTCCTGCAGTTCCGGGGAGGCGTGGGCGGCCAGTGCCTCGATGGCGCCCTGGCTCAGCATCATGCACAGCGCGAAGGCCATGTTGGCGCTGGTGATCTGTTCCTGCACGGCGACCGCAACCGCAAAGGGCAGGCCTTGGCCACCGTGGGCTTCCGGCACGCCAAGGCCTGCCCAGCCGGCCTCGACATAGTGGCGATAGGCCTCGACGAAGCCGGCCGGCAGCGTCACCACGCCATCGTTCAGTTTCGCGTGCGCCTTGTCGCCGCTCTTGTTCAGCGGCGCGAAGACTCCCGCGGCCAGCTTGCCGGATTCGGCCAGGATCGCGTCCACCATGTCGGGCGTGGCGTTGGCATAGGCCGGCAGCGCGGCGAGGCCGGGCAGATCGGCGATCACGTCCAGCACGAAACGCTGTTCGGTGGTGGGGGCGGTGTAGGGCATCGGCGGTTTCCGTTTTCTTGTCTCACTCGGTATAGACGCGCGCCATGGCCGACAAAAGCCGCATCCTGCTCTCCGACGCCGCCGGCATTGCCGCAGCGGCCGATGTGCTGCGCGCCGGTGGGCTGGTCGCAGTGCCGACGGAGACCGTCTACGGTCTGGCGGCGCGCGCCGACGATGGCGCGGCGGTGGCCGGCATCTATGCGGCGAAGGGCCGGCCCAGCTTCAACCCGCTGATCGTGCATGTGGCCGATATCGCCCAAGCCGAAACGCTGGCCCTGCTTTCCCCGCTCGCCCACAGGCTGGCCGCCGAATTCTGGCCGGGGCCGCTGACCCTGGTGCTGCCGCGCCGCCCGGATGCGCCGGTGGCGTTGCTGGTGACGGCGGGCCTCGACACCATCGCGCTACGCTGCCCGGCGCACGCGATCATGCAGGCGCTGGTGCGCAGCGTCGGCCCGCTGGCGGCGCCGTCGGCCAACGCCTCGGGGCGCATTTCGCCAACGCGGGCCAGCCATGTGCTGGCCAGCCTCGACGTGCCAGTGATCGACGCCGGGCCGAGCGCGGCGGGGGTTGAATCAACCATCGTGGCGGTGACGGAAGGCGGCTGGCGCCTGCTGCGGCCGGGGGCGGTGGCGGTGGAGGCGATTGCGGCTGTGGCGGGGCACCCCCTCACCCCGCTCGCCGTTGGCGAGTCGCCCTCTCTCGCAGTGGGAGAGGGGATTGTCGCGCCCGGCATGCTGGCGTCGCACTATGCCCCGCAGCAACCGGTGCGGCTGGAGGCGGTAACGGCGCAGCCAGGCGAATTTCACATCGGTTTCGGCCCGGTGGCCGGCGATGCCAGCCTGTCGGCCAATGGCGACCTCACCGAGGCCGCGGCCCAACTGTTTGATCTGCTCCACGTGGCGCAGGCGTCGGGCCGCGCGGCCATTGCGGTGGCGCCGGTGCCGCGCCACGGCCTGGGGCTGGCGATCAATGATCGCCTCGCTCGCGCCGCAGCGCCGCGCGGCTAG
>NZ_WNJP01000081.1 GCF_009733735.1 Sandarakinorhabdus oryzae | reverse complement strand
CGCCCGCCGCGGGTGGCAGCGGCGGCCGGCGCCTGCCGCGCCACCCAGTCGCTCCAGCCGCCCACGCTCACCTCGGCCCGGCCGGTGCCATCCATGGCCACGATCATCGTCACCACCCGGTCGAGGAAGGCGCGATCGTGGCTGACCAGCAGCACGGTGCCATCGTAATCGCCGATCACCTCCTCGATCAGGTCGAGCGTTTCCATGTCGAGATCGTTGGTCGGCTCGTCGAGCACCATCAGGTTCGATGGTGTGGCGAATTCGCGGGCCAGCAGCAGCCGGGATTGTTCGCCGCCTGACAGGGTTTCGGCTGCGGCATCGAGCACGCCGGCATCGAAGAGATACTCCTTCAGATAGCCGGCAACATGCTTCTTGGCGCCGTTCACCTCGATCCACTCGCCGCCATCAGCCAACACCTCGCGCACGGTGCGGCCCTGCAGGCGCTGGCGGTGCTGATCGATGATGGTGGGCGCGAGCGCGGCCGAGCGGGTGATGCTGCCGCTGTCGGGCATGATCTGGCCGAGCAGCAGCTTGATCAGCGTCGATTTGCCGGCGCCGTTGGGGCCGATGATGCCGATGCGATCGCCCTTCCTGATGCGCAGCGCGAAATCCTTGAGGATGATGCGTTCGCCAAAGGCCAGGCTGATCGACTTGGCATCAATCAGGATCTTCGAGCCCGGATCGGTCGATTCCGTCGCAATTCGCGCCGTCGTCGGCCCGCGGTCGAGACTGCGGCGGGTTTCGCGCAGGTCCATCAGCTTGGCCAGTCGGCCCATGTTGCGCTTGCGCCGCGCCGTCACCCCTCGCTGCAGCCAATGCTCCTCGGCGCGCAGCTTGGTGTCGAGGCGCTGCGCGGTGCGCTCCTCCTCGGCGGCGACGGCGTCTGACCAGGCATCGAATCCGCCAAAGCCCACTTCAGCCCGGCGCAGCATCCCGCGATCGAGCCACAGGCAATTCCTGGTCAGCCGGGTGAGGAACGCGCGATCGTGGCTGATCACGACCAGCGCGCAACGGCTGCGGTCCAGCCAGTTTTCCAGCCATTCGATGGCGCTGATGTCGAGATGGTTGGTCGGCTCGTCGAGCAGCAGCAGGTCGGGCGCCTCGGCCAGCACCCGCACCAGCGCGGCACGGCGGCGTTCCCCGCCCGAGGCGGTGCCAGCCGGGCGATCGAGATCGAGGCCGATCTGATCGGCCAGCGCCGCGACCTCGTGCGGCTGCGCGCCGCCGGCCAGCACATAGTCTTCCAGATTGGCGAAATCGCCCATCGGTGGGTCCTGCTCCAGCCGGCCGATCTTCAGGCCGCTGGCGGTCGCGCGGCGGCCTTCGTCCGGCTCGATGCTGCCATCGATGATCTTCAGCAGAGTCGATTTGCCAGCGCCGTTGCGGCCAATCAGGGCGACGCGGTCGCGCGCATCGATGGTCAGCGACAGGCCCTGGAACAGCCAACCGGCCCCATTCTTGAGGCCAATGCCATCAAGGGTGAAGATCGGTTCGGGTTTGGGCGGGGGCATGGCCGTGGGCAGTGGCCTGTCGCGCCGCGTCTGGCAAGAGGCCGCAGTTGCGCAGGCTGCGGTTGCACTGGCCGCGGCCTTGTTGCACAAGCAGCCATTGCCCTGGCGTGGCCGATCCGTTCATGTTCAGGAGGGGTTCAAGCTGTGCCGGGCAGGGTGGTTTTGTGTCAAAGGGACAATCCATCAAGACCATGCGTATCTGTTCGCTTCTGTTGCTCTCCACCGGCCTTGCACTGGCTACGCCGGCATTGGCTGGCCCCAACGACGTGCACGAGATGGTGCGCGCCGGGGAGATCATGCCATTCGAAGCCATCCAGCGCCGGGTGGTGCAGGAAACCCAGGGCGAGTATGTCGGCGCCCAGTTTGATCAGAACAGCCGTATCTATCGTTTCCGTTTTCTGCGCGAAGGCATATTGATCAATGTTGACGTCGATGCCCGCACCGGTGAGCGGGTGCGGCGCCGGCAGAGTTATTGAGCACAGCGTACAGGGCGCAAGGCGGGCGCGGGCAGCGCCGCCACAGACAAAGCCACCGGGAGAGAACAGGGGCCCATGCGAATCTTGGTCGTCGAAGATGAACCCAACCTGCGCCGCCAGTTGAAGAACGCGCTGGAACAGGCCGGCTATGCCGTGGATGCGGCCGGCGATGGCGAGGAAGGCCATTATCTGGGTGCCAACGAAACCTATGACGCGGTGATCCTCGATCTCGGCCTGCCTGGCGTTGACGGACTGACCGTGCTCGATCGCTGGCGGCGCGAAAGCCGGCAGATGCCGGTGCTGGTACTGACCGCGCGTGACAGCTGGTCCGACAAGGTGGCCGGGCTCGATGCCGGTGCCGATGATTATCTCGCCAAGCCGTTCCAGATCGAGGAACTGGTGGCCCGTTTGCGCGCCCTGATCCGCCGGGCGGCGGGCCAGGCGACTTCGGAACTCATTGCCGGCGGCGTGCGCCTTGATGGCCGCTCCGGCCGCGTGACGCTCAATGGCGAGCCGGTGAAGCTGACCGCGCAGGAATTCAAGCTGCTGAGCTATCTGATGCACCACAAGGGCAAGGTGGTCAGCCGCACCGAATTGATCGAACATATCTATGATCAGGATTTCGATCGCGATTCCAACACGATCGAAGTGTTCATCACCCGCATCCGCAAGAAACTGGGTGCCGATCTGATCATGACCACGCGCGGCCTTGGCTACAGTCTCAACGACCAGATCTGACGGCGCGGTCGTCGGCACCGATGGCGGTGCGGCGGCCGGCACCGCCCGTGGTGTGCCGGCCAGCAGCACGCCGGTGAGCAGTGGCCGCTCTCTGCAGCGGCGCATGATCCTGATTGCCGCGGTGTGGATCACCGCGCTGCTTGGGATCGGCGGGCTGGCGCTGGTGCAGGTGCTCGATGAAACATTGGTCACCAGCTTCGACGAACAGCTCGCCAACAATCTCAACGCCATGATCAACGCCGCCGAGCTGGACGAGGTCGGCGAGGTGCGGCTGCTGCGCCCCTTGGGTGACCAGCGCTTTGCCGAGCCGTATTCCGGGCTCTACTGGCAGGTGTCGGGCGGTGGCCGGGCGCCGTTTCCGTCGCGCAGCCTGTGGGATCGCCAGTTGGCCGAGCCGCCGGCCGGCCGCGATTGCCGCAAGCCCTGCAAGTTCGAAAGCGATCAGTTCCCCGGTGAGCCGCTGCGGGTGATCGTGCGCAGCGTGCAGCTGCCGGGGGCGAGCCAGCCGTTCATTTTCCAGGTCGCCCAATCCAGCCGCGATCTTGAGCGCCAGTTGAGCCGCACCCGCACCATCCTGGCGTGGAGCCTTTCCATCCTCGGCCTTGGCCTGATTGCCATGGCCGGCCTGCAATCCACCTATGGCCTGGCGCCGCTGCGCCGCGTGTCTGACGCGATTGCCGCCATCCGCAGCGGCCGTGCCAAGCGGGTGGAGGCGCAATTCCCGGTCGAGGTGGCGCCGCTGGTCGCCGAGATCAACGAACTGCTCGCCCATGGCGAGGCCCAGGCCGAGGCCGCGCGCCGCCACGCCGGGAACCTTGCGCATGCCTTGAAGACGCCGATGAGTGTGCTGGTCGGTGAAGCGCGCGGCCGGGATGACCCGCTGGCCCGCACCATCGAATCCCAGGTGCAGGTGATGCGCCGCCATGTCGATCACCAACTCGCCCGCGCCCGCGCCGCCGGCCAGCGCAGCGCCTCCTCGGCGCGCACGCCGGTGTGGCCGTCCGTGCAGGCCATTGCCCGCACTGTCGGGCGCATCCACCAGGACAAGGTGTTGATCGATCTGGCCGGTGACCAGACGTGCGCCTTTCGCGGCGAGCGCCAGGACCTGGAGGAGATGCTGGGCAATCTGATCGACAATGCCGCCCTGCACGGCGGTGGCCGCGTGTTCATCACCGTCGAATCCGCCGGCGATAGCCTGCGTGTGCTGGTGGAAGATGACGGCAAGGGCATCGCACCGGCCCAGCGCAGCCGCCTGTTCGAACGCGGCGAGCGGCTGGATACCGACAAGCCCGGCACCGGCCTGGGCCTCGCCATCGTCAGGGATGTCGCCGAGCTTTATGGCGGCAGTGTCGAACTGGCCGACTCCGAGGATCTGGGCGGCCTGCTGGTGATCCTGACGCTGCCCAGAGCGGCCTGATTGCGTGCCTAGCCGCGCGCTGCCTGGTGGTGGCGGATCACCTCGTCAATGACGAAGCGCAGAAACTTCTCGGAAAACTCCGGATCCAGTCTGGCGCTGGCGGCCAGGGCGCGCAGGCGGGCGATCTGTTCGGTCTCACGGCCGGGATCAGCGGGCGGCAGGCCGGTCTCGGCCTTGTAGCGGCCCACTGCCTGGGTGATCTTGAAGCGTTCGGCCAGCATGAACACCAAGGCCGCATCGATATTGTCGATGCTCTCGCGATAGGCCTGCAACACCGGATCGGACATTTTTCTTCCAGTTCCCTCAGCCCCCTCGGCTGCCTCGCCCTTTTGCGGCACAGCGGCGCGGGGGGCAAGGCCACGCTTGCGTGCCGCTTCACTTGCGGTAAGGGAAGGGCGTGACTGCCACCGTCCACACCCTCCGCCCCGGCCGTGAGCCGTCGATGCAGGCGCTGATGAACCTCGCTGCGCCCGGGCTCAACGCGGTCAACCAGGTCATCCTCGATCGCATGCAATCGCCGGTTGCGCTGATCCCGGAACTGGCGGGCCACCTGATCGCTGGCGGCGGCAAGCGGCTGCGGCCGATGCTCACCCTGGGGTGCGCCAGCCTGCTGGGCTATGAAGGCACCCGCCACTTCAAGCTGGCCGCGGCTGTCGAGTTCATCCACACCGCCACCCTGCTGCACGACGACGTCGTCGATGCCTCTGGCCTCAGGCGAGGCAAGGCCACCGCCAACGCGCTTTATGGCAATCCGGCGAGCGTGCTGGTCGGCGATTTCCTGTTCAGCCGTGCCTTTGAACTGATGGTCGAGGATGGCAGCTTGCGCGTCCTCAAGATATTGTCGCGCGCGTCGGCGGTGATTGCCGAAGGGGAAGTGGCGCAACTGACGGCCCAGCGGGACGTGTCGACCACCGAAGACCGTTATCTCGAGATCATCAGCGCCAAGACGGCCGCCCTGTTTGCCGCCGCCTGCCAGATTGCCGGCGTGGTCGCCGAGCGCGACGAGACCGCCGAAACCGCGCTGGCCAGCTATGGCCGCTTCCTCGGCATCGCCTTCCAGCTCGTTGATGACGCCATCGATTATGTCTCCGACGCGGCGACCATGGGCAAGAATGCCGGTGACGATTTCCGCGACGGCAAGATCACGCTGCCAGTGATCCTCGCCTATGCCCGCGGCAACGAGGAAGAACGCGAATTCTGGCGCCGCGCCATGACCGGCCGCGCCAATGGCGAGGCCGAACTCGCCCGCGCCGGCGACCTGCTGCGCAGCACCAACGCCGTGGCTGACACCATGGCCCGCGCCCGCCACTATGGCCAGCGCGCCATCGACGTGCTGGCCGGCTTCCCCAAGGGCCCGGCCCGCGACGCGCTCACCGAAACAGTCGAATTCGCGATCGCCCGCGCTTACTGACCTCAGGTCGGTTCCGGTTCGCCTTCCACCACGTCCAGCTTCCGCTCCGTGATGCCCAAGGCGGCAAATTGCGCCCGCCATGCCTGCAGGTGCGGCGTCGCGAAATGCGCCGCCAGCGCCGCCCGGTCGCGCCAGCGCTCGACGACATGGATCAGCGTGGGGTCAAACAGGTCCTGGGCATAGGCATAGGCAAGGCAGCCCGGTTCGGCCCGGCTGGCCGCCACCATCGCCGCCATGGCGGGCAGGGCGCGGGTGACGCCGTCGGCGGGCAGGCGGATGGTTCCGGTGACCAGGATCATGCTTCCCTCTTGCCTGTGACGGCCGGTCGCGGCAAGGAAGGCGCATGCACGCCCGCCTTTATCAGCGCCCCAAGAATGCCATGCAGTCCGGCCGCGCCCACACCGGCGAATGGCTGCTGGAATTCGAACGCGACGATCGCATGCGCGCCGATCCGCTCACCGGCTGGACCGGCAGCGGCTTCACCGCCGGCCAGATCCAGCTGCGCTTCACCAGCAAGGACGCGGCCCTGGCCTATGCCGAGGCCAACGGTCTGGACGTGGAGATCCTGCCGCTGGGGCCGAGACGGCTGAAGATCCAGGCCTACGCCGACAATTTCCGTTAGGGTCTGAACTCAAGGAATTGGTGGGTCGGCATGACCAGGAGAGGCAATATGGCTAGGCGCGGGTGCGCTGGCGGGGCTTCGCCCCCCGGCGAGCGACCGCAACGACGCCATATCGCCTCTCCTGGTCACCCTTCGGGCGGCGTCAGGGAGGCCGATGGCGCGCTCGCTCGATTGCCGGGTAGCGCTGCTACCCGGCTGCACTCGCTCACTCCCCTCGGCCTCCCTGACGCCGTGACGACCCACCAATTCCTTGAGTTCAGACCCTGATGCGGAGCACCTTCGCTTCGGCGACCGTGCGCCTCTATCACCTGGACGAGAGCGATCCGATCGCGCAGACCCTGTTCTATGGCCCCTTGGCCGAAGCGCTTGCCCTAGCCGCGGCGCAGCCGGAGGCGGTGCAGCAGGGCCTGTGGATCGCCACCGACAATGACGTGGCCGCCTATCTCGACCTCGCTGACGAGTAGAACTGGATTTTCACCGCCGTTCACGGCATTCCCACCCCCAACGCGCCCATAGCTCAGCCGGATAGAGCACGTGCCTTCTAAGCTCGGGGTCGCAGGTTCGAGTCCTGCTGGGCGCGCCATTTTCTGGTTGTTGGGAGCAACGAACCTGCGATTCCGTCGTCGGCCTGCTCCGCAGGCGGGGGGTTCGAGTCCTGCTGGGCGGGCCATTTCCCCGCCGGCAATAGCAAGCGCCTATGCACTCCATGGCCAGGGCGCGCCTTGCGCTGGGTGGCAGCAGGCCTATGCATGGCCATGGACCATGGTGATCCACTGGCGGCCGTTCCGGGGCCCCGCACCGGCCCGGTGGTGGTCGATCCGATCTGGCATGTTCGGGCCGACCAATTGGTGTCCCGCCTCCAGACGCTGGGTTGCGGCCGAAAGGCACCGGCTGCCGGCCAGATCTTCCCCGATTTCGTGCTGCCTGATTGGCGCGGCCGCCTGACCAGCCTGGCCGACATGTGCCGGGATGGTCCGGTGGTGCTGAGCTTCCACCGCGGCCTTTGGTGCCCCTGGTGCCGCGCCGAGCTCGACAGCTGGCAGGACGCCTGGCCCGATCTGCGCCAGTCCGGCTGCCGGCTGGTGGTGGTCACGCCGGAAACCGGGGCGCTTGCCGCCGCCATGGCCGCACGGGTGGGCGAGGCGGCGCATGTGCTGTGTGATGTCGATTTTGGCGTCAGCACTGCCCTCGGCCTCACCTATTTCATGGGCCACGACCTGATGCGCGCCTATACCGAGGACGGGCTGGACCTGGTCCTGCATTATGGCGCAGCCAGTGGCATCCTGCCCATCCCCGCCACCTTCGTGATCGAGGTTGGCCGGCGCGTGCGCTTCGCCCATGTCGACATCGATTTCCGCCGCCGCGCTGATCCGGCGGCGGTGCTCGCCGCACTGCGGCTCTGATCAGGCGCGCGCTGCGCCTGCCGTCACGCGCGGCCGTTCCAGGCCGAACAGATGGTCCAGCGAAAACACGCCCGGCCCGCGCGCAATGATCGGCAACAGGATCGCCGTCCAGCTGAGGTGGGTCGGCCAGGCATCGGGATAGACGAAGATCTGGATGGTCGCGGTCATGCCGAGCAGGCCAAGCGCGCCGGCGCGGGTGAACAGGCCCAGCGCGAGCAGGATCGGGAAGGCGTGTTCGGCATAGGTGGCGGCGTGGGCGGCGATCTCCGGCGGCACCAGCGGCAGCGCATATTCATATTCGAACAGCGTGTAGGTGCTGTCCTTGATGGTCAGCAGGCCATCGACCTTGGTGCGGCCCGACAGAAAGAAGATGGCGCCAATGCCCAGCCGGCAGACCAGCAACCATGGCGATTCAGGGATGCGCGACAGCAGGGCGGCCGCGGCAGCGTAGGGGTTCATCATTCGTCTCCAATGGCAGGAACAAGGGCGCCGGTTGCAGCGAGGGCCGGCAGCTGGGCGAGCGATTCCGGGCCCAGCCGGGCCAGCGGCGTGCGCTGCCTGAGCGCTTCGAGCAGCGTCAGCGCGTCAGCGGGCAGGGCGGTCACCATCACCTGGCCGTGTGGCCGGGTGACCAGCGCCAGCTCGGCCCGGCGCGGGAAATCCTCGGGCCAGTCAGCGCCGGGCTGGTGCGCCTGCCACAGGCTGACCACCGGCCATTCCGAAACCAGCCAGCGCGTCGCCGGCGCCAGCGGCCAGCTTCGGCCCAGGGTGAGTCGACGCAGTCGGGCTGGCGGATCGGCGGCGAACAGCGCTTCGACCATGCACCATTCCAGCCGCGCCATGTCGGGCAACCATGGCCAGGGGGTCAGCTCGGCCACTTGTGCCAGCGTGAGGGCAAGGCGGCTGCCATAGAGACACAGGCGCGGATCGACTGGCGGGTGCGCCATGACATGGCGAAGGGCGAGCCCGGCAAAGGCGTCTTCGCCCAACATGGCGCGCACGACCGGAAAATTGCTGGCGAGGGCATCGCAGGCCGCCACCATGGCATTATTGGCATGGATAGCGATTGCCCGGCGCAAGGCCGGCGCTGCCGGCACGGCTTCGCCCAGCAGCAGCCTTGCATACCAGGCCTCGAACCGCGCCGGCGATCGCACCGGCATGCGATTGGCCCCGCGCGGGGCCTCAGCCAGCATGGAGTGGCTCCAGCAACCTGGCGGCCAGTTGCGCCTCGGCCAGCAGTTCGGCCAGCGGCGGCAGTTCGGCATCGCGTTCCAGCAGCAGCGGTCGCGGCCCGGTGCGGGCCAGCAGCCGCGCCGCCAGCGCCCACACGGCTGCGCTCACTGGCGCATCATGGCTGTCAATCAGCAGCGTGCTGCCGCTGTCGGCGCGGTGGCCGGCGACGTGGATCTCGCCCACCGCTTCGGCGGGCAGGGCATCGATCAGCGCCTCGGCATCTAGGCCAAGATTATGGGCCGAAACATGGATATTGTTGATATCGATGAGCAAGCCGCAGCCGGTTGCCTGGGCCAGTTCGGCGAGGAATTCGGCTTCCGGCAGGTCGTGGCCGCCGATATCGGCATAATGGGAGGGGTTTTCGACCAGCAGGCGTCGGCCGATCGCATCCTGCGCGCGCGTCACATTGCTGATCACCAGCGCGAGCGCAGTGCGGGTGCGCGGGAAGGGCAGGAAATCCGGCACATGCCAGTGTGATGCGCCCAGAACAACGCGCTGCCAGGCGAGATGGTCCGACACCAGCACCGGTCCCACAAGGTCACACAGCCGGCGCAGCCGCTGCAGATGCGCGCGTGGGGTGCGCTGTGTGCCGGCCAGTGCGAGGCCAACCCCATGCAGCGACAGCGGCCAGCGCGCCGCGACATCGCGCAGCGCCGCCAGCCGCGGCCCGCCGGCGACCATGAAATTTTCGGCATGCACCTCAAACCACAGGCCTGGCGGCAGATCAGGCACTGCCCCGGCCGCAAGTTCGGCCAGGTGCGGCAGGCGCAGGCCAATGCCTGCGCCCAGCCGCATCGCCGGCCTTGGTTCGATGGTGCCGTGCATCGGCGCCGGTCAGGCCGGGGTCAGCGAGCCGCTGCCCTTGGGCGTCTTGATCTTGGCGCACGTGCCGGCCGGCACCAGCTTCCAGGCGTTCTTCTGATAATCCACCTTCGACGTGCCGGCGCAGCTGGTGCCGGCACCAGCGGCGCAGTCATTCTGGCCGGCCTTGGCAACGCCATAGCATTTTTCCATCTTCGGCTTGTCGGCCGCGGTCGCGGCGCTTGCGGCCAGCGCGGCCAGCACGGCGGCGCCCAGGATCGTCTTGGCTGTCATTGTCTGCCTCCACATGCCGCCACCCTGCGCAAAGGACGGCTGCCCCTTCATTGGGGGGAAGGGGCAGCCGCACCAGCACCGGCGGGGGAGGCGGACATCGGTCATCGCCGGCACTGGCTGCTCATTCGGGCTGGCAGGTCAGATGGTTACAGCAGCATGGCCTGTAACCGATCAGCCGGGTGGTGCGGATAAGCCCCTGTCGCCACCATGGGGAGGCGGCCACCGGCGCCCCTAGTATTCGGCGCCCAGAGATGGAGATGAACATGCTCGCTACCCGTATCTCGCTCGCCACCGCCGCCGCTGTCGTGGCCGTGACCGGCGGCATCGCCGCCCACGCCGCCAGCAAGGCCGACGACAAGGTCGTCCATTGCTATGGCATCAACACCTGCAAAGGCACGTCGGACTGCGCGACCGCCAACAGCGCCTGCAAGGGCCAGAACGCCTGCAAGGGCCAGGGCTTCAAGGCGCTTTCGGTGAAGGCGTGCAAGGCCGCCGGCGGCCGGCTCACCGAGAAGTGAGCCCGGGCGGGGCCGGCCACAGCCCCCGTTGGCCGGCCCCCAAACCTGCGCGCGCCAACCGCCCGCCTTCACCCGCGATGATCCCGCCACTCCCGCACAGCCTGTATGGCCTCGGCCTGCGGCGGCCGCATCATGAGGCGTTTCTGACCGGCACCGTGCCGGTCGATTTCGTCGAGGTGATTTCCGAGAATTTCATGGTCGATGGTGGCCGCCCGGCCAACGTGCTGATGCAGGTGCGCCGCCACCACGATGTCGCGCTGCACGGTGTCTCGATGAGCCTGGGCACCGCCACCGGCCTCGACAACGCCTATCTGGCGCGGCTGCGCCGGCTCGCCGATGCGGTCGATCCGCTCTGGGTGTCCGATCACCTGGCCTGGACCGGGATCGACGGCGTCAACAGCCATGATCTGCTGCCGCTGCCCTACAGCGAGGAAGCGCTGGCCATCGTCTGCCGCAACATCGATCAGGCGCAGGACGCACTGGGCCGGCCACTGCTGGTCGAAAACCCGTCCACTTATCTGGATTTTCACGCCAGCTGCATGGCCGAATGGGAGTTCCTGTCCGCGCTGGTGGAACGCACCGGCTGCGGCCTGCTGCTTGATGTCAACAATATCCATGTTTCCGCCCACAACCATGGCCGCGACCCGTTCGGCTGGCTGGACGGCATCCCCTGGCACGCAGTACGCCAGTTGCACCTCGCCGGCCCCAGCGAAGGCGCCGACGGCCTGTTGATCGACACCCACGACACGCCGGTGCCCGACATGGTGTGGGATCTCTATGCCGAAGTGCGGCGGCGCGCCGGGCCGGTGGCGGTGATGATCGAGCGCGACGATGATATTCCACCGCTGACCGATCTGCTCGCCGAACTGGCGCGGGCGCGGCTGGCGGAACCGCACCCGGTGGCGCCATGACCGGCCTTGCCCAATTGCAGCGCCAGTTCCAGGCCGGGCTGATGGCCGGCGATCTGGCGGGCCTGACTCACGCCGTGCGCCGTCCGGGCGGGCTGGCGGTCCATTGCTACACCGCGCGCGCCGTCCTCGTCGAAGCGCTGGCCGACAATTTTCCCAAGACCTTGCACTGGCTGGGCGGCGATGATTTCACCCGGCTGGCCCTGGATTATATCGCGATAAGCCCGTCGAGCAGTTGGACTCTGGCCGATTATGGCGATGATTTCCCGGATTATCTGCGCCGCCAGCTGCCCGACGATCGCGAGGTGGCAGAACTGGCCGCGCTCGACTGGGCGCTGCGCTGTGCCTTCGGGGCGGCCGATCCGCAACCCGCACACTGGGCCGAAGCGCCAGGCATCGATTGGGATGGGCTGCGGCTGAAACTGGCGCCGGGCGCATCGCTGCTGGCCTTTGCCTCCAATGCCGATGCGATCTGGGCGGCGGTGCCCGATCTCCCGATCACGCCCGTGGCAACGCCCGGCCGGGTGCTGGTGTGGCGCGACGGCCCGGAACCGCGCTTCCGCCGGCTGCATGGCGCTGAAGGCGACCTGCTCGCCGCGATGGCTGCTGGCCAGCGCTTTGGCCCGGCCTGTGATGCGTGCGGCGCCGACAGCCTGGAAATCGGGGGCTGGCTGCAAAACTGGCTCAATGCCGGGCTGGTGGTACCGCGGGGCTGATGTGTCCAAAGCCGGCCAGCACCAGGATCGCCAGGTTCATCATCGCGAAGGCCACCAGCGCGCTCACCGCGCCGGCCGGCGCTGATCCCAGCAGCAGCGCATCATTGCCCCCTGGGATCAGCCCAATGCCCAGCATCATCAACAACCCGCCTGCCACGCTGCGTGCCACGGCCCGCCAGCCACGCCATTTCAGGTGGAGCTGCCCGGTCATCCAGCCTGATGTGAGGGCACCAGCCAACGTTGCCAGCGTGGCGCGCAGGCCAGGACTGCCCATCGGGGCGTGGCCGCTCGCCACTGCCTCGGCCTGCTGGCGCACGACATCGGCCCAGGTCCAGCCCGGCAGCGCCACGAACAACAGGCTGCCGGCACCGCCCATCGCTGCCATGGTAAGCGCCAGCCGGCGCCCGCCCGGCCCTTGCCGGCCAAGCCAGCGCCAGGCCAGGATCAGCACCAGCGCGCCCGCCGCCACCACCGCCAGTCCT
>NZ_WNJP01000080.1 GCF_009733735.1 Sandarakinorhabdus oryzae | reverse complement strand
CGGCGGCGGCAGCGCGGCTGGCGGGGCGGGCGGGGCCGGGGGCGCCACAACGGGCGGATCCGGGCGAGCCACGGTCGACTGGGTGGTGATGCTGTTGGTCGGGGCGTCAGAGGCCACCGACACTTCCGGCGGCGGCACGTAAGGCGGAATTTCGATTTCCTGCGGCGGCGGCGGCGGCGGTTCTTCCGGCGGCGGCGCCTCCTCCTTCACGTTCACCGCTTCCAGCGGGTCGATGATCTTCTTGATCACCTTGATGGCAAAGCCGTTGACGATGGCATAGCCGAGGAGAACGTGCAGGAGGCCAACGGCCACCAGCGCGATCTGTCGGTTTTTGCTCATCCCAGGTGCGTCCATGTATGACATGGCTGGTCTGGCACTCCCTCAAAAAATGGGGACAGCCGCGGACAGAGGACCCCCCTCAAACCCTGCGCCGATCCCTCGGATGACCCCCCTCTAGCCGCAAGCGAGCAATCGCCGCAACCGGCTTTTTGCCACATTCCCGCCGAACTTTGCCCCGCTACGTCGATTCACCCCCCGCCCGCCAACGGGATTCGGCATTTGTTCTGCTGCGATTTTGCGAAGTGTTGCGCGCCACGGCACTGCACGGTTGCCGGCAGGCGCTGCCCATCGCTACGATGGCGACCATGCCCCGCCCGATTCTGCCCATCTGCCTGATTCTGGCCACAATTGGCCCTGCCGCTGCGCAGGCCCCTGCCCCCGTTGCACCAGTGGCCAGCGACCGCCTCGCCGGCTTTGCGGACACCGCCGAACTGGCCCTGGCGGCGCCGGTGATCGTGCGCGCCACCATCGCCAAGGCCAGTCGCATCTCCGGCAAGGCGGCACCTGATGTCGCGCCCGGCCGCGCCCGCCTTTTGGTCACGGTTTCGGTCTCCAACGTGCTGGTTGCGCCCGGAACCATGGGCGCGACACTGCAATATCTGTGGGACGCGCCGCTGGATTCGCGCGGCCGCCCGCCGCAGGCCAAGGGCATGGAGGTGCTGGTCTTCCTGACCGCGCCGGGCCCGGATGGCGCCACCCGCCTGGTGTCCCGCCGCGGCCAGCAGCCGTGGGACCCGGCGCTGGCCGATACGGTGCGCGCGGTGGTGGCGGATCAGCGATCGGGCACGGTGCCGGTGATCCGGGGCGTTTCCAATGGCTTCCGCGCCGATGGCACGGTGCCGGGCGAAAGCGAAAGCCAGTTTTTCCTGACCACGGCCGATGGCAAGCCGGCGACGCTGGTGGTGCAGAATCGCCCAGGCGAGGTGCGCCGGGTGCTGATCGCGCGCGGCGATATCATCGACGAATCGGCCGAACGGGTGAAGCCCGGCACCCTGCTCTGGTATCGTCTGGCGTGTGTCCTGCCTCCCCGCCTGCCTGCCGCGGCCGGCGGCGGTGATCCAGCCCTGGCCAAGGATTGGCGTGACGCGCTCGCCAGCCTGGGCCCCTGTGGCAAGACCGGTTAGAAGCTGGAGAGCTCCACGCCGACCGCCTTGCAGTCAGGATAGACATCCGGCTTGCGTGTCGACACGCGCAGGCCGACCACGCCGGCGCGGGCGGCGACCATGTCGTAGATGGCGTGCGCCACGGTTTCCTGCAGGTTGAAGCGGCGGCCTTCCACCAGGCCGAGCACGGCATTGCGCAGGAAATCATAGTCCCAGGCTTCGGCGACCGTGTCGCAGCGCGGGAAATGCGCGTCGTCCACCCACACCTCGATGTTGAGCCGCAGCGTCTGGGGCGAGCCGACCTCGAAGGCGTGGAAGCCGATGTCCACCGGCAGATCGAAATCCTCCAGGAACAGCTTGCGGGCGCGGATGGCGAGGTGGCGCGGCACCATGCCAGGCGCCATCGGCTCGATGAAGGTGGGTGGCGGCGTAGAATCAGGCATCAATAATCTACCATATGGGCCACATCGCGCGGCAGGCCGAGCAGGCGTTGCCCGCCATCGAGCACGATCGTCTGCGCGTTGTAGGTGGGCGTGGCGATGCAGAAGCGCAGCGCCACGATGATATCGTCCACGCTGACTCCGCGCTGCAGCGGGTTCAGGGCGTGGACAGCGTCAAAATTCTCACGGCTTTGCGGCCCGGAGACCAGCGTGACGGCCGGCGCGATGCCCACACAGCGCAGCCGCGGCGCATAGGCGCGCGCGGTGAGCTCGGTCAGCCCTTCAAAGCCGATCTTGGACAATGTGTAGGTGAAATAGTCCGGGTTGAGGCTGGCCAGCTTGGCATCGAGCAGGTTCACCACCAGCGCCGGATCATCCAGCGTATCGGGCAGCGCCGCGGCAAAGGCGCGGGTGAGCAGCGCCGGCGCCCGCAGATTGACCGCCATGTGGGTGTCGAATTCGGCCGTGCTGAAATCCTCGATCCGGTCATAGACAAAGCGGCTGGCGCTGTTGACCAGCAGGCGGGCCGGCGGCAGGCCGGCGCAGGCGGCCATGATGGTCTCGGCGGCGTCCGGATCGGCGAGATCGACGGCGACCACGCTGGCATTGCCCAGTTCGGCGGCCAGCGCCTCGGCCTCGGCGCGGCTGGCGTTGCAGTGGATCAACACGTGCCAGCCATCTGCAACGAGCGCGCGGCTGATGGCGCCGCCGATGCGCTTGGCGCCGCCGGTGACGATTGCGGTGCGGGATGCATGTGCCGTCATGGTGCGCGCCGCCTAGGCGTTTGCGTGTCGCTGCGCAACGTGCAGTTCAGCGCAGGGCCTTGCCGAGGGTGCGGGAATCGCCATCCGTCTGCATTGGCGGCAGGCCCAGCAAGCGCAGCAGCAGGGGGTGAACATCGACATTGTCGAATGGCGGCAGTACCACGCCAGACCGGAAGGCCGGGCCGGCGGCGACAAAGCTGGCGGCCATTTCGGGCGCAGCCGGATCAAAGCCGTGCATGCCGCCCAGCGCGCGCATTGCTTGACCTTGGGCCTGCCCGGCTGGCGGCGGTCGCAGCCAGATCATCCAGCCGACATCCGCCAGGCAGAGAATCGCCGGCACGCGTGGGTGTTGACCATAGTGGAAACGCGCCGGCAACCGGGCCTTTTCATGGCAAGCCATGTGCGGGTGTGGGCGCAGCAGCGCGGCCTTCACTGCCGCCTCCTGCCCCGGCAGCGGGTTGAGCGTAGCCAGGGCGCCATCACCCACCAGTTCAATCGCCGCCGGATCGAGCAGCGAATCGAGGAAGATGCGGTGATCGGTGCTGACCGTCGCCATGCCGTGATCGGCAACCAGCACGATATTGGCCTCGATCCCGCGCGCAGCCAGCCCGGCCAGCAGGCGGCCGATCTGGGCATCGACAGCGGCGAGCGCCGCATTCAGCTGCGGCGAATCCGGGCCGAATTCATGGCCATCATGATCGACCGTGTCGAAATAGAGGGTGGCAAGGCCCGGCCGCGGCGTCTCGTCGAGCCAGGCCAGCAACTGATCGACCCGCACCGGGCCCGGCATCGCGCCATCGAACGGCAGCCAGCGGTGCGGGCGTATCCCGCGAATCGCCGCTTCGCTGCCCGGCCAGAACATGGTGGCGGTGGTAATGCCGGCGCGTTCGGCGGTCACCCAGATTGGCTCGCCGCCGTTCCACCAGCGCGCATCCTCGACGGCGCTGCGGTTCGCCATCGTGAAGCGGCCCAGCATGGCATCCTGCATCTTGTTGTTGACGAGGCCGTGATGATCGGGCCGCAGGCCGGTGACCAGCGTGTAATGATTGGGGAAGGTGAGCGACGGGAAACTGGGCCGCATCGCGCGCGTGGTGACGCCGCGCGCGGCCAGGCCGCTGATATTGGGGGTCAGCCCGCGCTGCAGATAATCGGCGCGCAGGCCATCGACCGAGATCAGGATGACCGGATGGGCTGGCTGCGCTGCCGTGGCCAGCGTGGCCGGCGGCGGACGGCCCGAACAGGCAGCAAGCAGCAGCGCGGCAGCGACGGCGAAGGCACGGAGAATCGTCATGCGCTGCGCGTTAGCAGCTGTCGGCGCAATTGCCATGACAGCCTGCCCCCGGCTAACGCTGCGCCCAGCATGAGCGACACGCCCGACCGTTTTTCCGAAGAAAGCGCCACCTACACGGTGCGCGGCAAGGAGGCGCCCGATCTTGATCTGGGCGTCGCCACCATCCGCCGTGTCGTGAAGACGCTGCCGCTGAAGCCTGGCGTCTATCGCATGCTCGATGCCGGCGGCGACGTGCTCTATGTCGGCAAGGCGCGCACGTTGAAGAACCGGGTGACCAATTACACCCAGGTGACCCGCCTGCCGCGCCGGCTGCAGCGCATGGTGGCGCAGACCCGCGCCATGGAGATCGTGACGACCAACAGTGAGGCCGAGGCGCTGCTGCTGGAAGCCCAACTGATCAAGCGCTATCGCCCGCCCTACAATGTGCTGCTGCGCGACGACAAGAGCTTCCCCTTCATCCTGCTGCGCGAAGACCATGATTTTCCGCGCATTTCCAAGCATCGCGGCGCGCGGGTCGCCAAGGGCAGTTACTACGGCCCGTTCGCCAGCGCCGGCGCGGTCAATGCCACGCTGAACGCGCTGCAGAAGGTGTTCCTGCTCCGGAGCTGCACCGACAGTTTCTTCGCCAACCGCTCGCGACCCTGCCTGCTCTACCAGATCAAGCGCTGCTCCGCGCCGTGCGTCGGCCGCATAAGCGATGCCGACTATGCCGAGCTGGTGGAGGACGCCAAGGGTTTCCTCTCCGGCCGCACGCAAGAGGCGCAGAAGAAGCTGGCCGGGGCGATGCAGGCGGCGGCCGAAGCCATGGACTTCGAGACCGCCGCCGTGCTGCGCGACCGGTTGAAGGCGCTGACCTTCATCCAGGGCAGCCAGGCCATCAACGCCGAAGGCGCAACCAGCGATGCCGATGTGATCGCCATGGCCACCGACGGCGGCGCCATGTGTGTCCAGATCTTCTTCATCCGCGGCGGCCAGAACTGGGGCCACCGCAGCTTCTTCCCCGGCCACACCGAAGGCGTGGACGAGGCCGAGGTGCTGCAGAGCTTCCTGGCCCAGCTCTATGAGGAACTGCCCGCCCCCCGGGAACTGCTGCTCGATCGCAGTCTGCCGGAAGCCGATCTGCTGTCCGCCGCGCTGTCGGAAAAAGCCGGCCGCAAGGTCAACCTGCGCCATGCCCAGCGCGGGCCAGCGAAGAAGCTGGTCGAACAGGCGCAGCGCAACGCCGAGGAGGCCATCCAGCGCCGCCGCGCCGAAACCACGACCCAGGGCAAATTGCTGCGCGAACTGGCCGATATCTTCGAACTCGACGGCCCGCCGGGGCGCATCGAGATTTATGACAACAGCCATATCCAGGGCACCAATGCGCTGGGCGCGATGGTGGTGGCCGGGCCGGAAGGCTTCATGAAAGGCCAATATCGCAAGTTCAACATGAAGGATGAAAGCATCACGCCGGGCGACGATTTTGCCATGATGCGGGCAATGCTGCACCGGCGCTTTGCCCGGCTTGAGGCCGAGGATCCTGACCGGGAAAGCGGCAACTGGCCCGATCTGTGCCTGATCGACGGCGGCAAAGGCCAGGTGGCGGCAGTGATGAGCGCGCTTGCCGAACTGGGCGTCGATGTGCCGATCGTGGGCGTCGCCAAGGGGCCGGACCGCAACGCCGGGCGTGAGACCTTCTATCTGCCATCAGGCCGCGAATTCACCCTGCCGCCCAACGCGCCGGTGATGTTCTATCTGCAGCGCCTGCGCGACGAGGCCCACCGCTTCGCCATCGGCGCGCATCGGGCGAAGCGGGCGAAATCGATCACCCAGAGCCCGCTCGACGAAGTCCCCGGCATCGGCCCGGCCCGCAAGAAGGCGCTGCTGATGCACTTCGGCACCAGCCGCGCCGTGAAGGGCGCCACGCTGGAAGACCTGGAACGCGCGCCCGGCATTTCAAAGCAGATGGCGCTGGCAATCTGGCAGCACTTCCACCCGAACTTGTGACGGGCTAGGCTGCCGCCATGAGCCTGCTCCTCTTCACCGCGCCGACGCCCGATGGCTACAAGGTTTCCATCGCGCTGGAGGAACTGGGCCTGCCCTACCAGGTGCAGTCTCTGGATCTGGCCAAGGGCGAGCAGAAGCGGGCGGAGTTCCTGAAGCTCAATCCCAACGGCAAGGTGCCCTGCCTGGTTGATGACGGTTTCGCCGTGATGGAATCGGGCGCCATCCTGGTGTGGCTGGCGGAAAAGGCGCCGGGCCTGTTGCCCGCCGATGCGCGCGGCCGCTCCGAAGCGCTGCAATGGCTGATGTTCCAGGTGGGCGGGCTGGGGCCGATGATGGGCCAGGCCAATCTCTTCACCCATTATTGGCCGGAGAAACTGCCGGCGGTGCAGGCGCGCTACCTGGGTGAAGTGAAGCGGCTGCTGGCCATCCTCGATGCCCGCCTGGCCGACCGTGACTATCTCGCCGGCAGCTACAGCATCGCCGACATCGCGCATTTCTGCTGGGTGCGCACCGCCGGCTGGACCGGGGTGGAAACCGCCCCCTTCCCTCACCTCAGCGGCTGGATCGACCGCATCGCCGCCCGACCGGCCGTGCAGCGCGGCCTGAAAGTGCCCGATGTCTCGCCGGTGAAAGAAGGCGGCGACAACAGCGCCTTCATCGCGCGCACCAAGAAGCTGCTGGGCCTCGGACCCCGCGAAGCCTAACCGGCAAAACCGATCAGCATCGCGCCGGCACACACCACCAGCGCCCCGGCCCAACGCCTCGGAGTCACTTTTTCCTTCAGCAGCAGCGCCGCAAAGGCCGCGCCGAACAGCACGCTGGTCTCCCGCAGGGCCGTGATCGGGCCGATGGGCGCGCGCAGTTGCGCCCACAGCACCAGCATGAAGCCGGCGCTGGAAATCGCGCCGGCCAGCATCCCCTGCCGCCAGCGCCCGGCCGCCGCAGCCATGAACCCCGCCGGGCGGCAGCGGGCGATGACAAACAGGCTGATCGGCAAGAAGGTGAAGACCGCGCCCCAGCCCTTGTAGCTGAACACGTCGCCATTCACCCGCACGCCCATCGCATCAACCAGGCTGTAGCCGGCAATCGCCGCGGCGGTGAGCAGCGCCCAGCCAGTCGCCGCCAGCGGTGCATGGCGGTTCACCCCCACCAGCATCACCCCGATGCTGATGGCGGCGACGCCCAGCCCCTGCATCCAATCCGGCACCTCGCCGGCAAACACCACCGCCCCCACAGTCACCAGCGCCGGGGCCAGGCCGCGCGCGATGGTATAGACGTGGCTCATGTCGCCAGCGCCATAGCCCTGGGTCAGCGCCGTCCAATAGACGAGGTGGATGGCGCAGGAGGCGAGGATGAACGGCCAGGCGCCCGCCACTGGCGCGCCGAACAGGGCAATCAGCACCACACCAAACAGCGATCCACCCAGCCCCAGCACTGCCAGATCCACCAACCGGTCCCCGGCGCTGCCTTTCAGAAATAAATTCCAGCCGGCGTGGATCAGCGCCGAAAGCAGCGTGGCGGCAAGGGCGGAGAGCGGGATCAAATCCCGTGGAAGTCCGCCCAGTCGGCCATCGGCGCGCGGCTCGGGCGGGCGAGGTTGGCCTTGTCATCCGGGTCGATGAACCCGATCGCCATGCCGGTGAAAAGCATGTGTTCGGGCGGGATACCGATGAAATCACGGATGGTCTGCGGATAGACGGCCCAGCATTCCTGCGGGCAGCTGTCCAGCCCCTCTTCCTTCAACAGCAACATCAGCGTCTGCAGATACATGCCGAGGTCGCTCCACTGCGGCGGGCCCATGCGCTTGTCCACACTGCAAAACAGGGCGACGGGCGCGCCGAAGAACTGGAAATTGCGTGCGAACCACATGCGACGGCCGGCCTTGTCCTCGCGCGGGATGCCGAGCCGGCTGTAGAGCTCCTCGCCCACGGCGAAACGATAGCTGTTGTGCGGCTCCGGCAGTTCCTTGGGATAGATATCATATTCGGTCGGCTCCATGCCGCCGCCGGCCATCAGCTTGCCCAGCATGATGCGCTTCAATTCATCCAGCTTTTCGCCGCCGACGACATCGATATGCCAGGGCTGGAGATTGCCACCCGACGGTGCCCAGGCGGCTTTCTCGACGACGCGGCGCAGCACATCGCCATCCACCGGCGTCGGCAGGAAGCCCCGCACCGACCGGCGCGACAGCACAGCCTCGGAAACGTTCATCATTGGGCCTTTCCGTAACTTTGCAGTTGCCGCTGGATTGCCTATGAAGGCGCTGTGTTGTCCAGCCTCCCCAATCTGCTCACCTTGTCGCGCATCCTCGCGGTGCCGGGGCTGGTGTGGCTGATGTGGAGCAGCAACCCCTGGGAATGGCTGGCGGCCTGGGCGCTTTATGCGCTGGCAGCGATCACCGATTATTTCGACGGCTATCTGGCGCGCAGCTGGGGCACGGTCTCCAAGATCGGCCAGTTCCTCGATCCGATTGCCGACAAGATCATGGTCGCCGCCGTGATCATCATGCTGGTCGATGCCCGCATCCTGCACGGCTGGAGCGTGATCGCCGGCCTGATCATCCTGCTGCGCGAGATTTTCGTGTCGGGCCTGCGCGAATATCTGGCCGGCCTGTCGGTCTCCGTCCCGGTCAGCCAGCTCGCCAAGTGGAAGACGACGGCGCAGCTGGTGGCGCTGGGCGCGCTGATCCTGGTCGGCGCGGTGCCGATCCTGCCCTGGCTGCCGGCAGAGATGATCGGCCTGGTCACGCTGTGGATTGCCGCGATCCTGACGCTGATCACCGGTTATGATTATCTGCGCACCGGCCTGAAGCACATGTGATGGTGACGCTGCTCTACTTCGCCTGGGTGCGCGAAATGGTGGGCACGGACAGCGAGACGCTCACGCTGCCCGCCGAAGCCACGACCGTCGCCGCCCTGCTCGACTGGCTCGCCACCCGCAGCCCCGGCCACGACGCTGCCCTTGCTGATCGCAGCCGCATCCGCGTCGCCGTGGACCAGCAGTTCGCCGCGCCCGACACGCCGCTGCATAACCCGCGCGAAATTGCCATCTTCCCGCCGGTGACCGGCGGATGATCACAGCAAGGCTCCAGACCGAGCCTTTCGACGCCGCTGCCGAGCAGGCCGCGCTCATCGGCGCCCGCACCGATCTCGGCGCCGCCGTCAGCTTCACCGGGCTGGTCCGCGCCGATGATGGCCTTGTTGCCCTTACCCTCGAACATTATCCGGCGATGACGCTGGCGCAGCTGCAGGCCATCGCCGCCGAAGCCGCCAGCCGCTGGCCCGGCACCTTCGGCACCATCATCCACCGCCACGGGCGCATGCTGCCCGGTGAGCCCATCGTGCTGGTCGTCACCGCCTCCCCGCACCGCGGCGACGCCTTTGCCGCCGCTCAGTTCCTGATGGACTGGCTGAAGACGAAAGCCCCATTCTGGAAGCGCGAGGCATGGGCGGACGGCAGCACCCGCTGGGTTGAGGCAAAAGGCAGCGACGACGCGGCTGCCGAACGCTGGTAGGCACGGCGCGCAACAACCGAAAGCACAGCCATGGCCGTTCCAAGTTCAAAAGTGCTGGTGCTCGATGGCCACCCCGATGGCACGTCGCTGTGCAGTGCCCTGGCCGCCGCCGCCGCCAAAACCGCCCAGGCGCGCGGCGCTGAAGTGAGGCTGTTGCAGCTTTCGGCGATGCAATTCGATCCCAATCTCGCCCAAGGCTACAAGAGCCGCATGGATCATGAGCCCGACCTGCAGGCGTTTCTGGAGGCGGTGCGCTGGTGCGACACGTTCATCCTCGTCCACCCGCTGTGGTGGGGCGCGGCGCCGGCCAAGCTGAAGGGGCTGATCGACCGGGTGTTCCTGCCCGGCATCGCCTTTGCCTATGAAGGCGATGGGCATTTCCCGAAGAAATTGTTCGAAGGCCGCACCGCCCGCGTGCTGATCACCGCCGATACACCGCCCTGGTATCTGTGGCTGGGCTATCGCAATGGCTGGCTGAACGTGCTCAGGCGGCAGATCCTGGATTTTGTCGGCCTGAAGGTGACGCACATGAAGGTGGTTGGCACCATCCGCGATGCGACGCCGGCCCGCATCGCGCAGTTTCTGGCCGTGGCGCGCAAACTGGCCAGCTGACGCCCCGAGGGAATCGGCGCGGCCAGTGCGTTACAGCCTGCAGGAGGCTGATGATGCTGAAACGGCGGACAATATTGGCAGGCACGCTGGCGGCCGTGGCGCTGGTGGGAGCAGCCCAGGCCCAGAACGGCGAACGGCTGCGGGCCTGGCTGGCGGCCCAGCAGGGTGGCAGCGCCGGACCGCAGGTGCCGGCGGGTGAGACCATCGCCTATGGCCGCGACCCGCTGCAGACCCTGAGTGTCTGGCGGGCCCCGGGCAATGGCCCGGCCCCGCTGGTGCTGTTCGTCCACGGCGGCGGCTGGCAGCGCGGGGACAAGGACAATGCCACCGGCCGCTGGAAGGCCGTGCATTACCGCGAGGCCGGATACGCCTTTGCCTCCATCAACTATCGGCTGGTGCCGGCGGCCACGGTGGAACAGCAGGCCACCGATGTCGCCATGGCGCTGAAGGCGCTGCTTGATCGCGCCGACAGGCTCGGCCTTGATCGCCGCCGCGTCGTGCTGATGGGCCACAGCGCTGGCGCGCATCTGGTGGCGCTGGTCGGCACCGACGAGCGCTATCTGAAGACTGCGGGCCTGTCGTTTGCCGATGTCGCCGGCATCATCCCCATCGACGGCGCTGCCTATGATGTGCCGGCGCAGCTGCAACAGGCCGGTCCGCGCATGGCGCAAACCTATGGCCAGGCCTTTGGCAGCGATCCAGCCCGGCAACGCGCATTGTCCCCCACCGCGCAGGCCGCGGCACCCAACGCGCCGGCCTTTCTGCTGCTCCATGTGCAACGGCCGGATGGCGTGACCCAGAACCATGCGCTGGCCACCGCCTTGCTGGCAGCCCACACCGCGGTGGATGTGGTCAGCATCCCTGGCGAAGGGCTGATGGGCCACATGGAGATCAACCGGCGGCTCGGCGATCCGGATTATGCCGGCACGGCCCCGGTGGACCGGTGGCTGCACGCCCGCTTCGCCGGGCGCTGAAGTCAGGCGCGGGTGCGGATGTACCGCAGATCGGACCAGCCTGCCACAAAGCGAGCCGGCGGCGACAGATGGCGCAATTCGCCGTCAAACAGGCACCGGAGCGGGCGGCGCCGGCCAACCGCCAACTCCCCGGCGGCAAAGGCCGTCACGGATGCGGCATCGCGCCAGTCGCTCACCAGCCAGCTCACGGCAACCGTCATGGCATCCACCAGGCCGCGTCCGGAAAACAGCGCCACCTCAAGACCATCATCACCCGGCATGATCAGCACGCCGGGATGGCGGCCCGGCTGCCCGGCCACGCGCACCCCGCCCATGAAGCCACGCGCCAGCGCCAGCCGCACGGCCTGTAACACCCGCCATAGCCGGCCATGGCGGGCATTCTCGCGCGCGAGGGCCCAGCGGGTCATCGGGCCGATGATGATGCGGCAAAAACTCGTGTGCTCACCGGCGCGCACCACCGGCACATGCACCAGCTGGCAAGCGGCGGCTGCCGCCACAATGGCTTCGGGCGCCGCATCGCCGTGCAAGGCCTTGGGCAGCAAGTTCATGGTGCCGCCCGGAATGGCAAGAAACTGCCCATCCCACCCCCTTGCCGCCGCACCCGCGGCGCCCAGCGTGCCATCACCGCCCATCACCACCAGCGTGTCGATATCCGCCAGAGCAGCGGCATCAGGCGCGGGCTGGCGCGGAAAATCCGTGTTGCCGGCGATGGTGGCGCCGGCATCGGCCAAAGCAGTCTCCAGCGCAGCGATGCGGCCGTCGTCGGTGGATCGGCTGGCGCGATTGGCCACCAGCCACACGCGACCCAAGGGGCGGGACGGTTCGGGTGGGTGGGGTGCCGGGGTCATGGCTGTGGGCGTGCCTGCCGGCGTCTGCCCCGTCAATCAGCCGCCGGGCCGCACCGGACAATGCGGTACGCTCGTGCGGCGCAGCGCGCGCCCGGGCAGCACCGGGGTCATCTTCCCACCGTCGATGACGAACTGGCCATTGATCAACAGCGTCTGCACGCCTGCGGCCAAGGCATCCGGGTTGGCATAGTCGGAGCGCGGCGCAAAGGCCTTGGGATCGAACACCACCACGTCGGCAAACCAGCCCGGCCGCAGATAGCCGCGGCGATCAAGCTTGAGGATATCGGCAGTGCGGCCGGTGGATTGGCGGATGAAGCGGGCCAGCGAAAGCGTCTGGGTTTCCACCACATAGTGGCGGTATTTCTGCGGGAAGGTGCCGGCGATGCGCGGGTGGCCGGCGCTGCCATCCGATCCGGTCACCACCCAGGGTTGGCGCATGAAGGTGGCGATATCGGTTTCGGCCATGTTGAAGCTGGCCGCTGCGTCCCCATCCGGATCATCGTTGATGATGCGCAGGGCCGCGTCGATGGCATCGACCTGCCAGCCCGCCGCCACCGCATCCAGCCGCTTGCCGGTCCACGGGCGGCCACTGCTGGTCAGCAACAGGGCACCCGCTCCACCGCGGCGGCGCAGATTGTCGGCCATGTCGGCGCGCAGCCGGGTGCGCTGGGCCGGATCGGCGATGCGGGCGCGGATGGCGTCAATGCCGCCGGCCTGG
>NZ_WNJP01000008.1 GCF_009733735.1 Sandarakinorhabdus oryzae | reverse complement strand
CAGCGGCCACGGCGGCATCGGCGATGACCACGCTGATCACCTGCGCCGCGCCGGCCAGCGCCTCGCCCAGGCTGGCGCAGCCGGTGACGCCGGTGCCGGCAAAGTCAACATCGCGAATATCGAAGGCGCGCGCCGCGCGGCCCCAGCCGGCCGCGCCGGCAAAGCTCTGGCCGGCTTCGCCAAAACCGATCAGGGTCACGAGGGATGCCATGCGCGGCCCCTAGTCACCCGCCGTCCGCCCCGTCCAATCCGAACCGGTGCCCACCCATAAGTTTTCCGGAACTGTGGGCCAATCAAGCCTTTCCCACGGTCTGCAGCAATTGCTGGACAAAAGCCGCCTGCAGCGCTGTCGGCCGCCAGCCGGTGCGGGTGCTGATGCCGATGGTGCGCGACATGCGGGCCGGCGTCTCGGCGACCGGCACCAGCCACTGCGCCTCCAGCTCGACCGCGACCTGATCAGGCGACAAGAGGGTGAGAAAATCGGTGGCGACCAGCAATTGCCGGATGGCGATCACCGATCCGCACTCGATCGGCACATCGGGCAGCGCCATGCCGGCGCTTTCAAACATCAGCCGCCACTGGTTGTAGAGCGGCGTGCTCGGTGCCGGCACCACCCAGGGATAGCGCGCCAGCGCGGCCAGATCGGGGGCCGTGCCCGCAAGCGGATGCCCCTTGCGGCCAAAGATCGCCGGCTGGTCGGTGAACAGCGCCTGCTGCTGGATATCCGGCCCCGGCGACGGGTCGCGCAGGGCGCCGATCATCATGTCGATCTCGCCATCGCGCAGTGGCTCGATCAGTTCGCCAAAGGCGCCTTCCGATACCGCCACCCGGGCATGGGGAAAGCGCGCGTGAAAGGCCGCCATCGCCGCCGGCAGCACTCGCGCCCGCGACAACGGCATGGCGCCGACCACGATACGGCCGACCTCGCGGCCCTTCAGATTCTCGAGCTCGGTCAGCCCGGCATCAAGCTCGGCGCGGGCGAGGCGGAACTGGCGGATGGTGCGCCGCCCGGCATCGGTGAAGCTGATGCCCTTGCCGCGCCGTTCCAGCAGCGGCCGGCGCAGAGCAATGGCCAGATCGCCAAGCGCACGGTGCAGAGTCGGCTGCGCCAGCCCGGTGAGGCGCGCGGCATTGGGATAGCTGCCGGCCTCGGCAATGGCGAGCAAGGCACGCAGCTGCGCCGTCGTCACCCGCGGGCTGCCGATATGGGCCAGCGCCCGCTCCACCCGGGCCGCGAACAGCTCGGCCGCCGGCGTCGCTTTCATACCCCCAGGCTGGCGTTCGAACAGCGTGAGGGCCAATTGCGTCTCCAGCTTGCTCAACCCCTGGGTGATCGCCGGCTGGGTGATGCTCACCGCCTGGGCCGCCGCCGAAATGCTGCCCAGCCGCGTGATTGCGGCCATGGCGCGCAGGTGGCGCAGGTTCAGCTGCCAGAGCATATCGCCTTCGAATTAGCATGTCCTTATGATGGCGACAAACTTCCGACTTCCATGGCCAAGCGGTCGCCCCTAGGCGGCGCACACGAAGGAGCACATGATGAGCGGCATCGTCGTCCAGAATATCGAGCGGGCGGACCCCGAGGTGATCGCCGTGCTGGAGCGCTGCGGCGTTTCCACCGTGCACGAGGCGCAGGGGCGCACCGGGCTGCTGGCCAGCCATATGCGCCCCATCTACGCCGGCGCCCGCATCGCCGGCAGTGCCATCACCATCTCCGCCCCGCCCGGCGACAACTGGATGGTGCATGTCGCCATCGAACAGCTGCGCCCCGGCGACATATTGGTGATCGCGCCGACCTCCCCGTGCGAGGACGGCTATTTCGGCGACCTGCTCGCCACCTCGGCCCAGGCGCGTGGCTGCAAGGGGCTGATCATCAACGCCGGCATCCGCGACGTGCGCGACCTCACCGAAATGAAGTTCCCGGTGTGGGCCAAGGCAGTATTTGCGCAAGGCACGATCAAGGCGTCGCTGGGCTCGGTCAATGTGCCGGTGGTGTGCGCCGGTGCGCCGATCAACGCTGGCGACGTGATCGTGGCCGATGATGACGGCGTGGTGGTGGTGCCGCGCGAAAAGGCCGCCGATGTCGCCCGCGCCGCCGAAGCCCGCGAAGCCAATGAAGCCGACAAGCGCGCCCGCCTCGCCCGTGGCGAGCTGGGGCTCGACATGTACAACATGCGCGGCAAGCTGGCGGAAATGGGCCTGAAATATGTCTGAGCCCAGCGAGCCGGCGCAAGGCGTGCGCTGCATGTGGATGCGCGGCGGCACCTCCAAGGGCGGCTATTTCCTGAAAGCGGACCTGCCCGCCGACACCGCGGCGCGCGATGCGCTGCTGCTGCGCATCATGGGCTCGCCCGATCCGGTGCAGATCGACGGCATGGGCGGTGCCGATCCGCTGACCAGCAAGGTGGCGGTGGTCAGCCGGTCGAGCCGGCCGGGCATCGACGTCGATTATCTGTTCCTGCAGGTGTTCGTCGATCAGGCCATTGTCACCGATGCGCAGAATTGCGGCAATATCCTCGCGGGCGTCGGCCCCTTCGCCATCGAGCGCGGGCTGGTGCCGGCGCAGGACGGCACCACCGATGTTGCCATCTTCATGGAGAACACCGGCCAGGCCGCGGTGGCGACGGTGGCAACGCCGGGCGGCCGCGTAATTTATGATGGCACGGCGCGCATCGACGGCGTGCCGGGAACCCACGCGCCGGTGCCGCTGGAATTCCGCGACACCGCCGGCTCCAGCTGCGGCGCGCTGCTGCCGACCGGCAATGCGGTCGACGTGATCAACGGCGTGCCGGTGACGCTGATCGACAATGGCATGCCCTGCGTGGTGATGCGGGCCGCGGATGTGGGCGTGACCGGTTATGAGGACCGCGCCACGCTCGATGCCGATGACGCGCTGAAGCAGCGGATCGAGGCGATCCGGTTGGCGGTCGGCCCGTTGATGAACCTGGGCGACGTCGCGGCCAAATCCGTGCCCAAGATGATGCTGGTCGCCCCGCCGCGCCAGGGCGGCGCCATTACCGTGCGCAGCTTCATCCCGCACCGCGCCCACGCCAGCATCGGCGTGCTCGGCGCCGTCAGCGTCGCCACCGCCTGCCTGGTGCCCGGATCGCCGGCCGCCGCCGTGGCGCAGATTCCCGATGGTGCGGTCAAGACATTGTCGGTCGAACATCCGACCGGCGAGCTGACCTGCATCCTGACGACCGATGCCGCCGGCCAGGTTCAGTCCGCCGCGCTGCTGCGCACGGCGCGCAAGCTGATGGACGGCGTGGTGTTCTAGGCCGTGAACGCATGAAATCCACCCTTCGGGACGGCGCTATGCAGCCCGAGGCGAGTGAGCAAGCGCCGTGGCGGTAGCGGCGCTACCGCCCAAGCGCAGCGAGCGCTGCATCGGGCTGGATATCGCCGCCTGCGGTGGCCCGGAGAAGCCAAATCAACGTCGTCGGGCGGCTCGCCGGGGGGCTTTGCCCCGCCTTCGCCTCCCGCCAACGCCGATTTGGCTTCTCCGGGCCATCACGAAGGGTGGATTTCATGCGTTCACGGCCTCGACGAAGCGTGCCAGCGCCGCAGTATCGGCTGGGTCCAGCTCCAGCCCGAATTCGTCGGCGAGCAGCGGGCCCAATCGGTCTCGGGTGATGGACGCATGCGTTGACCGGCCGTCAGCAACCCGGACGAAATCGCCACCAGTCAGGCCCAGCCGGCCAGCCGCCGTCACCCGGTTGACCACCAGCAGCTGCGTGAAGCGCGAGGCCTTGTGGGTCGACGTCCAGTGGTTGCACAGGCGGATATCAGCCGGGAACACCTCGGCCAGGGTGAAGCTGTATTGCCGCACGAGCGAGCCATTGGCCTCGCGGTCGAGGATCCAGCCAATGCCAGGGTCATGATGCAGGTGATATCGGGCGCCTTCGCCATCGGAGGCCACACTGCCGGTCACCAATGGCAGCGGCGGGCAATATCCGCCACCAAAGCCGGCATCGAGCAGCCATGCTTGCCCGGCCATTTCGGCCACCACGGCCAGGTGCGTGTGCGCCGGCATCTCGGTTGCGCCCAACCAGACGCGGGCCAGCACCAGCCGATGCGCCACCCCCAATTCGGTGAGCGCGCCCGCCAGCAGCTGGTTCTGTTCGAAGCAATAGCCGCCGCGCCGCTGCGTCACCAGCTTGGTGAAAATTGCCGCAGGCTCGGTGCTGATGCCACGCCCCAGGAGCACATCGATATTCTCGAACGGGATCGCTGCGCGCTGGGCAAATTGCAGCGCCGCCAGCGTGTCTCGCGTCACACCCTGTGGCCGCTGAAGCCCGATCCTGTTGAAATAGTCCGCGAAATCCACCACGCTCTCCCGGTCGTCCGTTCAGTCCATCGCCCGCATCGGCATCTGCGCAAGGGTCCCTCCACGCGCCGGCCACACCGGCCAACCACTCTGCCATTTCCCTTCAGACTTCGCTATTTCTAATGGCCATTGTCGGAAATGCATTGTCATCGCTCCGTCATCTGGACTAGCGCCCGCTCAGGCTGGGAGGCCAGCAGGGATTTTTGATGAAACCGGGGCGGGAACGCAAACCTGGTTCATGGGGGAGTAGAAGAAATGTCGCAGATCACCCGCTCGAGCGTGCGTCGCGCTGCCGTGCTGTCGGTTTCCGTGCTGGCGCTCGCCGCCTTGCCGTCCGTGGCGATGGCGCAGACCGCTGCCGCCGACACCGCCAAGGACGATGGCGAGATCGTCGTCACCGCGCAAAAGCGCGAGCAATCGCTGTCAGACGTGTCGGTTTCGGTCTCGGCTGTCACCGCCGACAAGCTGGCCAGCACCAACACCGCCGGCATCGAAGCGCTGCAGAACCTGGTGCCCAGCATCAGCTTCGGCAATGATTTCAACTTCGCCAAGCTGTTCATCCGCGGCATCGGCCTGTCGAGCTCGCTGCCGGGCGTTGATCCGTCGGTGGCGCTCTATGTCGATGGCGCCGTGGTGTCGCTGGCCCAGGCGCAGCTGGGCTCGCTGTTCGATCTGGAGCGCGTGGAAGTGCTGCGCGGGCCGCAAGGCACGCTTTATGGCCGCAACGCCACCGGCGGCGCCGTCAACCTGATCACCGCCAAGCCGACCGAAGAAACCCGCGGCTATGCCCGCCTCACCGTTGGCGGCCCGCAGCTCAACCTGATCGGTGAAGCGGCCATCGGTGGCAAGATTGCCGAGGGTGTGCTCGGCCGCTTTGCCGTGCGCGCCATTCGCCGCGACGGTTATGGCATCAACGAAGTGACCGGCAACGACATCGACAACGCCCGCCAGCTGTCGATGCGCGCCCACCTCGAGTTCAAGCCGACCGAAACGGTCGATATCCTGCTGACCGGTGAATATCACCGCGAAGACGATCGGGCCCTGGCCATCAAGTTCCGCGAAGTCTCCTTCCCCGGCGTGCTCACCGACGCCAACCCGGCCAATGACGGGCTGAGCGCGCTCGGCCAGCGCACCAATCTCGATGGCAGCCAGGCCCGCTTCTCCACCAATCCGCGCAACCTCGCCACCAACTTCGATCCGATCAACAATCGCACCCAATATGCCTTCACCGGCGCGATCACGGTGGAGGCCAGTGACGCCGTCACGCTGAAGTCGCTGACCAGCTATCGCAAGTTCGATGCGATCTTCTTCCAGGATTTCGACATGTCGACCTACCTGGGCTATGCGCTGGCGCAGACCGGGCCGATCCGCAGCAGTGCCAACCACTGGCAGCCGGTGTTCGAGAACCAGTTCAGCCAAGAACTGCAGGGCAACGTCGACACCGACCGCTTCCATGGCGTGTTCGGCCTCTTCTACTTGGACGAGCGTATCAACGCCGAAAACCACATCGGCCTCGACGTGCTGACCAACACCGATCCGTTCCGCATCCAGTTCGACGGCAGCCTTTATGTGAAGACCTGGGCTGCCTATGCCAACGTCAGCTATGAGCTGTCGGACCAGTTCACCATCAAGGCCGGCGGCCGCTACAGCTGGGAAAAGCGCCGCCTGGTCAACAACACCGGCATCGGCGATGGCCCGACTGGCTTCCTGCTCGACAGCGTGCGCCTGGGCATTCCGATGTGGGATGTCGCCAAGAGCTGGCGCGATTTCTCGCCGTCGCTGGGCCTCGAATATCGCCCGACCGACGGCGTGCTGATCTATGCCAACTGGTCGCGCGGCTTCAAGAGCGGCACCGCCGAGATCGGCTCCACCCGCCGCACCTCGCTCACCCAGCCGCTGCCGTTCGTGGACCCGGAAAAGGTCGAAGCCTATGAAATCGGCCTGAAATTCAATGGCGCCACCTTCGATGCCAATGTCGCGGCCTTCTTCCAGACGCTGAAGAACGGCCAGTTCTCGCTGACCCGTCCGATCCCGGCGCCGCCCTTCTTCACCAGCACGCTCACCAACGCGGCGCGTTCGGAAGCCTATGGCGTTGAAGTCGAGATGCGCTGGCGGCCGACCCAGGCCTTCACCCTCGATGGCTCGGTGGCCTATCTCCATTCCACCTTCACCAACTTCCGCGCGTCCGACCCGCTCGATGCCCGGCTGTTCGCGCCGGGTGCCGATCCCAACGCACTGCTGAAGGACCTGTCGGGCAACTCCACCCGCATGTCGCCGCGCTGGAGCGTCAACCTCAACCCGAGCTATCGGATCGAAGCGGGCAATGGTGGCAGCGTCACGCTGGCCAGCAACTTTGCCTATCGCTCCAAGCAGTATCACACCGAGTTCAACGACGACCGGCTGGCGCAGGAAGGCTATATCCAGCTTGACGCCAACATCCTCTACACCCACCCCGGCGATCGCTTCACCGCCAACCTGTGGGTTAAGAACCTGACCAACGAGCTGGTCTATGCCGGCAGCTTCTCGATTTCGACCAGCCGCGCCATCGGCGGCACGCTGATGCCGCCGCGCACCTATGGCGTGACGCTCGGCTACAAGTTCTGATCGCCCACTCTGGCCGGCGGCTCCGAGACAATCGGACCGCCGGCCTTTTTGTGCCTGATCGCCTTCCCGATCCCGGACGCAGTCGGGAACAGCGCCCCTGCTTGTGGCGCACGCAGGCCGGAGATGACATCCGCCGCATGATCAATGCATGGCCTGGCCGATTGGCCGCAGGCCCGTCGACCTGAACGGCCTATCGCTGATAAACCAGCTTGCCGCCCACGATGGTCGCCCGGATCCGGCCGGCCAGGATTTTCTCCGGCGCGGATCCAGCCAGGGCAAAGGGATCAATATCCATGACGGTCAGATCAGCCCATCGCCCCTTGGCGATGATCCCCGTCTGGCCTTCGCGGAAGGCGGCATAGGCCGACCAGTTGGTATAGGCCCGGATCGCTTCCTCGATCGTCAGCCGCTCTGCCGGATACCATCCGCCGGGGGGCTGGCGCTGCTTGTCCTGGCGGGTGATCGCGGCGTGCAGGCCATAGAAGATGCTGTGGTCTGAGCCGGGATTGTCGGCATTGAAGGTCAGTCGCGCACCGTCGCGGCGCAGCGTGCGCCAGGCATAGGCACCAAGAATGCGCTGCGGGCCGAGACGCTCTTCGGCCCAGCCCTTGTCTTCCACCGCGTGAGGCGGTTCCATCGAGGCAATCACGCCCAGCCGGGCAAAGCGCGGCTGGTCTTGCGGAGAGACGACCTGGGCGTGTTCGATCCGGTGGCGGCCCTGTGCGGTGGCGGGATCGGCCTTGAACTGAGCCTCGAAGAAATCGAGCACTTCGCGGTTGCCCGCATCGCCGATGGCATGGGTCCCCAGCTGGAAGCCGGCCCTCATCGCCGCCCTGGCCAAGTCCTGGTCAAAGCCATAACCGCTGCCGCTGATGCCGCGGTGGCCCGGCTTGTCGGCATAGTCGGCCAGCAGCCGCGCCCCGCGCGATCCCAGCGCGCCGTCGTAATAGGCCTTGACCGCGCGCGTGACGAGCATGGAGTCATTGTCCCGGTCCGGCCCTCGGGCGATCCACTGCCGCATCAGGGGCGGGTCGCGCAGCGAGAGCATGGCATAGACCCGGATCGGCAGGCGGTGCTCGTCCTCGAGGCTCTGTAGTGCGGCCATCGCCGCGCTGCCCACACCCGCCTCGTGCACCGTCACATAGCCGTCGGCGGCCATCTGCGTGAGGCCCTTCAGCGCATGGCGCGCGACAACTCCCGGCGGCTCGGGCGGCTGCGCCGTTTCGACCATCGTCGCCGCGCGGTTGAGGAACAGGCCATTGGGCTGGCCATCCGCACCCAGCCGCATCTCGCCGCCGACCGGCACAGGGCTGGCCTTGGTGATCTTGCCAGCATCAAGCGCGGCCTGGTTGGTCCAGATGGCAAAGCCGTGCAGACCGCGCAGCACCACCGGATGATCGGGCACCGCGGCGCTCAACAGCTGCTTGTCCGGATAGCGGTTGGCCCAGGCCCCCTCGTCCCACCCGGCACCGAAGATCCATTCGCCCTTGGGGACGGACTTCGCCCGCTCGGCCACCTTTGCAACCGCCTGCGCTTCGGTGGCGACATCGGTCAGATCGACCGATTCCAGCTTGGCGCCCAGTTCGATGAAATGGGTGTGGGAATCGACCAGCCCGGGGATCATGGTCGCGCCGTTCAGATCGATCACCCGGGTCCGCTTGCCGCGCAGCGCCAGCGCCCCCTTGTCGCTGCCGACATAGACGATCTTGCCGCCGCGGATCGCCACCGCCGTGGCATCGGGGTGCCACGTGCCGTTTGTTATGGGCGCATCGGGTGCCGGCGTGCCATCGCGCGCCGGCTCGCCCCAGCGCAGCGTGTAGACATGGGCGTCAGTCAGGATCAGATCCGCACTGCCGGACGCGGCCTTGGCCGTTGCCGGGGCAGCACTGACGGAGAGCAGGGCGACGCCGAGCACACTTGCGAACAGACCCGCCTTCATATCCCTTTGCTCCCTGGCAAGTTCGTCGTCAGATCATTGGGGAGAACTGGCGGCGTGTCGGCCTCATCCGGGGTTGATGTTAGGCGGCGATCTTGCGGCGGTGCAAGCGCCGATGTGCGATGGTGAGGGGGGAGCAAGCAGATGCGCTGGCGAAAATGGATTGGCGGGTTGGCTGTCGCTGCCGGTGCGATGGCGTTGCTTGTTGCGCTGCTGCCCTTTGCCTTCGCCGAACTGACCATGGTCGCTGCCAGGCTCGAAACGAACATCATGCCGGCGCCGGCCAATCCGGCGCAATTCCGGCCACTGCCTGGCAGGGCCGCGGGAGCGGTTGTCGACGGGCACTGGCGTGTCGAGCAGATTGCACCGGGCACCTGGGCGATCGGCGAGCCCGCCGCTGATCCCGACAATTACGAATATCTGCTGGTCGGCACGCGCCGCGCGCTCCTGATCGACAGCGGTGCAACCCGCGCGCACGACATAAGCCGCGCCATCGCCGGCCTGACCAAGCTGCCGGTCACCGTCATTCCCAGCCACCTGCATCACGACCACACCAACGGTCTCGGTTTCTTTCGCGATATCGCACTGATCGACCTGCCGGAAACACGGGCCCGCGCGCAGGGCAAAGAAGTGCGTCTGGGCCGCTATCAATTTGCCCGCCCGGACCCGGTCGACTTCACGGTGACGCAGTGGATCAGGCCTGGAGAGACGATCGATCTGGGCGACCGTTCCGTTACCATCCTGTCCACGCCCGGCCATACCACGAATTCGATTTCAGTCTGGGAACCGGCCGGCAAGCGCCTCTACACCGGAGATTTCCTGTACCCGACGACCCTCTATGCCTTTGTACCCGATTCCAGCCTTTCAACCTATGTCACCACCATCGACCGGCTGCTCGCCATGCTGCCGCCTGATACGAGGCTCTATGGCGCTCACTGCTGCCGCAATGATGCCCCGCCGCAGGCACCGTGGCTCTCGACCGTCGACCTTGAAGACACAAGAACCGCCATCAAGCGCATCCAGTCTGGCGACCTGGAGGGCCGCGGGTTCATCATCCGCCGCTTCCCCGTCAACAGCCAGATGACGCTGCTCACACTTTATCCGCTGGCAAATCGGTAACGCCGGGGAGCGGGCTGGGCCGCGTTCACAGCCAAACGGGGAAACCGGCCCGCGCGCGGTCTCCAAATTGTGGGCTTGCGCACCCTTGGCATGGCGGCAAGCATGCGGGCGAACCAGAGGACCCAATACGATGACCAATATCTTCACCAATCCCGAGATGAACGATCTGCGCATGTCAGAAAAGGCGCGGCCGTTGTTCGATGCCGTTGTCCGTCACATCAACGACAATGTCGTACCGATTTCGGAAAAGTTCGAGGAACTGGGCAAGGGCCGGGCCGATCGCTGGAGCTGGGCGCCGGGGCAGCTGGAACTGCTGCAGACGGCGAAGGACAAGGCCAAGGCGGCGGGCCTGTGGAATTTCTTCCTGCCCAATGCCGAAACCGGCGAGGGGCTGAGCAATCTGGATTATGCCTATATCGCCGCCGAACTGGGCAAGGTGCCGCTGGCATCGGAATCGCTGAACTGCTCGGCGCCCGATACCGGCAACATGGAAGTGCTGGAACGGGTTGGCACGCCCGAGCAGAAGAAGCGCTGGCTGGAGCCCCTGCTCGCCGGTGAAATCCGCTCGGCCTATGCCATGACCGAACCTGATGTGGCCTCGTCTGATGCCAAGAACATCCGCACCCGCGCCGTCCGTGATGGCAAGGACTGGGTGATCAACGGCGAGAAATTCTATATCTCGGGTGCCGGTGATCCGCGCTGCAAGGTGATGATCGTGATGGTGCGCACCAGCGACGATGGCCCGGCGAGCAGCCAGCAATCCCAGATCCTGGTGCCGATGGACACGCCCGGCGTGAAGATCCTGGGGCCGATGCACGTGTTCAGCGAAGATCACGCGCCGCGCGGCCACATGCATCTGCGCTTTGAAAACGTGCGGGTGCCGTATGAAAATATCCTGCTCGGCGAAGGCCGCGGGTTCGAGATTTCGCAGGTGCGGCTGGGGCCGGGGCGTATCCACCACTGCATGCGCACCATCGGCAAGGCCGAGATCGCGCTGGATTACATGGTGAAGCGCGGCAATTCGCGCGAGGCGTTTGGCCGCCCGCTGATCATGCTGGGCAAGAATCTGGAACTGATCGCCCGCGCCCGCATCGAGATCGAGGCGATGCGGTTGATGGTGCTGAAGGCCGCCAAGGCGATGGACGTGCTGGGCAACCGCGAGGCGCGGGTGTGGGTGAGCATGGTGAAGGCGATGGTGCCGGAAAAGACCTGCCAGATCATCGACCAGGCCATCCAGATCCACGGTGCCGCCGGCATTTCGCAATGGACACCGCTGGCCGAGCTTTATGCCGACGTTCGCCACCTGCGCTTTGCCGATGGTCCCGACGAAGTGCACCACATGGTTGTCGGACGGCACGAGACGGGGCTGCACTGATCGCCTTTCTTCCTGCGGCCTCGATTCAAGGACATGATCATGGACACCAGCAGCCTGTTCCGCCTCGATGGCCGCGTCGCGCTTGTCACCGGGGGCAGCCGCGGCATCGGCAAGATGATCGCCGCCGGCTTCATTGCCCAGGGCGCCAAGGTCTATATCTCGTCACGCAAGGCGCCTGCCTGCTTCGAAACGGCGGCGGAACTGGGGCCAAACTGCATCCCGCTGCCACAGGATGTCTCGACGGTCGCGGGCTGCCAGGCGCTGGCTGCACAGCTCGCCGCGCAGGAATCAAGGCTCGACATTCTCGTCAACAATGCCGGCGCCGCCTGGGGCGCCCCGTTCGAGGAGTTTCCCGAAAGCGGCTGGGACAAGGTGATGAACCTGAACGTCAAATCGCCGTTCTTCCTGACCCAGGCGCTGCATGGTCTGCTGAAGGCGTCGGGCACGCGCGCGCAGCCGGCCAAGGTGATCAACATCACGTCGATCGACGGCATAAGGCTCAATCCGCAGGAAACCTACAGCTACCACGCCTCCAAATCGGCGCTGATCTATCTCACCAGGCGCATGGCGGCGCGGCTGGTGAACGATGCCATCAATGTCACCTCGATCGCACCGGGCGCCTTTGCCAGCGAGATGAACCGGGTCGCCCGCGATCATGGCGATGCGATTTCGAAATTCATCCCCTCGCGCCGGATTGGTGTTGACGAGGACATGGCCGGCGCCGCCATCTACCTCGCCAGCCGCGCCGGGGATTATGTGGTCGGCGACACGATCACCGTGGATGGCGGCGTCGCCCTTGCCAGCACGGGGGCCGGCTTCGCCGAGTGATGACGGCGGCTCAAGCGGGTCGCGCCTGATCAAGAATTGTATTCTCGTTGGTCTGCCACATCTCGACGATACTGCACAGCGCCGTGACAAACGCCAGCGGCTGATCGAGCATGAGGTGGTGGCGCGCCTGCGGAACCGCGACGATCGGAATATCGCTGCCGCCCAATTCCCGCACATAGTCAGCCGAGTCCGGCGTGAACAACTGGCTTTGGGCGCCATAGACGATGGCCTTGCGGCCCGGCGTGGCAACCAGGCGCTTGCCCATCTCATGCCATCCCGGATCCGCGTCGTTCTGACGGAAGACCTCGGGATCAAACTTCCAGGTCCAGTCCTCACCGCTCCGACGCAGCGAGTGAAAGGCCATGTAATCCATCAGAAATGGCTCACCAACAGGCTGCGGCGGGGACAGCACATATCGGCTGCGCGCGGTGGGATAGTCCGGATAGCGGCGTTGCGGCTTGTTGGGGTCGCCCGAGCCCGGACGCCCGTTACCCTGCCGGTTCCGCTCCGCCAGCACCTCGGGTCGCAGCACCATCATGTCGCACAGGATCAAGCCGGAAAATCGGTCCGCGGCCAACGCGATCGCCGTCAAGCCGACGGAAGCGCCAAAGCTGTGCGCAATGATGACCGGCTTGGCCGGCCCATCGAATAACCCAAGCGCCTCGGCAACCCCGACCATCTCGGCACCGCGCGCCTGCGCGTCGCACCCGGGCCGGTTGGCGCTGTCGCCCATGCCCGACAGGTCATAGGCGATGACGTGATGATCCCCCGCCAGAAACGGTGCGATGAACGCAAAGCAGCGCGCATGCGCCAGAAAGCCATGCGTCATCAGGATCGGGGGATGCTTGGCGTCACCCCACCGAAAATAATGGATGCGCGTTCCCGCGACGTCGATGAAGCCTTCCTCGCGCGGCACGGCGAGGGCTTCATGAAACCAGTCGGGCAGCGCATCGGGCTGCGGTGCCCACATCGGGTCAATGTCATCACGTGCGTCCACGCATGGACCTCCTTGCAAACCGCGCGCATCTAGCGGTGCTTTCACGTCAGGACAAAGCCCTGAGATGCTGCAGGTTTGATGATGACGGTTATTGCGTGATCGGACAGTTGGCGGTGGAAGACGTCTGCCGCGAACCAGGCTCAGTGCCAAATTTCCCTGTTTTCCCTGTTATCGATATGTTTCGCATCGGCATCCGCGGCCGAATGCCCGCATATGTCTCTGAAAAATCGGCTATTACCGCAAAATGCACCGGTTCCCGAGCAGGGAATTGGTGTCGCGATAACAGGGAATTTCAGGCGCAGTGTCCAGGAATGAACATCAACGAAACAGGCAAAGCCTGCCAACCATGCCTGGTCGGGTAGAACCCGCGATCATCCTTGTCCCCAACCAGCTCTTCGCCGGCGAGGCGATGCGGCTTCATCGGATCGTCCAACAACAGCCGCGCAAGTCGATCAACAGGCGCACGCAACGCATTATCGGCCAGCCATCACACCATCCAGTTCCGCCGAGACCCAGCCGTCCGGCGGCGACGTGTCGACGAACAACGCCAAGCATTCGCGGGTGAAGTCGTCGACCACTCGCTGGAACCGGAGCCGCCTGCCCGGCTGATCGCCACCTCCTGCTCAGGCCAGGACCAGCTGCGGCCTGCGACGCCGGCTCATGCCGACCAGCGCAAAGCCCAACCCCATCATCAGCCAATTCGCCGGCTCGGGCACGGCTGCACCCAACTCGTTCGCCGAGCGAAAGCCAAAGCTGCGGTCATCCCACTTGCTGCCGACCTGCCCGGCAATATCGGGCTGGAACGAAGTCCACAATGGATCGGGCAGCCAGCCGTCCGTGCGGCCACGCAGATCATAAAGCGGGTTGTAGCCTACCACGTTGGTGGGCGACGGTCCGATCTTCAGCGACGGCGCGCCGTGCACCGCGTTGGGCAGGTTGGACAGCACATTGTTGAAGAACACACTATTCGTGCAGTTGCCGCACGTCACACTGTGCGTGTAGGTAACTGCTGCGTAGTTGCCGGCAAATGTCAGTTGAGTGCCGCTGCCGGTCTTTGGATCGGAAGACAGATACGCCTGCATGTTGCCGATCGCGCTGTTGTTGAGGATGAAGATATCCGATTGCAGTGGCTTGTCGGCGACGCTCCACAACTGAATACAGTCCGGGTGTGCACCCAGCCCCGGCGTGAAATCGCTGCACTTGTTGGATGCCGCAATCACGCGATGGCTGTCGACAATCTGGATGCCATCGCTGGCAGCCGCGGTCATCACGTTGCGGGTGATCAGCGAGTCGACCGACGACGCCAACATGATCGATCCCAGGTGCCCCGACAGGCGGTTGTCGCGGATCGTGACGAATTGAGAACCCGTGACCTTGATGCCGGCACCCCGCATATTGCCATTGCCCACCACGGTTGTTCCCGAAACACTGATATGTGCGCTGTTGGCAATCCCCAGGGTCGCCCATTCGCGGGTGTCGGCATCCGTGCGGCCAAAGGTGCCGCCAACGATGTTCAGATTCCGTACGTCCTGCATGAGCAGGCCCTCACGCAGGATGGCGCCCCTGGCGTCCAGCGTCACCCCACCGAAATCACGCTTGGTAAAGCGGACGGCCGTTTCGAACGTCCCCGTCAGCTTCAACGTGTCGCCAGGCTTGAGGGTGAGCAAAACGGCATTGATGTTGCTGGTCGGAGTCAGGTTCACCACCTGCTGCGCCTGCGCTGCGGTAGCGGCCAGAGCCAAGCTGGCGGCCAGGGTGGTGCGCAGTTGGTTCAACTTCATCACAGCCTCTCCTTTGTTGCGGCCGGAGCACGAGAGGTGGCCCGACTGGTTCTGGCGCCCGCGGGTCGGGAACCTGATCGGGGTGCGTAACGGCGTTAACCTTGGGGACTTGACAGCGAGGCTTTCGGATTGCGGCTCAAGCTCGACTGGAGGGGGTGATCACGAGGGAATCGTTCATCCACCGCTCAGCCCGCACCAGCAATGCGCCGGCGGCGCGGAGAAACCTCGCCCATGGCAAAACGGCGAAAGCCGATCTGCCAATGTTGCAAGGCTGGTGACGCCAATGGGTCAGCCGAAATACCGCACGGCGAAGGCCAGTCGCATCTTTAAGGGGGGATCAGCGATCAGTTCAGCAAGCGGATCAGATTGCGCTTGAATGCACCGGCATTGCTGAACGCCGGGCAGTCATTGGTAATCCTGCTGCTGCCGTTGAACGTCAGACGATAGCCAACGATCTGCAGGCAGTTGGTGTTCATGCCGGCGTTGCCGTTGATGACGATTTCGCTGCGTGGCGCATAAATGGCGCCCTGCAGCTTTGATCCGCTGTTGCCATTGATCTGCAGCGTGTCACCCATCGCAGGAGCGCGCCGATCCTGGTAGATCAATATGCCCTGATAGGTGCCGGACGTGGGGGCCGTCAGGTTCACGGTGGCGCCCGCGTTTATCTTCATGCCGGCGAATGAGCCGCCCACAGACGGACTGGACGACGTCAGGATCAATGTGACGCCGCTGCCGGTAATTGTCGCCTGCGACCCGATCTGCAGTCCAGCATTATTGGCGTCACCCCCGGTCAACCGCGCGCCATCAATGTAATAGATGCCAGGCATCAGCACGGCATTGCCCTGGATGTTCATGCCCCGATAGGTGCCTGGCGCGAACGTTCGGGTCTGGTTTGGCTGCACATCGCCGTCACTGATGGTGGCGCTGATGGCGGGATCAGGCAGATAGGCATAAGGATCGCGCTGCAAGGCCGTATATGGCTGGAATATGGTTCCAGACCGGAACGCTCCACTTTGATCGTCGATATTGCCGACCGCAGACACGGGCGTGGCGAAGATGTCGGAGCTGCCCTGGCCTGCGATGGCGGATTGGCCTGCGCTGTTGCTGTGCATGCCGCACGATGCATCAAGCGTGGTGTCGCCGCTGACGGTGATGCCGCGCGCATCGCTGTTGTCGAGTGCCATGAGGCAATATTCGCCACCCTGCACCAGGCCGGCTGTCGCCTCCACGCTGATGACGATGGCTCGTCCCAGGAACATAGCCGTGAAGGGCAAGCGGGACTCGGCTGTGAGACGCACGCGCACCGCATCTCTGTCGCCAGCGAAGGGCCCGGCTGTCGGCGCATTTTCGATCAGCGGCTCGCCACTCAGTTCGAAATTGCTGTTCTTGGTGAGATCCTCGGCGACAGCGCTGACGACATCCTGACCCTGGCTGAGTCCATAGGCGCCAGCCAGGGCGGCCGAGTCGGCCTGCCGCTGCAGCGATCGGCGCACTAGCGTCCACTGCATCGTGTCGCTTGCCAGACCGGCCGCGCCGATCAGCACCGGCATCAGCAGCGCGGTCATGGCGACCACGTTGCCACGGCGGTCACGGCGCGCTTGGCAGAAGGATTTCCCACACATGATTCCAGCCCCCCTCGCATGAAACCTGGGCTGCGCGGTTAGTCCAAAGTCCGTCGAAAATACAAGATATTGACATAGTAAATGCCAATTTAACTCTACCGGGTTTCAATGGGTTCCGGACCTGGCCGTTTCAGCGCATATGACCATCCGATGCAGGGATTGGACGCGCTTCAAACGGTTGGGATCGACGTCCGCTGACGCGTTGTCACCGAGAGCGCTCAGCACGCCAGGCGACTTCAGCAGGGCCGGACGACGCAAGCGATCCATGTGCTGGCGGCCTGAGCTGTTCCAGCTGACACATGCGTGCTGACAGTCAGAAACGCAGAGGCCGATCGGGAGCCTGGATCCGATTCCCCGGCACCCCACAGCAGGTCCGGTACAGTAGTATCGTAGAAATACTGTAGGAAGTTAACGATATTGCTGATGGTAAACGCGACGTCGTAAATGACGCTTAATCACACCTGAAAAGTCCACGTCAATAATCATTATGACGTGGTTAAAGGTGAAATAAGCGGTAATCATTTACGGGGGAAATGTGATGCAACTAGTTGCTTTTCAAACCGCGTTTAGTGACCGGATTGATAAATCTGAGGACACTAAGCTTCATTCACTCATCAAGGATTATGATGCATTGGTACGTCAGATCGCGCGAACTGTTTCGTACAGCGTGTCGGCTGGTGTGGAAATTGATGATCTCGTGCAGGTCGGCATTGCGGCGCTGATCAGTGCGTCCCGCACCTTTGTTGATCGTGGCGAGGCCTGCTTCAGCACCTATGCCCGGACCCGGATCCGCGGGGCCATGATCGATGAAACCCGCAAGCTTTCCACGCTATCCCGCGGCGTTCTGCGGCAGCGTCGGGAATTGAACGCGCTGCGCAATCGTCTGTCCAGCGAATTGGGCCGGCAGCCGTCCAACGCCGAAGTGGCTGAGGCCGCCGGCATGTCGCTCACGCGTTACATGCAAGCCATCGACATGCAGCAAAGTGTCCATATCTGCTCGCTTGACGACAGCTACGCCGACAATAATCCCTATTTTACCGACCAGTCTCCCCAGGCTGACAGCTGTCTGGAATTCAAGATGTCGTCAGAAGCGCTCGCCGAGGCCATCAGCACCCTGCCTGAGCGTCAGCGGACGGTACTGCAGCTGTACTTTGTCGAAGAATGCGGTCTGGCCGAAATTGGTGAAATCCTCAATGTCGGCGAGTCCAGGGTGTGCCAGATCAAGAAGGCCGCCCTGATTGCGCTGCGCTGCAAGGTCGCGGGCTGGGCCTGATCCTGTAAATGTTGCTTGGGGAGACATTCCATGTTGGCATTCGCTACGGAGCCGCATCTTGATGATGAGCCCGGTCGCCTTGCAGCGCTGGAACGCTATGCCATCCTTGATACGGCCAATGAACCGCAATTTGACCGGATCACGGCGCTGATCTGTTCGGCCCTCGACGTCCCCATGGCGGCCGTCTCGTTCATCGACAAGGATCGCCAGTGGTTCAAGTCCAGACAGAATATCGCCGTGGCAGAAACCGCCCGCGGCATCGCCTTTTGCGATCATACCATCAGGCAGCCCAGGGCCATGATTGTCGGCGATTCCCGCCGCGATCCGCGCTTTGCGGAAAATCCGCTGGTCACCGGCGCCCCGCATCTGCTCAGTTATGCCGGCGTGCCCTTGCAGACTCCCGACGGTTACAATGTCGGCGCGCTGTGCGCGCTTGACACGCGCGCGCGTGAATTCACGCGGAGCGACATCGAAACCCTGGCCAATCTGGCGGCCGTGGCGGTCGATGCACTCGAAGTGCGATCAATCGCGAACTATGATCAGTTGACCGGCGCCATCAGCCGTCGCGCCTTCCTCAGCCAGCTCGATCTGGCGATCGGCCGTCGGCGGGCGCGCCGTCATCTAGCGGTTCTTGCCGTCTGCGATCTGGATTACTTCAAGCGCATCAATGACAGCTTTGGCCACGACGGTGGCGATGCCGTGCTGCGCGCATTCGGCCAATTGTGTCGCAGCCTGCTGCGCAAGGATGATTTCTTTGGCCGGATCGGTGGTGAGGAATTCGGTCTGCTGCTGTCCGATACCGCGCTGGATGACGCCATTGAAGTTGTCGAACGTCTGCGCACGGCGGTGACTGAAATGGCAATCCCGGCGCTGCCCGGGATCCGGATCACGGCCAGTTTTGGCCTTGCCGGCCTCGACCCCGACATCGGCGACAATGCCCACTGGATGAAGACGGCTGATGCGTTGCTGTATCGGGCCAAGCGCAACGGCCGCAATCGCTGCGAACATGCGGCCCTGCCCGAATGACCGACCGGCGTGGTCTGGCGGCTGCGCGCACCGGTCAAGTCTCGGAATTAACCCGACAGGCAAGAAAGATTGACACCCCGATGACGGCGGCCCATGCAAGCCAATGCAGCACATGGGGGCCTAGATGGGGATGCAAACCGGCCGCACGGTTTACATCGTTGACGACGATCATCTGGTGCGTGAATCCACCGAAATGTGGATCACAAATGCCGGCTGGAGCGCGATCGGCTTTTCCGATCCTCTCGATTTCCTGAATCAATTGCCAAAGCTGCCACCAGGCTGCGTGCTGCTCGACATGCAGATGCCGGGCGTCAACGGGCTTGGCGTGCTGGAGCAGGCCCAGGCCTATCTGGCCACGCATCCGACCGTGGTCATGACCGGTTATGGCGATGTTGCCACGGCCGTGCGCACGATGAAGCTGGGCGCGACGGACTTCCTGGAAAAGCCCTTCCGCCGGCCCGATCTGCTGGAAACGCTGAACCTGGCGTTCCAGAAGATTGACAACATGCTTGCGGAAAACCCGCACAAGCTCGAAGCGGTCCGGCTGGTCAGCACCCTCAGCCCGCGTGAGGCGGATGTGCTGCACGGCCTGATGACCGGCCTGTCGAACAAGGAACTGGCCCGGCAGCTTGAGCTGAGCCCCCGCACCGTGGAAATGCACCGGGCCCACATGATGCGGCGCCTGGGCGTGCGCACATTGTCCGACGCGCTCAAACTGGGCTTCGTCGCCGAATTGCGGTCCCCTGGATAAGCCGATGGGCACGCGGACATCCGAGCCTGCGATTGACCTGGCAGACCGCAGCCTTGCCCGCATCATCGATACCGTGAGCGATGCCGTCATCGTCGCCGATGATCTTGGCCGCATCCTGATCTTCAACACGGCGGCCAGCCAGTTGTTCGGCGTCAGCCGCAATGCCGTTCTGGGCACGGCGATTACCGGTCTGCTGCCGCAGGCCACCAGCCTGGTGGATGGCGCCGCCGCCATCACTGCTGCCATAAGTGCGGCCGATGGCCGAACCTGCCAGATCGAAATGTCCCGGCAAACGCTGGCCAGTGCGGAGCGGCCGCTGCACACTTTCACCCTGCGGGATGTGTCGGCCGCGCACCTGGCCCGCGCTCAGCTGGCGCGGATCAACCGCCTGCAAGCGGCGTTGGCGCAGATCCACCGGGCCATCGGGCAGGGCGGGGGCCGGCAGGCGGTGCTGGTGGCTGTGTGTCGGGCGCTGGTCGAACAGGCGGGCCTGTGCATGGCCTGGATCGGCTGGCTGTCACCGGAATCGGGCACCATCGTTCCGGTAGCCGATTATGGCGATGATCATGGTTATCTGCAGGAACTGCGCATCTTCACCGATGAACGATGGCAGGGGAAGGGCCCGACGGGCACGGCCTTCCGGGAAAATCGCGCGGTGGTGTTCAACAATCTGATCAGCGACTTTGCGGGCATGCCGTGGCAGCCGCTGGCAATCAAAAGCGGCTTTTGCGCATCGGCGGCGTTCCCGGTCAGGGTGGGCGATCGGCTGGTGGGAACGCTGAGCGTCTATGCCGGCGAGCCTGGCTGGTTCCGAGAACAGGAAGTGGCGCTACTGGCCGGGGCGGCCAATGACATCGCGCAGGCCATCGCCGGATTCCAGCGCGAAGACTCGATGCTGACCGCAGAGCAGATTGTCCGCCGGGAGCGCAGCTTTTCGGAATCGATGATTCAGGGCATTCCGGGCAGCGTCTATCTGTTCAACGAGCAGGGCAGGTTTCTGCGCTGGAACCGCAACCTTGAAACGGTGACAGGTTACAGCGCCGCCGAAATTGCCGCCATGCACCCCGAAGACATTTTCCCGGTCACGGAGAAGCCGGCCCAGCGCGAGGCTGTCGCCCGGGCGTTCGCCACTGGCTCAGCCACGCTCGAAGCCAATCTGCTCACCCGCGATGGCCGGCTGATTCCGCATTTCTTCACCGGCCAGCGCGTGATGTTCGAAGGGCAGCCGCACCTGGTTGGCGTTGGGGTCGATGTATCCGATCTGCGCGCCGCGCGTGACGCGCTGAAGGAGACCGAACGCCGTCACCGCGCCACGCTCGACACCATTCTCGAAGCCTGCCAGCTGGTCGATTTCGAACAGCGCTATCGCTATCTCAACCACGCCGCCGTGGTGCAGAATCGCCGCCCTGCGGCCGAACTGCTGGGCCGCACCATGACCGAATGCTGGCCCGGGGTTGAGGACCATGAACTCCATGCCATGATGCGCCAGTGCCTGGAACAGCGGGTGGAGGTTCAGAGCGAGATCAGCTTCACCTATCCCGACGGCGACAATGGCCGTTTCGATGTCCGCATGGTGCCCGATCCCGAAGGCGCGATAATGCTGTCGATCGATATAACCGGTCAGCACGCGGCGCGCGAGGAATTGCTGCGCCTCAATGCCGAACTGGAAGCGCGCGTTGCAGAGCGCACGCGCGATCTGCAGGCGGCCGTCGCCCGCGCTGAAACGTCGGATCGCACCAAATCCACCTTTCTCGCCACCATGTCGCACGAACTGCGCACGCCGCTCAATTCGATCATCGGTTTCACCGGCATCATCAGCCAGGGTCTGGCTGGCCCGTTGACGGCCGAGCAGGCCAAACAGCTTGGCATGGTGCGCAGCAGCGCGCGCCACCTGCTCGAACTGGTCAACGATGTGCTGGATATTTCCAAGATTGAAGCCGGCGAGCTCGACATCTTCGCCCGGCCGTTCGATCTGCGCACGGCAGTTGATCGCACGGTCACGTTGCTGGCGCCCGCTGCCGAGGCCAAGGCGCTGCGGCTCAGTGTCCACTGGGATCTGGCCGACACGCTGATCCTGTCCGATCAGCGCCGGATCGAACAGATCCTCATCAATCTCGTCAACAACGCCATCAAATTCACCGAAGCCGGCGCGGTCCGCATCGAACTTGCCGCCCTGCCGGATGATCGCATTGAGATCCGCGTTGTCGACACCGGCATCGGCATCGACCTGCGCGACATGGACACGCTGTTCCAGCCCTTCCGCCAGATTGATAGCGGCCTGGCCCGCCAACACGAGGGCACCGGTCTTGGCCTGGCGATCTGCCGCCGCCTGCTCGATTTCCTGGGCGGCAGCATCACGGTGGAAAGCCGGATCGGGCATGGCACGATGTTTACCATCAATTTGCCGCGCCGGCTTGAACTGGCCGCCGAAGACAGGCACCCTACCGGAATTGGAGCACTCGGGGGGGGGAGGTTCGCATGAGCCCGCATGTGCTGCTGATCGAAGACAATGAGCAGAACCGCTATTTGGCAACGTTCCTGCTCGAAAAGCACGGCTTCCGGGTCGAGCCGGCATTTGATGGCCCCAGCGGCATCGAACAGGCGGTGGCCAACCCGCCGGACATCGTGCTGCTGGACATCCAGCTGCCGGGCATGCACGGCCATGACGTCGCCCGCGCGCTGCGCCGGATCGAGGCCTTGCAGGGCGTGCCGATTGTCGCGGTGACCTCCTATGCCATGCCCGGCGACCGCACCAAGGCGCTGGCGGCCGGCTGCGACGGCTATATCGAAAAGCCAATCGATCCTGACAGTTTCGTGGCCGAAGTCACCGGCTTCCTCCCCGCAGCCTTCCAGGCCCAACCGTGACCGGCACGATCCTTGTTGTCGATGACAAGGCGGATAATCTCTATCTGCTGCAGGCCCTGCTGACCGGCCATGGTTTCACGGTGGAAGCGGCCCGCCATGGCGCCGAAGCGCTGGCGATGGCCCGGCAGCACCTGCCGATCCTGTGCATCACCGATCTGCTGATGCCGGTGATGGATGGCTATACGCTGCTGCGCCACTGGAAGGCCGATGCGCGGCTGCGCGATGTGCCGGTGATGGTCTATACCGCCACCTATACCGCGCCCGAGGATGAACAGCTCGCCATCGCGATGGGCGCCGATGCCTTTCAGGTGAAACCCACCCAGCCCGAAGCGCTGATCGCCGCCGTGCGCGCGGTGCTGGAGCAGCGGATCAAGCCGGCCAGTGCGGCGGCACAGGCGGAAAATCCGCTGCTGCTGCACCAGTACAGCGCCACGCTGGTGCGCAAGCTCGAAGAAAAATCGATCGAACTTGAAGCCGCCAACCGGTCACTGCGGGAGGAGGCTGACGCACGTCAGTCCCTGCTCGCCACGCGCGACGCCATCCTGGAGGCATTGCCGGCGCAGGTTGCCCTGATTGACCATGATGGCGTGATCATCGCGGTCAACGGCTTTTGGGATCGCTTTCTGGATTTGCATGGCCGCCTGAATCCCAAGATGATGGTCGGCGGCAATTATCTGGATTCCTGCCATGATTTGGAGCAGGCCTTGCCGGGAACCGGTAATGCAGTGTTGGCAGGTGTCCGGTCAGTCTTGTCCGGGCAACAGCCGCAGTTCGAGATTGAATATGCCTTTCCCAAACCAGGCGATCCGCGGCCGCTATGGATCCGTGCTATCGCCACACCAATTCTCTATCAGGATCGCATTGGCGCCGTGATCACGCGCCTTGATGTTACCGAACGCCGCCGGATCGAGGAAGAGAATCGGGAGACCGCAGCCCGCCTGTCACTGGCCGTTGATTCCGCCCGGATGGGCATTTGGGAACTGGCAGAGGATGGCACGCTGGCCTGGAACCAGGTGATGCACGACATTTATGCGGTCCCAGCAGATGTCGCGCCAACCATGGCGCTCTGGCCCACGCTGATCGATGAAGCGGATCGGCCTGGAATTCGGGCCGGCATGAATGCCGTGATAGCCAACGGCGGCCGGGCCGAACGTCAGTTTTCGATCCAGTCACTGGACGGCATCAAGCGCACCATATTGGGTGTCATCAGGCAGCTACCTAGCATCGATGGCGCGCCGCCCAAGCTGATCGGCACACATCTGGATATCACGGATCGCATCCGGCAGCAGCAGGCGCTGCAGGCCGTCAATTCCAGCATGGAAACACTGATTGCCGAAGCGCCGATCGGCATATTGGTCCTGCGCGATCTGAAGCCCCTGATGGCCAATGATGCTCTGGCCTATATTCTTGGCTTGCCGGGAAAAGCCGATGTCGTGGCGCTTCCCAACTTCGAGCGCTTTTTTGACGACGAGCAACGCATCCGCATGGCCGCCATCATCAAGGCGCTGCTGGCCGATGAACCCACGCCAGAGATGATGGTGCTCAAAGGCCAGCGCGCTGATGGCAGGCCGGTGGAGATCGAGGCGCGGATGTTCTGTCTCAATTGGGATGACGGCCCTGCCGTCTGCATGATGGTCACCGATGTCACCCAGCAGCGTGCCGTCGAAGCGCAGTTGCGGCAGACACACCGGCTCGAAGCCGTTGGCCAGCTTACCGGCGGTGTGGCGCATGATTTCAACAATCTGCTCACCGTCATCCTTGGCAATGCCGAACTGCTGGAAGAGGGGCTGAGCGAAAGCCCGCTCCAGCACCGGTTGGCCGGCATGATCGTCCGCGCCGCCGAACGCGGCGCCGTTCTGGCCCGCCAGCTGCTGGCCTTTTCGCGCCGGCAGCAGCTGGAACCGGCCACGGTGGACATCAACCTGCTGTTGGCGGGCATGGAGGATTTCCTGCGCCAAGCGCTTGGCGCCACAAATGAATTGATGGTGCAGCTCGCGCCCGACCTGTGGCCTGCCACCGTTGATCTGGCCCAGCTGGAAAACGCGCTGCTCAACCTGGTGGTCAACGCCCGCGATGCCATGCCGGAGGGCGGCACGGTGACGATCACCACCCGCAATTTTGACCAGGACGACAAAAGGTTCAACCGCCCACCCGATCTGCCGCCCGGCGCTCATGTGATGATCGCCGTCAGCGACACCGGCGAGGGGATGGACGAAGCCACCCGTCTGCACGCCTTCGAGCCGTTTTTTACCACCAAGGACGTTGGCAAGGGCAGCGGTCTTGGTCTGTCGATGGTCTATGGTTTCGTCAAGCAGTCGCACGGGGCGGTGCAGATCCTCTCTTCCCCCGGCCATGGCACGACCGTGGAATTGTGGCTGCCGCGCGCTGCTCTGGCCGCCAAACCCACACCGGAAAAGACCGCAGCCACGGCCTTGCCGCGCGGCGCCGAGCATCTCTTGGTGGTGGAGGATGATCCGATGGTGCAGGGCCAGGTGGTGGCCCAGCTTGAACTGCTGGGATACCGGGTGACCAGTGCCAGCAATGGCGTCGAGGCGCTGGAACTGGTGCGGCAGGGCGGCCATTATGATCTGCTGTTCACCGATATCGTCATGCCCGGCGGGCTCAATGGCCATGGGCTGGTGGCCGAAGCCCTCGCGCTGCGGCCCGGCCTGGCGGTGCTGCTGACATCGGGCTTTGCCGACCGCGCCGAACGCCCGGCTGGGGTTTCCGAACGGGTGTTTCCGATGCTCAGGAAGCCCTATCGCCGTGACGAACTGGCCAAAATGGTGAGAGCGGCAATCGACCGGCAGCGCGAGCCCGCTGTTTCAGCCTGAAACGCGCGCCGCCGGCGCCGACGCCAGCGCTTCACGCACTTTCCGCGCCAATTCTTCCCGGCGATAGGGCTTGTGCAGGAAATGCACACCCAGTTCCAGCTGGCCATTGTGCACGATGGCATTTTCCGCATAGCCGGATGCATAGAGCACCTGCATCTGCGGCCGGATGGCCAGCACCGCATCGGCCAACTGCCGCCCGTTCATGCCGCCCGGCATCATCACATCGGTGAACAGCAGATCAAATTCTTGCCCTGATTTCAGTACAGCCAGCGCCTCCGGCCCATTGCTGACACACTGGGCCTGATAGCCGAGCTGGGTGAGCAGGTTGGACACGTGATCGAGCACCAGTTCATCATCCTCCACCACCAATATGCGTTCATTGCCGCCGACGGCCTGCGCCTTTTTCTGCGGCAGGCTGACGGGCTCGGCGGCGGCGGCACGGGGCAGGAACAGATGCACCGATGCGCCGTGGCCCGGCTCGGAATAGATCCGCATATGCCCCATCGACTGCTTGGCAAAGCCATAGACCATCGACAGGCCAAGGCCGCTGCCCTTGCCAGCCGGCTTGGTGGTGAAGAAGGGCTCAACCGCCTTGTCCAGCGTTGCACTGTCCATCCCGACGCCCGTGTCGGTGACCGTCAGCAGCACATACTCCCCCGGCAACACATCGGCGTGCTGGCTGCAGAACAGCGCGTCCAGCACCACATTTTGGGCTTCGATGAGGATGCGACCACCATCCGGCATGGCATCGCGCGCATTGATGCACAGGTTGAGCAGGGCATTTTCCAGCTGCGAGGCATCGACCTGCACCGGGCTCAATGGCGCCGTAAAGACCGTCGCGAATTCGATGTCGGCCCCGATCGTCCGTTTCAGCAGTGGCGTCAGGCCAGACACCAGCGTGGCAATGTCCACGGCCCGAGGATCGAGCGGCTGGCGTCGGGCAAATGACAGCAGCCGACTGGTCAATTCGCTGCCGCGTTCGGCCGCACTGCGCGACATGCGCGCCAGGCCCTGCAGCCGCGGCTGGCTTTCCAGCTCATCCTCCAGCAGCTCGGCATTGCCCATGATGACGGTGAGCAGATTGTTGAAATCATGGGCGATGCCACCGGTGAGCTGGCCGACGGCCTCCAGCTTGCTGGCACTGCGCAGCTTGTCCTCCAGCAGGCGTTGCTCGGTCACATCATTCATGCTGCCGACCACCCGTACCACAGCCCCTTCATTGTCCCGCACCAGCTTGGCCAGCACGGCGACGTCGATCGAATTGCCGCTGGCCGCCACCGCACGGTAGGTGGCAGACCATTCGGCATCGCCCGCCTGCATCGCGGCCATCAGGCTTTGTTCCATGGGGCCGCGATCATCCGGGTGCATCATTTCCGCCCAGCGGTCGATCGTGATGTTGGGGGGCAGGTCGAAACCGAAACGGCCCGGCGCCCGGTCGGTCCACCACACGGTGCCGCTCGGCACGTCCCAGTCCCAGATGATGTCGGCCGAGACATCGGTGACCAGCCGGAAGCGCTCCTCGCTTTCGCGCAAGGCCTGCGCGTCCTTCACCTGCTGGGTCACGTCCTGCACGGTTCCGGCATAGACATTGCCATCCTGCCCCTGAACGGGTTCGGCAATCTGTTCGACATGCCGCACATCGCCATTGGACTGGATCACCCGGAACTGGGTGACCGCGCGGCGCTGATCACCCCGCGCCGTGGCATGCAGCTGGTCCAACAACGCCCGGTCATCCGGGTGGATCATCGCCTGCAGCCCGGCAAAATCATGGCTGAAATCGGCGGGATCGATTCCGAAGATCGTGTAGGTCTGTCGTGACCAGGTCAGACGATCCAGGGCAAAGTCATAGCTCCAGCTGCCGATGCTGCCGATCCGCTGTGCTTCTTCCAGCTGGGCGGTGCGTTCGGCCAGCATCTGCTGCTGGGCCGCGCGGGCGAGCTGCATTTCCTTGGCTTCGGTAATGTCCTGCACCACGCCGACCACCTGCACCACCCGGCCGTCATCATCAAATTCGGGCGTCCCTGCCACCCGTGCCCAGATGTCGCTGCCATCGCTGGTCCGTCCCTCCACCTCGATATTGAACGGGATGGCCTGCGTGACGCAGGCCCGGAACGCCGCATCCACGATCGCGCGCGAGGCCGGCTTGTAGAACTCGAAGGTCTGATCGAGGCTGGGCGTCGATTCCGCAGCCCACTTCATCAGCCGACGCGCGCCATCGGACCAGATGATCTGGTTGTTCGCCGGTGTGGCGATCCAGCCGCCGATCTTGCCGAGCCGTTCAGACAGCGCGGTCAGCTGGGCCTGTTGCCGATCATTTTCCTCCTGCCGCTTGCGCGCCGTCACATCGCGCTCGATGGCGACCAGATGGGTGACCGCGCCGCCTTCGATGGACAGCGGCATGATCTTCAGCTCGACCCAATATTCCGCGCCATTCTTTGTGTAGTTGATCAGCTCGGCACGCACCGGCTGACCGGCCTGCAGGCATTGCCGGATATGGTCCAGCGTCCGGCGGCTGGTCTTGGCCCCCTGCAGGATCCGCGGCGACTGGCCGATCGCCTCTGCGCGCAAGAAGCCGGTGCGGCGTTCGAAGGCGTCATTGACATAGACAATGCGCGGCCCTGGCTGATCCAGATCGGCCTCGGTGATCAGCACAATGTCGTCCACGCGCTCGATCGCTGTCTGCAGCAGATGCAACTGCGCCTGCTGATCGCGGGCTTCATCTTCGACCCGCTTGCGCTCGGTGATGTCCTTGAGCGCACCCTGCACGATGCGGTGCCCGGTGCGACCGTCGATCGCGGCTTCACCGATCACCCGCAACCAGACGATGCCGCCACTGCGCGTCGTGATCGGCAGATCGGTTTCAAAGCTTTCGCCGTCGCGCAGCGCCTGGCCGACCAGATGCATGAGCCGCTCGGCATGATCGGGGCTGAAGCGTTCCAGAATGTCCCGACCCTGCAATTGCCGGTCCATGTCCAGCCGCATCATGACCTTGAGCTCATCGGTCAGGGCCAGCGTGCCGGTTTCGGGATCAAACTGCCACCCGCCAATCCGGGCAAGCTTGCCAGCCATCTGCAGCAGATACTGGGCATCGCGCAGCGCGGCTGTCATTGCTTCCATCCGGCGTTCGCGCCGGTAGAGTGCCTTGTACTGCCGGCAGGCCAACAGCACGACCATGCCGCTGAACAGCAAGGTGGCCGCCGTTGCCAGGCTGTTGGCAATCTGCCAGCTGGCCAGCGATCCGGTGCGCACCATCCAGTCACCGACCAGCGTGAGGGCGATGCTGCCCATCGTGGCCGCGACAATCAGCCGGCCATTGCCGCTGAACCCGGCGGCAAACACCACCAGCAGATACAGCAGCCCGCCCAGGTGGTTGATCGTCGTGAAATTGTTGACAAGGAAGATCACAAGCGCTGCAACGCCGCAGCCCACTGCCCATTCATGTGCCGGTCGAAAGGCCGCGCGGTTCAGCCAGAGCCCGGCCTTTGTCACGAAGGCTGGCCCGCCGGCTTGCCCTGATCGTCTGTCCATTGAGTCCCGTGTCCGGTGTTCAGGCAGGCATGGTGGACCCTTTCAGGGGGATAAGCTATGCAAAAGTCGTGCCATCGGTGGCCAGATTGGTCAGGCAGGAAGTTCATGTTCAGGCTTAACGGCACGCGGCTGCGGTCGTTAACAAGGGCTGGTCATTTTTTGCGAGCTTACAGGTTTTTCACGTTTTGAAAGGCGGCGGCGGTGATCCAACCGATTGACGTGCCATCGGCTTCCACCTGCGGCCGGCTGCTCGTGCTCGACGATGATGCCGATGTGGGCGCCATCATCGCCTATATCGCCGAGCAGATCGGGATAGCGGTTGAAACCGTGCAGACCAATGCCGCCTTCGAAACTGCGCTGAACAGCGCCGGGGCCGACGTCGTCATTCTCGATCTCCTTATGCCGGATTGTGACGGCATCGAGGTGCTGCACCGCCTCAACGCCCGCAATTGCCGGGCGGGGATCATCCTGAGCAGCGGCGTGGGCAGCCGTGTGCTCGAAGCCGCCGGCCGCACGGCACTGGAGCTGGGGCTGGACCTGCTGGGAACCCTGCCCAAACCGTTTTCGCCGCGGGCATTGCGCTCGATGCTGCAAGATGCATTCACCAGATTGCGAGTTGATAGCGCCACGGCGACACGGCGAACGAACGCCGGACATATCACGCTGGTCGACGTGGAAGCCGGCCTGCTGACCCGCCAGTTCGAGGTGCATTATCAGCCCAAGATCCACTGCGTCAGCGGGCAACTTACCGGTTTCGAGGCGCTGGTGCGCTGGCGACACCCGACGCTGGGCCTGGTGTCGCCCGATCTGTTTCTGCCGCTGATCGAAGCCAACGCGCTGGTGGACAGGCTGACCGATCAGATTCTCGATCAAGCTCTGCACTGGTTTGCCGGGCTCGGGGCCAGGCCGGCCTTGTGCCTGGCGATCAACCTGTCGCCCCGTTCGCTGAGCAATATCGCGCTTGCCGATGAGATCGAAGCCAAATGCCTGGCCAATGGTGTCGATCCGGCCAGCATCACGCTGGAGATCACCGAAGCCAGTGCGATGGACGATCCGATCGCCGGTCTCGCCCTCACCACCCGCTTCTGCATGAAGGCCTTCAAGCTCTCGATCGATGATTTCGGGGTCGGCTATTCCTCGCTGGCCCAACTCGCCCGCCTGCCCTTTGCCGAGCTCAAGGTTGACCGCCAGTTCGTGCGGGACTTGCCGGCTTCGCCCGACAGTCGGGCCATCGTTGAAGCCATTGTGCTGATGTCACACCGCCTCGGCCTGTCGGTCACGGCCGAAGGTGTGGAAAGCCTTGAAACCCTCAAGTATTTGAGCGCCATCGGATGCGATAACGCGCAAGGTTATGCGATCGCCAGCCCGATGGATGCCAGTTCGGCGCTCACATGGATGGACAACTACCGGCCGCCAAGGCTGACGGCATAAACCCCGTTCGGTCTGCCGTACACGCCAACGCCCGAGAGGAGATACGGGGGGCGATTTGCCGTCTCTACGGCAAAAACAAGGGAGCGCAGGATCTGGTCTGCAAAGTCCCGGAAACACAGGGACTTTTTGAGCCATCCCACAATTCTCTCAACAACATGAAAAACTTGGCGGAGCGGGAGGGATTCGAACCCTCGATGAGCTTTTGACCCATACACACTTTCCAGGCGTGCGCCTTCGACCACTCGGCCACCGCTCCGCGCACTGGAAGGGGCCCGATAGCAAGCGGGGCTGGCCACGTAAACCGCTACCGGTGTCTGCGCGCAAAAGAAAAGGGGCGGCGCTTTGCCGGCGCCGCCCCTCCTGACGAGCCCCCATCGCGGCCGAAGCCGATTGGGGGATAGGCCTCCCGCCTTACTGCAGCAGCTGGGTGACCTGCTGGGCCGACTGGTTGGCCCGGGCCAGCATCGCCTGCGCGGCCTGGCTGAGCACCTGGTTCTTGGCCAGGTTGGTCGATTCCTGCGCGAAGTCGGTGTCCTGGATCCGGCTGCGCGAGGCCTGCAGGTTGGTGCTGTTGGACGACAGGTTGTTCACCGCCGCTTCCAGCCGGTTCTGCACGGCACCGATGCCGGCGCGATCGAGGTTGACGCTGTTCAGCGCCTCGTCGATGGCGTCCAGGGCCGCGGTGGCACCGTCGGCGGTCGACACGTCAATGTCCGAGATGCGCAGGCCACCGCGCGAGGCGCCATAGCTGTTTTCCTCGAAGCCCAGCGCCGTGAAGTTGGACGCGGTGCCGAAGGCCTGGCTGCCGGCCTTGACCTCGATGGCCTTGGCCGATTCCAGGCGGACGGTGGCATAGGCCGTCGATGCGCCAGCCGCCGTGGCGGCGATCGTGTAGGCATCGCCCGAACCCTTCACCGTGGTGCCGCTCAGGCCCAGTTCCGCCGTGGTGGCGGTGCCGGTGTTGGCCACCGAAAGGTTGCGACCGTCGCCGGCGGTCAGATCGAGGCCGCCCAGGCCATTGTCCCTGGCCATCACCCCGGTCATGCCGGTGAAGTTGTTGATGGCGGCGGCCACCTTTTCACGGCGGGCCTGGGCCGTGTCGGTGGTGGCCAGGCCATCGATGGTGATCGACACGCCGTTGATGTCGAGCGTGGCGGCACCGGCCAGGGTGGTGGCGGTGGTGGTGGCGCTCAGCGTCACATCATTGGTCTTGGCGGTCACGCCGGTCTGCGCCGAGGCGGCGTTGATGGCCGCGGCGATGGCGATGGCGCTGGCCGACTTCGACGACGAGGTCGCCACGGTGGACGAGAACAGATCGTCGGCCGCGTTGGCGGCGCGGATGGCGACGCCGTTGATCGACAGGTCACCGTTGTTCAGCGTCTTGATCGCACCAGCGTTGGCGGCCACGGCGCGGGCATCGCTGTTCACCGTCGAAACACCGCGTTCGAAGCTGCCGGCCGCCAGGCCAGCGCGGCTGATGCGCGCCGACGTGCTGTTGGCCGAGCTGATCTCGATCGGCTGGCCGTTGACGCTTTCCAGGCTGAAGCTGCCCGACTGGGCACCCACTTTCAGGCCGGTGGAGGCGGCGGTCAGCGTGGTCAGCGCCACTTCGATGTTGCGGCCATCATCGGCTTCCAGGCGGATGCCGCCATTGGTGTCGCCGGTGTCCACAGCGCGCACGCCGGTCTGGCCGGAAATGGCGTTGATGGCATCGCGCACCAGGCGGCGGCTTTCGGCGGCATCGGTGGTGGTGGCGACCGAGGCCGTGGTGACGCCGTTGATGGTGACGGTGCCGGTGAGCGCCGCCGCCGTCATCGCCGAGCCGGTCATCACCGTCTGGCCAACCACGGCGCGCACGCCGGTCTGGGCAGTGGCGCGGTTGATAGCGGCGGCCTTGGCCACGGCCGAGGCCGCCTTGTTGGCCGACGACAGGCTGTCATCAGACGACAGCGACGAGCCGATGGTGACGCCGTTGATGACGAGGTCACCGGCCTGCAGGGCCTGGTTGGCGCCGAGGTTGGCGGCAGTGGCTTCAAAGGCGCCGGTGGCGGTCAGAGCCGGGCTGGAGCCGAGGCCGAGATCGCGGGCCCGGGTCGAACCGAGGCTGAACGAGACGGTTTCGCCCGCGCGGCTGCCGGTCTGCAGCTTGACGTCGCGGGCCGAGCCGTCGAGCAGCTTCTGGCCGTTGAAGTTGGTGCGCACGCCGATATTGTCAATTTCGCCAATGAGTTGGCGGACTTCGGCCTGCACCGCCTTGCGGTCGATACCGGTCAGCGTGCCGTTGGCCGACTGCACGGCCAGTTCACGCATGCGCTGCAGCATGTTGGTCACTTCGCCCATGGCGCTTTCCGCCGTCTGGGCCATGCTGATGCCATCGCCGGCGTTGCGCATGGCGACAGCCAGGCCGCGCACGTCGGCGGTCATCTTCTGGCTGATGGCCAGGCCGGCGGCGTCGTCCTTGGCGCTGTTGATGCGCTGGCCGGTCGACAGGCGCTGCATGGCCAGGCCCATCATGTTATTGGCAGTGCGCTGCGCATTCTGGGCGGTCAGCGCGTTGATGTTGGTGTTGATCACGGTCATCTTGGGGTCACTCCCGCTTCCCGCCGCCGCAACGTCGCGGGGCGCTGCACTGGAAACGGCTTGCCGTGAATTTCGCTTAAACCTGTTTTGAAATGGCCCTGTTTTGAATGATTTGACCTTCCCCTTTCCCATCCTGCTGGAAACCCGCGACGTTGTTGTCATCAACAAGCCGGCGGGCCTGGCCGTGCATCCGGGGCCGAAGACGCCGGCCAGCCTGGAGGATCATCTGCCGGCCCTGGCGATCGGCGGCTTCGTGCCGGTGGCGGCGCACCGGCTGGATCGGGACACGTCGGGCTGCCTCGCCATCGCCCGCACCCGGCGCGGCGCAAAATGGCTGAGCGCGGCCTTTGCGGAGAAGCAGGCCGAGAAACGTTATTGGGCCATATTGTCGTCGTTGCCGGCAACGGCCGACGGATTGGTGGACGCCCCCCTGAGCAAGGTTTCAACGGCACAGAGCGGTTGGCGGATGGTGGTGCGCCGCGATGGCAAGCCGGCGCGCACGCATTGGCGCGTGCTTGATCCGGCGCTGCGGCTGGTCGAGTTCCGGCCCGAAACCGGCCGCACCCACCAGATCCGCGTGCATGCCGCGCACATCGGCTGCCCGATTTCTGGCGACCCGGTCTATGGCGATGGAGCAGGCCTGATGCGGCTGCATGCCCGCAGCCTTGCCCTCACCTTGCCCGATGGCCAGCGCCTCGCCGTCAGCTGCGATCCGCCTGCGGACTGGCCGGTTTGGTCCGGCCCTGAAAGCCAATGAAGTCGCTGTAATTCTCGGCGAGCTGGTCGAGCCGCTGGTGGACGATATCCGGCCCGATCTTCTGCACCACACCATCGACCAGCAGGTTCAAGAGCGAGGCCAGCGCCGAGTTCATGTCCCAGAAATGGCCGAGCGCCACTTCGGCGGTGAGGATATGGGGCGTCAGGTCGCGCGCCCACGGGCAATAGGGATCGGTGATCACCACCAGTGGCCGACCGCTGGCCGCGACCCGTTCGGCGAGCAGGCGGAACTGTCGCGAATAGCGCCGCACATCGATCGCCACGAACAGATCCTGCGGCCCGGCATCGAACAGCACGTCCATGATGCCGGCCGCCATGTCGAGCGCCTGCACATGGGGACGCACGTAGGAAAGATGGCGGGCGAAGCCGGCAGCCAGCCCGGCCTCGGTCTGGAAGCCGGCGACATGCACGTGCGGGCTGGTGGCCAGCAGCGCCACGGCGGCGGCCCATTCCGGCGTTTCGGCCTGGGCATAGACGGCGGCGATGGCGGCGGTTTCGGCCTTCAGCCGGGCATCGGCCGAGGGTGCCGGCCGCGTGAGCAGCCAGGGCGCATCACGGGCATCGTCGCGCAGATCATCCTTCAGCGCCGACAGATTGTCATAGCCCAGGTTCTTGACCAGCCGCGCCACCGTCATCGCCGACACGCCAACACGCTGGCCGATCGAAGCGGCGGTTTCGAACGGCAATTGATCGAGATTGTCGGCCAGCCAGCCGGCGATCATCCGTTCGGACACGGTGAGCCGATCATAACGGTCGGCAAGCCGCTGGGCGACGCGCGAGCTCATGTGACCCGGATAACAGGAAGCAAAGCCCGCGCAACTACGGGACAATCACCAGACCTCAAAACGCCACCTCTTTCCACTCCTCGCGCACGAACAGCGGCGACTGATCGGCATAATGCGGGCTGGCGCGGCGGATGGTGGCGGCGCCATATTGGTGGATGGAGCGCGCCTTCACCGGGCCGTCCTTCGGCCATTCCACCAGCATGATGAAGCCATCACCATTGTCCGCCACGCGGCGGCCATCCTTGTCCTTATGGGCATAGATGGCGCGCAGCGTGTCCGGCCCGCCGAAGACGGGCAGATCCTTCGGCCCATGGCGCAGGCGCTGGGTTTCGCTCAGTGGCACGTCGAGGCGGCCGAATGTCGCCTTCATCCAGTCAACCACCTCGCGCAGCTTGGGCTCGGCTGGCGGCAGCGGGTCACCGCGATAGACTTCGCGCCCGGCGCTGGCCATCACGGCGACAGCGAGCGCGTCGGCCTTGCCCACCCCGTCCGCCGTCCAGTCCCATTGCTTCAGCAGCGCCTGCGCGGCGGCGAGGTCGGGCTTGCCGGCGGTATCGAGCGCCAGCACCTTGGCCATCCACTGGCCGGCCGGCGAGGCGCGGCTGTAGGCCTTGTCGAACTTGATGCGCAGCAGCGCGGCGCGGCTGATCGGGCCGTTGATCGCCGCGAACTGTTCGACGAAGCGGTGCATGCGGTTGGTGGTGTAGGTTTCAATGCCCAGTTCGGGCGCGAAATCCGCCGCCTTCAGATTGTCTTCCGGCGCGGTTGCCACCCACGGCACATTGTTGCTGTTGGCCACCCAGCCGGCTTTGGGATCGATCACCATCGGATCGGCGCGCCACGGCAGATAGGTCGTCCACAGCGCCGCCGACGTGTCACCGGGCAGCACGCCCTTCCAGTCGAAGCCCTTGGCGCGCGCCGGGAATTTGGCGTTGTAGACCATGGCGATGTGCCCCGCCTGGTCGGCATAGACGAAGTTGGTCGCCGGCACGGCCTGCATCGCCATCACCGCCTGCCATTCGGCAAAATCCTTCGCCTTGTTCAGCCGATAATATTGTTCGACCTGGGCGACCTCGCCGATGCCGGCGTGGCGGATGGCAAAGCCGCCCCGATCGTTCAAGATCACCGCGCCGTGACGGCTGCGATAGACGGTGCGCGGGATCGGCAGCACCAGCGGGCCGAACTTCACGCGCAGCCAGACGCGCCTGGCCTCCAGCGGCAGCCATTTGCCATCAAACCGATACTGGGTGCGGTCGGCGTTGAGCACCAATTTGTAGACATCGATCAGGTCCATGCGGTTGACCGTGTTGGCCCAGCCCAGCGTCTTGTTGTGGCCCAGGAGCGGGAACGGCGCGCCGGGAAAATTGGCGCCGGCAAAATCCCAGCCTTCATCCGAATGCGCCACCAGTTCCCACCAGGTGACGCCGCCTTCCCACGGCTGGTGGCTGTTGATGATCAGGCGGGTGGTGGCATCATCCGAACGGGCGGCAGAGACGGCGAAGGCATTGCTGCCGCGTTCGTCCACCGGGCCGGCATCGCGCGGCGGCAGCTTGCCTTCCGCCAGCGGGCCCAGCACGCGCTCCATGCCGAAGAAGAAGGGCGAGCGCAGCACGAAGCCGGCAACGATGTCCTTGCCGGTCACCGGGAACAGGCCCTGCAGACGCTGCTCGCTCTGGTGGCGGCGGGCATAGTCATTCAGCCCTTGCGCATAGGCCTCGACCAGCGCCCGGGTGGCGGGCGACAGACTGGCATAGCCACGATCCGCGACCCCGCGCGCATCGAGCAGATGGCCGGCGAAATCCAGCTTGGCGCCGTCTTCGCCCAATATCGCCCCGGCACGGCCGCGCACCGCGGCGAGCACTTCTTCCAGGTTCCTGAAATCATCCTCGGCATGGGCGAGCGCGATGCCATAGGCGACATCGGCGTCGGTGTGGCCGTGGATGTGCGGCACGCCCCACTTGTCGCGCTCGATCTTCACCTGGCGTGGGCGCACCGGGTCCGCCGCGGGCGGGCTGGCGCTGAACGCGTCCCAGGTCGAAAGTCCGACCACGACCGTGGCGATGGCGATGGACGACCAGAACAGCGCCGTGAACCAGCGCGGCATCAGCGAATATCCTTGGCGACAGCGCCGCCCTTCACCACCACCTTGATATCCTGCAGCAATTTCACATCCTGCGTCGGATCGCCGGCCACCGCGACGATATCGGCATAATGGCCGGGCGTGATCTGGCCGACATCGGCTTCCCGGCCCAGTGCTTCGGCGGCCTTCACCGTGGCGGCACGGATGGCGTCGATCGGGGTCATGCCCCATTCCACCATCTTGGCGAACTGGCGGGCATTGGTGCCGTGCGGATAGACACCGGCATCGGTGCCGAACACCATCTTCACGCCGGCCTTCCACGCTGCCTGGAAGGTCTGGCGCTGCTTCAGGCCGATGGCGCGTTCCTTGGCGAGATTCTCCTCCGGCACGCCGTTCTTCGCGCCTTCGGCCAGGATATAATCATCGTTGTAGATATCCATGGAGAACCACGTGCCGTTGGCCTTGGCCAGGGCGAAGGCTTCGGCATCGGCCAGGCTGGCGTGCTCGATCGTATCGGCGTGAGCGCGGATGGCGGCCTTGATGCCATCGGCGCCGTGGGCGTGGACGGCGACCTTCATGCGCAGCCGGTGGGCTTCATCAACCAGCGCGTCCATTTCCTCCTGCGTCAGTTGCTGGCCATCGACGGTATCGCGCGCCGAGAAGACGCCGCCGGTGGCGCAGAACTTGATCACATCGGCGCCATAGCGGTGCATCTCGCGCACCTTCTCGCGGAAGCCCTGCGGGCCCGAAGCAACGCCGCTGCGATCGACGGTCATGCCCGGCGGGAAGCGATTGTCGTCACAATGGCCGCCGGTGGCACCCAGCGCATAGGCCGCCGGCACGATGCGCGGGCCACGGATCACGCCCTCATTGATCGCCTGCATCAGGCCGACATCGCCGAACTGCGCCGAACCGACATTGCGTACCGTGGTGTAACCGGCATCGAGCGTGCGGTCGGCATTGGCGACACCGACGGCGACGAAATAGGCCGGCACATGGTGGAGATCGGCATCATAGCCCAGCGCCGGATCGCTGGTGAGGTGGACGTGCATGTCGATGAGGCCGGGCAGGATGGTGAGATCACCCAGATCGATGCGCTTGCCATCCTTCACCACCAGATCGCCCTGGCGGCCGACCTGGGTGATGCGGCCATCGACGGCGACGATGATCGGCTTGTCGATCATCTTGCCGGTCGCCACGTCGAGCATGCGCGCCGCGGTGATCACCACGGTTTCGGCGGCAGTGGCGGCGGTGCTAGCCAGCAGGGCGGCCAGGGCCAGGGCAAATTTGGTCATCAGTCTCTCTCCCCGAATATGGGCCTTGGTTAGGGGCAAGCTGCCGCGCCCGCAAGCCGCTCAGGCCGCGCCCGCTGGCCGCACGGCCGGCGAGACATAGGCCGGATCATGCTGGAATGGCAGCGGACCGCCGGTGCGCAAGGCGGCGAGCACGGCGGCAAAATTGGTCTGGCAGCGAAAACCGAGCTCGCGCTCGATCTTGCCGGCATCATAGACGCGGCCGATGCGGCGCGGCAGCGCCCAGCCGCGCGCCGCATAGAGCGCGGCGGCATCGGGGAAATGCCGGGCGATGACGGCGGGCGCATCGGCCTTCAGTTCGGCCACCTCGTCGCGATGGAAGGGCGTCGGCGCCGAGACGATATAGAGGCCAAAGCCTATGCGTGGCGCCTGTTCCAGCGCCGCCAGGTGGGCGCGGGCGCAATCCTCCACGGTCAGCCGGCGATTGAGGAACTCGTTGGCCTTGAGGTTGGGGCCCGAAAGGTCGCGGTGGGTGTCGTCCTCCTCCGGGAAGAAGCGCGCCGTGCGCAGCACGATCACGGCCAAGCCGTGATCGGCATGGGCGAGCCGGCACAGCTCCTCGGCGGCGCGCTTCGTCGCGCCATAGATGTTGCGCGGACTGAGCGGGCCACTGTCTTCATCCAGCCACACCGCTTCGCGGCTCGCCTCGTCGCGGATGGCCTGGGTGATCATCAGCGAGGTGGTGGAGGTGAAGACGAAGCGGCTGGCCCCGTGGCGGATGGCGGCCTCCAGCAGGGCGAGCGTGCCGGAGACGTTCACATCGATGAAGGCCTGGCGCGGATAGCGGGCGATGTCGGGCTTGTGCAGGCCGCCGGCGTGGAGGACGCCATCAAAGCCGTGGCGGGCAAACAGGCCGTCGACCAGCGCCGCATCGGCAACACTGCCGATCACGTCGGTGTCGGCCCCCGGCGCGATGTCGAGGCCGATGACCTGATGGCCGTGCGCGCGCAGCAACGGCGCCAGGAAGCGGCCGAGCCAGCCCGATGACCCAGTGAGAAGCACGCGCATGGCGGCGACCTAGGCCACCCGCGACGGCGGCGCAATCGGTCAGGCGACCAGCGGCAGGCCCGGCACCAGCAGCTGCGGCACCGGCTGGCCGTCGCCCGACACCAGCGCGGCGAGGAACTGGTCGACACAGCCCTCCCAGGCGAAGCGGCGGCCGTGGGCGACACAATCGGCGCGGCGGGCGGTGAGCGCCTGGGCCATCGCTTCGGCCAGGTCATGGGCG